>NZ_FWFO01000002.1:0-300000 GCF_900172225.1 Falsiruegeria litorea R37
GGATCTCGGGCCGTTTGTCGACCTCCTCGATCACTCCGGCCAGTTGTTTGCAGGGAACGGTCGTCACAAACTCGATCCCGTTGGCTATCAGATCATCCGCGATCCGGGCGTCAATACTCATCGGCGGTTTGCCTTTGCTTTGAAATGGAAACTTCAGGTTCTTCGGTAGACATGGACAGCACAGGGCGCATGGCGCACCACGCGAGCAGCCGTTGAACCCAGCAGATAGTCGCTGAATCCAGGTTTGTGTGATCCGATGACGATACAATCGACATCATGCGCCGCCGCATAATCAATGATCGAGCGATAGGTGTGGCCTTTGACAATCTCGGCCGTGACCCCGTCCAGTCCGTCGGTCTTTTCCTTCAGCACTTGCACGGCTCTTTCAAATCCCTCGCGTACGGCGTCCTTGTCCAAAAATGCGGCGACCGAACCTTGGGGGGCTTCGTGGACATGAAATGCCACGATGTTGCCACCGGGTGTACAAAGCGCCTTGGCCACTTTCAGCGTCTCGGGCGACAGGCCGTGATCAAGGGCCATGGGAACCAGTATCTTGTCATACATGGGCTGTTTCCTTTCGCTGTCAGTTCCAAGGATCGAGAACGATTTTGGGGGCCGCCACGATCCCGCGTCTCAGGTCGCGAAAGGCCTCGGCCCCCTGGGACAGGGGGCGTTCTTCGATCCAGTTCAGATCCCCAAGCTTACCATCGAAAATGGCCTGTGCGGTGTCTCGGAAATCTTGTGCGGTATAGGTGTAGGTCCCAACAAAGGTGATCTCTTGCAAAGTTAGTCGCCGAACATCAATGCCGCCTGTATCCTCCCCCAGACCCACATGGGCGATCACGCCGCCGGGTTCAGCCAAAGCCGAGGCGAGCTCGCGCGTTTTGGCATAGCCCACGGCGTCAATCACCAACGGGGCTGGGTGGCGCGTAGCAGTTTCGGCAGGTTGACCACATCGCTCACGCAAAAAGGCGCGGCGGCTGTCGTTGGGCTCTATGATGGTGATATCCTCGACCCCCATGGCTTGCAAGGCCAACGCGGCGGCCAGCCCGATGGCACCACCACCAATTACGATGGCACGTCGTTCCATCGACGGATGCAGCGCCTCAAGCGCAAGCCGTGCGGCGTGCCAACTCACCGCCAAGGGCTCTGCCAGGGCCGCCTTGTTCAGCGGCACGCTGTCGGGCACGGTCACCAGGTTGCTTTCCGGCATCGAGACATATTGCGCAAAGGCCCCCTCGCGCGGTGGCATCGAAATGATCTGCCGCTCGATGCACAGGTTCTCGCGGCCCGCAAGGCAGGCGGGGCAAGTGCCGCAGGTCACCAATGGGTTGATGGTCACGCGGCGCCCGCTCTGTGGCCCACCTTCGATCACTCCGGCCGCCTCGTGGCCAAGGATCAGCGGGGCGGGGCGACGGGCGTCGTGGCCCAGATAGGCGTGCATGTCCGAGCCGCAGATACCAACCGCCGCCACCCGAACCAGATGCTCGCCCACGTTCGAGATCGGGCCGATTGTGTCGCGATAGGCCAGCGTTTCAACGCCTTCATAGATCAGAGCCTTCATTTCGCTGTGAACCCTCCATCCACCATCAGTGTTTGTCCCGTCACGTAGCCCGACGCGTCCGAGCACAGGAACAGCAGCGGGCCGTCAAGGTCGCTGAGCAGTCCATTGCGCCCTATACAGGTTTGCGCTGCGTTGCGGGCAGCGCGGGCATCGTCGGCAAAAACGGCATGTGTCAGCTCGGTCGGAAAGAATCCGGGCCCGATGGCGTTGGCGGTGATGCCATGCGGCGACCAGGCCTCGGCCATGGCGCGGGTCAGCTGCGAGATGCCCCCCTTGCTGGCCCCATAGGCAATGCCGCCGGGAAAGGCACGGGTGCTTTGAAGCGAGGCGAAATTGACGATCCGACCCCAGCCTTTGGCCTTCATTTCGGGCACAAAGGTCTGGCTCAGGAAGAAGGGCGCGGACAGATTGAGCGTAAGCGTCATGTCCCACCCGTCATCTGTCACGTCATCCGCTGCCTGCCGCGTGTTGACGCCTGCAGCATGAACCAGGATGTCGGGTGCCCCAAAGGGCGCGCGAATGGCGTCGCTGATCGACGGCAATGCGTCCCGATCCGCGACATCGGCCACCACATAGGCCGAGGCGTCGCCGATCTCGCCACAGGTCTCGCGCAGCGCCTCTTCACGGCGTGCCACGACCACGACTTTGGCCCCCGCAGCGGCCAAGGTCATCGCGGCCTGCCGCCCCAGACCCGAGCTGGCGCCGGTGATGCAGGCAACCTTGCCGTTCAGGTCAAAGAGGTGTCTTGGGTCAGCCATTTGCAGTCAGATCAAAGGTTTCGTCCGGGAAATACTTGGCCAAGCGCACATCAGCGGCGCGGGCGTGCCCCTCCATCCCTTCGAGGCGCGAGATGCGCGCGGTGGCCTCGGCCACGGCCTTCGATCCTTCTCGGGTGGCGCGCTGCCAGGTGACGATTTTCATGTATTTGTGCACGCTGAGACCGCCGGTGTAGCTGGCCGCGCGCGAGGTGGGCAGCACGTGGTTGGTGCCGGTTGCCTTGTCGCCATAGGACACAGTCGTTTCTTCTCCAAGGAACAGCGAGCCATAGCAGGTGAGCCGGTCCAACCACCAATCCAGATCTTCGGCCTGTACGGTCAGATGCTCGGGCGCATATTCGTCGGAGCACGCGGCCATCGCCTCTCGGTCGGAACACAGGATCACCTCGGCATAGTCGCGCCAGGCCGCAGTGGCGTTTTCGCGGTTCACATCCGGAAGATCGGCGATCAGGCCGGGGACCAGTTCCATCACCTCTTCGGCCAGCTTGCGGTCATCGGTGACCAACCAGACAGGCGAGTTGTAGCCATGCTCGGCCTGGCTCACCAGATCGGTGGCGACGATGTGCGCGTCTGCCGTTGAATCGGCCAGGATCAGGCTATCGGTCGGGCCCGCGATCATGTCGATGCCGACACGGCCAAACAGGATGCGCTTGGCTTCGGCCACGAATTGATTGCCGGGGCCCACAAGGATGTTGGCCTTGGGCAGGCCAAACAGGCCGAAGGTCATCGCTGCAACGCCCTGCACACCGCCCATGGCCATGATCTTGTCCGCGCCGCAGATGTGGGCGGCGTAAACAATCGCAGGGGCAACACCCACGCCGGGACGAGGAGGGGAGCAAGCGGTGATATGCTTGCAGCCCGCGACCTTGGCCGTCGTTACGGTCATGATCGCACTGGCGATGTGGCTGTAACGGCCGCCGGGTACGTAACAACCGGCAGCATCAACCGGGATCGCTTTTTGACCCGTGATAAAGCCCGGCGCGATCTCGGTCTCAACATCGCTGACGGTGCTTTTCTGCAACTCAGCAAAGCGGCGCACGTTGTCATGGGCAAAGCGGATATCGGCCTTGAGCTTTTCCGGCACCAGGTCACAGGCGGCCTCGATCTCTTCGGGCGTGAGCAGAACGTTGCCTTCGTATTGGTCGAATTTGGCGGCGTATTTCATCGCCACCGCATCACCGCCTGCTTCGATCTCGTCCAGGATTCCCTTGACGATCAGGTGGGTTTCGGCGGCATTCGATTTGGGCGTCAACGTTGCCTGCTTGAGGTATTCGCGTGTCATTGCAGGGAAATCCTATTTGTAGATATCGGGGAGTAGGGTTGTCGAAATCGCGGGTACATATGCGATCAAGAGTACCACGATCAGCATGGTCAGAACAAAGGGCACAGCGCGCGCCGCGATCTTGAGGATCGATTCACCGGTGATGCCCGAGACCACAAAGAGGTTGAGGCCAAGGGGCGGCGTGATGAAACCCACACCCAGGGCGGTGATCATCATGATGCAGAACTGAATCTCGTTCATGCCGATGTTGTCCGCCAGCGGCTTCAGGATTGGTGCCAGGATCACGATGTTGGGCGTTGTTTCCATCACGCAGCCAGCGGCAATCAGGATGCCGATCATCAGCAGGATCAGCATGGCCGGATCGTCGGTCAAACCAGTCACGGCGGTCACGAACCCTTGCGGCACACCCATGATCGCCAGCGCTTCGGCCAGGGGGGCCGAGAAGGCGATGATTGGCAGGATGACGCCGTTGACCTTGGCCGAGCTCACCAGCATGGCCGGAAAGTCCGACAGCTTCAGGGTTTTCAGGATGAACCCCATGATGATGGTCACGACCACGGCGGTGGCACCGGCTTCGGTCGGGGTCAGGCGACCCGAAAAGATGCCGTAGAAGATGATGCCGGGCACGATAAAGGCGTACCAGCCGGATTTCAGCGATTTCAGCAGGTTGGCGGACCATTCGCTCATGCTCATGTTGCCGCCGCTTTCATAGCTGTAGAGGCGGTTCATGATGATGTTGGTCACGAGAATGGACACCAGAATGGCCAGACCGGGGATCAGTGCGGCCAAAAACAGCGTCGAGGCGGAAATACCCAGCACAAGCCCGATGATGATGTAAGCGATCGACGGCGGGATCAGGATGCCGGTACAGGCACCCGCCGCGACCAACGCGCAGGCATAGGGGCGGGGATAGCCGCTTTCGACCAGACGGTTGATGGTCATCCGACCCACGGCAGCAGCACCGGCTGCGTCCGAACCCGAGATGGCCGCGAACATGCCGCAGACCAGAACCGTGGCCGAGCCAAAGCCGCCCTTAGTCCAGCAGGTCAGCGCCTCGGCCACGTCCAGAAACTTGCGACTGAGGCCGGTGCGCACCAACACGTCGCCTGTCAGGATAAAGAGCGGCACGGCGGTCAGGGCAAAGGCGTCGATGCCGGTGAACAGGCTCTCGCCAACGGCACTAAGTGGCAGATCGCCCGACATGATGAGCATCGTGATCGCAGCAGCACCGATGGCGGCCCAGACAGGCACGGCCATGGCGATGAGACCCACGAACATGAGAACGGGCAGATAGAAATCCCAGCCAAGTTCAACGGTTTGATTGAGTTGTTGCCAAAGCATGTCTTATCCCCTCAATCAAACATCTTTTCGCCTTCGAACACGGGGCGGCCGGCTCGAAAGTCGTTGATATCACGCCACAAAGACTGCAGCAGACGCCAGGTCATCAGGGCAAAGCCAAGGGGAACTGCCATCAGGAACCAGACCATCGAGATGCGCAGGCCGTGGCTGACCGAGCCGAACTTGGCCGAGACATGCACCGTCTCATACGACCAGTAGAGCGCCACCAGAGCGACAACGAGCATCACCAGATCACCAAAGATGTAGAATGCCGCCTTCATCCGGGGGCCAAAGTAATGAAGGATCACGTCGATGCGGATGTGAGCGCGATCCTTGACCGCCGCTGCAGCGCCAATCCAGGCGAGGTAGATAAAGGAATAGCGCACGATCTCTTCGCCCCAAATCGAGGAATAGGCAAAAAGTTCGCGACGAATGACTTCGATTGCCATCGTGGCAACCAGCATCACGTAGAACGTCAGAAGCAGCCAGCGCTCTGCGTTTTGGTCGATTGATCGCAGGATACTCATTGTAATTCCTTGGCGTTCGACACGTCTTTAAATCCGCCATCCGGTGGCGTTCACAGGTCATGTCGTCAAAAGGGTAGCGCAGGCACCCATGGCGGATGCCTGCGGGCTTTGGATCAGGCGTCGTGCACGAAGTATTTGCCCTGCGTGCCGGCGGCCTCTTCCATCTTGGCAAAGTTGTCCATCGACCCTGCCAGTTCTTTTTTGAAGTCGTCCCATTCGGACCGCTGATATCCACCGGCCTCTTTCCATTCGCCAAGCTGATCGTCGCTGAGCGAGTGGAATTGAACACCTGCCTTGGTCAGTTCGGACATGGCATAGGCGCGGGCCGAGGGGACCTTGGACAGGTTCTGGTGTCCGGTCATCTCGGCACCCCACATAACGCCCTCTTGCACGTCCGACGGCAGCGCGCTGAACCATTCCAGGTTACAGGAATAGACCTGACTGTCCGGCACGGCCTGGGTAAAGGTCACATGGCTCAGGATGTCCTTGAAGCCAAAGACATAAAGCGCGCCGACCGACGGGTCGAGCGCATCGGCCACGCCCTGTTTGATCGCTGACGGTGTCTCGCCCCAGGCGACAGGCGTCGGGTTGGCGCCGACCATGCGATAATACTGCTGCAACATCTTCGAACCCGGAACGCGGAATTTGACACCGGACATGTCGCCGGGGCTCATCACCTTGTTGCCGCCCTTGCGGACCGCGACGACGCGGGGGTCGATGTTCACGTAAAACAGCGCTTTGAAGCCGTTGGATTCGACCTTGGGTTCCACTTCGGATTTCCAGAAACCGGACGTGACCAGATTGGTGAAACGCTGGTTCGAGCCACACAGATAAGGCATGTTGATCAGGTCAACGGTCGAGGCGAAGGGCGCAAAGTTCGACAGCGAATGCTGCGCCGCCTGGATAGTGCCGCCCTGAACCTTTTGCACAAGTGCGCCGCCCGCACCCAACTGCCCACCGGGGGCCAGTTTGACATAGACCTTGCCGTTGGTGGCGTTCTGGATGTTTTCCTTCAGGTCCAGTTGCATGATCGGATAGCTGCGCGATGCCCCCAGCACATAGGCCGTGGCGACAGTCATGACGTGCTCTGCCGCCTGCTCTCGCTCTTTCTCTTCCTTGGCGGTCTGGGCCACAGCCTCCGAGGACCACAATACGCCTCCGGCGCCAGCAACCATTGCCGCGGTGAAAGAGCCCGTTGAGGCCAGTTTCAGAAAATTTCGGCGCTCAGCAGATTTGAGGCCATCCTTACCATTTGTCATTGTCTTCCTCCCTAAAGATCGGTCAGCCGCCGGTGTTGTTTTTCTGGTCAGCTTCGCGTTTGAGAATGGCCGCCACGAACAGGATCGAGGCAACAAACAGAACCAGCATCTCTCCGACATCTCCAAGAAATCCACCGCTGCCAAAGGCGCCCAGGGCGACATTGGAAAAAAACGCGACAAATACGGCGATTGCAGCCCAAAGGAACATCGTAGAACTCCAGATTCTTATCTCAAATCCATTTGTAAGCGCTTACATTTGCAATGCAAGCGTTTACATTGATCAAGTGGCAAGCGACCGGTTTTGTGTTATGACAGGGGAAAGCAATGGCAGGCATGGCATGGGAAAAAACCGCTCAGCTCCGACACTTAACGACGTCGCCAGAGAGGCGGGAGTTTCAACGGCCACCGTGTCACGTTGCCTGAACTCTCCGGACCGGGTGATCGAAACAACTCGTCAGAGGGTCATGCAGGCCGTCGAATCACTCGGCTATACACCGAATTTTGCGGCTCGGGTCATGGCGGCAAATCGCAGTTACACCATCGGGGCCATCATCCCGACCATGGACAATGCCATCTTTGCCCGGGGGCTGCAGGAATTCCAGGATCAACTGCGCCAGAGAGGATATACGCTTTTGGTATCGAGCTCGGCTTATGACCCTGAAATGGAGCGGGAGCAGATCCGTACGTTGGTCGCGCGCGGGGCGGATGGGCTGTTGCTGATCGGGCACGCGCGCGACGCGAGCATCTATACGTTTCTCGAGCAGCATCAGGTTCCGTCACTTGTGGCTTGGTCATATACGCCAGAGGCGCAACAGCCCTCTGTCGGATTTAGCAATATCGAGGCCATGGGTGAGCTTGCGCAGCTTGTTATCGGGGCCGGTCATCGACGAATTGCCATGATCTCGGGGCAAACATCGGGCAATGACCGAGCACAGGGCCGCGTCGAAGGTGTAAAGCGTGCAATGGCGCAGAGCGGGCTCGACGCTGCAACACTGACGCTGATTGAGACGGATTACGAGATCGAAAAGGGTGCCGACGCCTTTGCACAGTTGATGACTCTTTCACCACGGCCGACAGTTGTGATGTGCGGCAATGATGTTCTGGCCGCAGGTGCCCTGAGCGAGGCACGACGGCTTGGGATCAAAGTACCGGAACAAGTCTCGGTAACAGGCTTCGATGACATAGAACTGGCCGAGATCGTCAGCCCTGGCCTGACCACTGTTCATGTTCCGCACCGGGAAATGGGGCGCGAGGCTGCGCGTGAACTGACGGCAATGGTCGAAGGCAAATCAGCTGGCCAGTCCGTTTGCATAAAGACAAGGTTGATGGCTCGCCATTCATTGGCAGAACCTCCGTGCCAATGAATGCGTCGAACGGACCGGCCTAGAGCGATCCGCTGACGACTGCGCGTGAACTGAAGGCCAGGTACTGTCAGTTTTCAAACGCGTCACGATGAGGAGACGACGCCGTCCAAGATTAGCTGATTGGTATTGGCCTCAGCTGAATGCTGGTGTTTGTCCTCTCCGATTGGCTCGTCGGCAAGCTCTTTCGCAGGGATATGGCAATGAATGATGTGTTCGCGGGTCAGCCCTTGAGCAGGTGGCGTTGCCGTGTCGCAGATCTTTCCGACGTGGCGAGTACAGCGCCGTTGAAATGGACATCCACTGGCGGGTGGTTCCTTTTCCGTCACATCGTCAGCCAATAGAACCGGGTGCGTGTCAGGGTCGGGTTCCAGAACGGCGCCCATGAGGGTCTTTGTGTAAGGGTGATAGGGGGGAGCATAGACGTGTTCGGCCGGGCCGATTTCGCAAATGCGGCCCTGGTACAATACCGCAACCCGATCCGAGACAGCTCGAACCACTGCCAAGTCGTGGCTGACAAAAATGTATGAGCTGCCGTTTGCCTTTTGCAGCCTGGTCAACAAGGCCAAGGCTGCGGCTTGAACCGACACATCCAATGCGCTTGTGACTTCGTCGCACAGGGTGATTTCCGGATTGGCAGCGAATGCCCGTGCGACACCGACACGTTGCTTCTCGCCGCCGGACAGCTGACTGGGGAAACGGTCGAGATAGCGTTCAGGAAGACGGACCGCCTCTAGAAGCTCCTTGGCCTTATCGCGGGAGGCCTGGCCCTTTAGGTCAAAATACAACTGCAAAGGCGCCGCCAGGATTTCGGCGACAGTGCGGCGTGGATTGAGCGAGGCATCCGCGTTCTGAAAGATCATTTGAACCTTACGCAATGTTTCGCGATCCCGGCGGCCAACCGGCGGGGCCAGATCCTGAGTGCCATCAAGAGTAATAGAGCCAGATTCAGTGCCGACCAATCCTGCTACAGCCCGCAATATGGTTGATTTTCCCGAACCGGATTCGCCAACGAGTCCCAGCGTTTCACCCTTTTTCAGATCAACGGACACATGGTCGACTGTTGGTGTCTTTTGGGGTCGTTTGAGCAGCCGGTCCAGCAGGCCAGGACGTCGATACGAGATTGCGACGTTGTTCAATGAAAGGGCTGCCTCGTGTCCGATGTCTGGGGTTCGTTCGTTCGCAGTATGTGTGTTTGTCGTGTCGAGAGCAAAGAGACACCGCGACCGGCCCAAGCCCCGGTCGACAAGATCGGGCATTCCGTTGCGGCAGGCTTCTTGAACCTGGTTGCATCGATTTGCGAATGCGCAGGACGTGAGCTCGGATCCAACCGCCGGGGGCACGCCGGGCATGGATGATGGAATACCGGGTTGGTTCAATCTGGGGATCGAAGCCAACAGGCCACGTGTGTATGGATGTTGCGGTCTTTTCAGCACATCGCGGGTTTGGCCTTCTTCAACAAGCTGGCCGGCGTACATGACGGCAACTCGGTCGGCCACACGCGCAATAACACCCAAGTCATGACTGACGTAGACCATCGCGACCCCAAGATCCTGGGCCAGATGACGCAGGAACTCAAGAATATGCGCTTGAGTAGTGACGTCCAAACCTGTCGTAGGTTCGTCCAACAACAGGGCTTTTGCATTCCCGGCAAGAGCCATGGCAACAGCCGCGCGTTGTTGTTGCCCCCCTGACAGTTCATGTGGATAGCGTGTGGCCATGTCTTCGGGGCTGGGCAGGCGCACTTTGCTCAGAAGCTCGACCACACGTGTTTCGCGTTCGGTACGGCCCAAATTCGTGTGCAACTGCAGGGCCTCGTCGATCTGTTGTCCAATTTTCAGTGTTGGCGTCAAAGCCTGACCTGCGTTCTGCGGGATCAATGCGATTGACGAACCGCGAAGCCGCGCCCGTTCCGGCTCGGGTAAAGCGAACATGTCGTTTCCATCGAACAGGGCATGCCCCGAGAACACAGACAATCCGGATTTCAGATATCCCATCATGGCCAGGGCAACAGTCGATTTTCCCGATCCGGATTCACCTACGATGCCAAGGGTTTCACCCGGCTTCAATTCAAGCGACACGCCGCGCAGAATGGGGGCCTGACGCTGGTCTTTTGCGGTGAACCCGATCGACAGATCGTGGATTTTGATCAGAGGAGTGGTCATGTGCGTTGCCCTTTACACGGCGATTGCGGTGGCGCGGTCGAGGCCAAGAGCCTTGCCAACTGCATCTGCAAGCAGGTTTATTCCGATGATCAGTGTGCTGAGCGCGAAACACGGCCAGAAAACTGCCCAGGGTGCGGTGCTGATCAGGCTGCGCTCTTGCGCGACCATAAGGCCCCAGTCCGGTGTCGGCGGGGTTGCGCCAAAACCCAGAAAGCTGAGCGACGAAAAGGCCAGCAGCATCCAGCTCCATCTCATGGCGCCTTCCACCAACAGAATGTCGCTCAGGTTCGGGAACATCTCGCGCGAAATGATCGGCCAGATTTTTTCACCCCGCGCACGCGCGGCTGTTACGTAGTCACGAGCGGCGATCTGCATGGCTGCGCCCCGAACGACCCGCAGGACGGCAACGCCATAGAAGAAGCCCAACGTTGGGATGATTGTTGCGGGACCGGCCCCGCCCACCGAGATGATGAGCAGCAAAAAGAGCAGCCACGGCATGGACAGGAATGCGTCCACGATGCGCATCGAATATTCGTCCACGCGCCCGCCGACGGCTCCGAAGAAGATCCCGGCAAAGCCGCCCCACAGGGTTGCGATGAGCGCGGCTGCGAAGGTCACGGAAATGGCCAGACGACCGCCATAAATGACACGTGAAAACACATCGCGCCCCAAGGAATCCGTGCCCAACCAATGCGTCAGGTCCGGGGCCAGCAGGATTGCGTCAGCGTTTTGCGTTGTTGGATCAAATGGGGCGATCATGGGGGCAAGCAGGGCCAAAAGCACGTGAAACAGGGTCAATCCCAGGCCAAGGGCTCCCGAAGGTTTTGAGGCGATGTTTTGCAGAAGGTTCATGATGTCAGTGCCCTTTGCGGCGTTGGCGCGGGTCGAGCGCCAGTGCAGCAAGATCCGCGATCAAATTCACGGCCACGTAAATGGCCGAAAAAATCAGTGCGATGGATTGAACCAAAGGTAGGTCGCGATCATGGATCGCTTCGATCATCAGGGTTCCAAGTCCCGGGTAATTGAACACCTTCTCGACCACCACAACACCGGCCAGCAGCCAAGCTATGGTCAAGGCAATGACGTTCAGGGCCGGGATCATTGCGTTGGGGACAGCATGTCGGCGGATGATCTGTCGTTCTGGAACCCCCTTCAGTCGGGCCATCTGCACATAGTCCGACGACATGGCATCAATGACCGAAGCGCGAACCATCCGCATGATGTGTGCGATCAGAACTGCACTTAGAACAAGCACAGGCAGCACGATGTTGGGCAGCATCTGGGCGAAGGACGCACCTGGCGGCACGATCGTTACAGCAGGGAACCATTGCAACGTGATTGCAAAAACATAGATCAGCGCGGTGGCAGTGACGAATTCGGGGATTGTCATGGCCAGCATCGCCGCCCCTGACAATGACAGGTCCAACGGCTTGTCCCGCCTGACCCCCGCAGCAATTCCAAGCAGGATCGCAAATGGAATGGCAAGCAGGGCCGCTATGCCGCCCAAGATCATCGTGTTGCGAAACCGGTCCCAGATCAGCTCGTTGATTGGTTTTCGCTTTTTCAGCGAGTATCCAAAATCGCCTTGCACTGCGGCCGATATCCAATCGCCGTAGCGGACCACTGCAGAGCGATCAAGACCTTGCTGTTCGATGCAGCGTTCAAGCCTGGGCCCTTGCGCAAATCGTTGCAGAAAAGAAGTGCAGACGTTTCCAGGTAGGGCTTCGACCGCCGCAAACATTACCATCGACACAAAGGCAATGGTGAAGGCGGCAAACCCCATACGGCGCAAGAACAATGACGTCATGGCGGGCTCCGTTGAAAATTATGTCGGCGCAACCCTCAAACAGGTTGCGCCGGGAGTTGTGGAACTGGCTGAGAAAGACGGGTTAGCCGCCAGAGCCCGCTTTGGTCACGTTTTCAAGACGCAACGAGAAGTCTTCGACCGGATCAATGCCTTTCAGGTTCGAGCTGAACGCACGGACGGTGTTCAGGTGAACTGGGATGAACGACCCGCCGTTTTCCCACAGGTCCTTTTGCAACTCGCCATAGAGCGCTTTACGCTTGTCGAATTCCAATTCTCCGCGCGCGCCGTCCAGGGCGGCGTCGAATTCTGCTGAATTCCAGGCACTTTCGTTCCAGGATGCGCCCGAGCGATAGGCCTCGTTCAGGATCTGATCAGCCGGGCGTTGGGACCAGCCAGTGGCAAAGAATGGTTCCTTCATCCAAACGTCGCCCCAATAACCGTCCGACGGGGCCATCACCAATTCGATTTCGATGCCCGCATCTTTGGCCTGGTTCTGAAGGACCTCTGCCATCTTCACGGCACCTTCCGAGATGTCAGAAACGAATAGCTCCAGCTTCAGGCCGTCGGCGTAACCGGCTTCGGCAAGCAGAGCCTTGGCGCCTTCGATGTCCCGAGCGCATTCGATGTCAGCACGGTACTGATCTCCGGACCAGACAGGGTGATCACACGTGGTGATAAAGCCGTCCTTGCCGTAAACCAATTTGCCCAAGGCCTCGCGATCCGCGCTCATGCGAACCGCTTTGCGCACACGGGGATCATCAAACGGGGCTTCTTGCGTGTTCATAACCATGCCCACCCAACGGCCGGTGGGAACGGACTGAACCGTGAAGGCCGGGTTGTTGGCAAAGAGAGGAACCTGTTCTGCGGACAGGGCATAGATGAAATCGATCTGACCAGCCTGCAGCGCTGCAACGCGCGCATCTTGGTCCGCAATCGCAATCAGCTCGATGTTTTCAACACCGGCAGGACCGTCATAGTAGTCTTCGAAACGCTTGAGCGACGTGGTGCCAAGCGGGTCATAGTCCACCAGCTCAAAGGGGCCGGTGCCAACACCACTCTCGCACAGGGCGTCCAGATCTCCGCCACAGGTTTCGGCATCCAGCATCTTGATCCGGTAATCCATCACCAGCAGCGGGAAGTCGGCATGGGTCTGTTTAAGAACGACCTTGGCTGTCAGCGGATCAACAATGTCTACCCGATCGATGATTTCCATTACATCCTTGGTGGGGCTGTCGATGGCCGGGGATTGCGTCCGCATCAGAGAAAATGCGACATCCTCGGCCGTGAATGGGTTGCCGTTGTGGAATGTAACGCCATCGCGCAACTTAAAGGTCCATTCCTTGGCATCCGGCGTTGCCTCCCAGCTGAGAGCAAGATCGGCACTGGGGCGCCCGTCATTGCCTTGGCGCACAAGACGCGAATACACGTTTTGGATCGCCTCGTAGAACCGCTGAGGCGAGATTGGATCAATGGATTCCGAGCCCCCATATCCAAGCTCGTGGGGAATGCGCAGCGTGTCCGCAACGGCGGCACTGGAGGCCGCGGCAATTGCGGCGGAAAGCAAAAGTGACTTTTTCATGTGTGTGTCCCTCGGGCATTTGCCCGGTCGCGAGTGAGGAGGCATCATTGCCGTCTTTGCGCGTCTGAGATTTTTGTAAAAGTTGGATGACGTGCTTGTTGGGTCTGAAGTGGGCCGGTCATGGCACGTCTGTGGTTTCCCTTGTTTTCAAGGCGCTAACTGGGGGCTTTGTGAAATTCCGGCTTGCATCGTTACAAAAATTTCACATCTCAGCATGATGTTTTTCTGCCCTGATTGGTGTATTTTTATCCTTAACACCCAAAAAATTAATTGGACGATGTTGTGCGACTTGATTCGACGATCAATCTAAGCTGGCTTTCCGCCTTTGATGCTGCAGCGCGGCATCTGAATTTCACCAAAGCGGCCGAGGAATTGGGGCTGTCGCAGGGGGCAGTGTCGATCCAGATTCAGAAACTGGAACGACATCTGAATGCCAGCCTGTTCGAGCGGCGCGGTCGACACATCGTGCTGACTGACGAGGGCTACGCCTATCACCCACATGTGAGTGATGCGCTCGAAGGGCTGTCTTCGGTGACGACCCGAATGTTCTCGCGTCATGGGCGCAACACAGTATCGATCGCCTGCTTTTCTCCGACGTTTGTGGACCATTGGCTGTGTCCTTTGATCCCCCAGATGACAAAAGACATTCCTGAGGTGGAACTGAATCTGATGGTCGATTATCAGGCCAACTATGCGCGTTCTCAGCGTGACGATCTGGTGATTTCGTACGAAGCCGGGGATGCGGCCACATTTGTCCCACTGGCTGAAGAGACCCTGATTGCCGTCTGTTCTCCGAGTTACCTCGAAATCCATAAGTCGGACTGGGGGCGGGGGATATTGATTGAAATCGCAGGCCCGCGTCCCAATTGGCCTTTGTGGCGAGCCACAACAGGCGTCCAGGCCCAGTTGGATGGGCGTGTCATGCAGGTCAACTCGCTCAGTGCGGCCATTCGATTGGCACGTTGCGGCGGAGGTGTCGCCTTGGCTGCGCGGTCTTTTGTGTCACAAGATCTGAGGTCGGAGGCTTTGGTCGAAACCTGTCCAGGGCGTTATATCAAAGGCAGGACACATGGGTTTGACGTGCGTCAGGTTGAAGGGGCTCGGCCTGTGGTGAAAAAGGTTGCTCGTTGGTTGATTGAACGAGCAGATCAATCGATCCCGGATTTTTTCTAACGGCTTGCGACTAGAGGGGCCTGACCCTAAGCATCAGAGCGCGCATATTTTGCGTCACCCTTGTTCGGTCAGATGCCGCGACATGAAACGTCCAACATCGCTTTCGTTGGGGCGTTGGCCTGTGAAAACCTCGACGTAATCCGGTACGCGGGCCAGGCGTTTCCAGTGACTTTCCTGCACCCGCATCGAAAGGTATCCGATCTGCGTGTATAGAACCGTCATGGTTCGCACTTCGGCTTCAGCTTCTGAATATCCGTGATAGATGAACATCGATTGGATTGCGTCCTGGCGCTGCACATCGGCGCGGTTCAGCCGCTCCTGAAGCCCTGGGTCCGTGCGGGCCCAATTCCGGATTGCAAGATCCAGGCGCGAGTCAAACAATGCGTCATCCAGCCAACAATCACATAAGTTGAACATCGCTTCGCAGATGTTGTCGGCAAAGGCTTCGGTGCGGGCCACCAAGTTGCCTGTGTTCTTGGCCTCCCAGCGTTGGATCAGCGCCTCCAGCAAGGCATCGCGGTCCCGGAAATGCCAATAAAACCCGGTCCGTGACAGCCCCAACAACTTGGCCAGTGGCATTACTTTTACCGCGTCGATACCAGCTTCGCACAAAAGCTGCGCGGCTGCATCCAGCCACACTGTCTCGGATCCGCGCAGACGGGGAGTTTGATCGTCAGTCATCAGGCAGCCTTAGCATCGTGTTTCACAGCTCACAACGCCGTTGACAGCCACGCTGAGGAAATTGGACAGTCGTGTCGGGACGCGCCTCTGGGCCCATCCCGCTCAAAGAAGCTCTGCTGCCAAATGTGTGGCCGATGTGAGAAGCGAGCTTTGACAACTGTGGTCACTGCACTTGAAAAAAGGATAATCAATGCGGATCGGGATTTTAGGAACCGGAACGATTGCGACGGCACTTGTGCGTGGGATCGCTGAGGATGGCCATCAAATCCTGGTTTCGGAACGTTCACAGTCCAATGCGCTTGCCCTTTCGCAAGAGTTTGCAAATGTGTCCATCGCGCCAAACCAGCAGGTATTGGACCACAGCGACGTCGTGATCTTGGGATTGATGCCTGACGTCGCAAGATCATTGTTGCCTGAAGTTCGGTTTCGCGAAGATCAGCCAGTTGTCTCTTTGATGGCCGAAGTCCCCAAGTCAGAGCTGGTGTCTTTGGTTGCGCCCGCACAGGTTGAAGGCATTGCCATTCCGTTTCCGGCCATAGCAAAGGGCGGGTCCCCTGTTCTGTGTTGTCCTGCTGGCCGGTTGATGCACGCATTGTTTGGGGGGCGAAATCACGTGATCTCGGTGCAAACCCCGAGCGATCTCGAGGCTTTTCTGGCAGCGCAGGCCATTTTGTCACCGGCTGTGAAGCAGTTGACTTTGGCGCGCGACTGGCTGACCGCGAAGACGGGCGAGGCAGGCGAGGCCGAAAGGTTTCTGCGTCTGCTGGTTGGCGGCGGGCTTCTGGCCGCTCCACTTGAGCACGAGGGCGCGTTGGATGATCTGCTCGCGGCGCTTGATACGCCGGGTGGGTTCAATGCCGAGCTTCGAGATTTTCTGCTAGAGCGCGGCATGAAGCAGCATATTGATGATGGATTGGAAAAGCTGTTCAGCCGCTTCGGAACTTGAGCCGTACTGGGTTACGACCCTGCGTCAACCATCAACGATTGGGTGGATTTGCCATCGCGCCCGCCCTTTGATGGAAGGCAAAATGAAGGGGAGCCCCGATGTTCAAGAAATTGCTGATCGCCAACCGGGGTGAGATTGCCATCCGCATCGCGCGAACCGCGGCCGAGATGGGGGTGTCTGTTGTCGCTGTCCATACCCCGGATGACGCACGTTGTTTGCACGTCAAACATGGCGATCAGGTGCGAGTACTGCCAGGTGCAGGTGCTGCCGGCTACATGGACGTCGACGCTTTGATCCGGATTGCAGCTGAGACGAATTGCGATGCGGTGCACCCAGGGTATGGCCTGCTAAGCGAAAGGGCGGATTTTGTTCGCGCCTGTCACGAGGCGGGTTTGATCTTTGTAGGGCCGGACGCTGCGACGATGGAAAGGCTGGGCGACAAATTGCAGGCTCGCGAGATGGCACAATCCTTGAACCTGCCAGTGCCGCTGGGGGACGGGCCGTTCGACACCGTCCAGGACGCCCAGGCCTTTCTCGATCAGATCCAGGGGCCGATTATGCTCAAGGCCGTGCAAGGTGGGGGCGGACGTGGAATGCGGCGGGTTGAAACCTCTCAGCAGCTCCGGGCACGCTTCGAGCAGGCGCGCATCGAGGCCGAGTCCGGATCCGGTGTGGCCGAGATCTATGCCGAGGAGTATTTGATCAACCAACGCCACATAGAGGTGCAGGTTTTGGGCGACGGGCAAGCTGTGACTCACTTGTGGGACCGGGATTGCACCCTGCAACGCCGCAATCAGAAAGTGATCGAATTTGCGCCTGCTCCGGGGCTGACGGATGAGCTGCGCGCGCAGATGATCCAAGCGTCGTTGACCCTTGCCCGCGCGTCCAATTTGCGTGGTTTGGCCACGATGGAGTTTATGGTTGATGTTCAGGCGGGCGTGTTTCGGTTCATTGAAACCAACCCCCGAATCCAGGTCGAACACACGATAACCGAAGCCATCACCGGCTATGACCTGGTCGAGCTGCAGCTGCGGCTGGCCGTTGGAGAGACCTTGGAGCAGATTGATCCGGAAATCCTGAACCCTGCCGCGCCGTTGGGCATGGCCGTTGAACTGCGCGTAAACACCGAGAACTTTCAACCAGACGGCACCTCGACACCGGTTAGCGGGGTTCTCGAGCGGTTTCAGATGCCCTGTGGGCGTGGTGTTCGGGTCGAGACGCATGGCTACACAGGTTACGCCGTCAATCCCGGTTTCGATCCAATGCTGGCCAAACTTATTCTGCACCATCGCAAGGACGATTTAGGTGGTTTGCTGCGACGCGCGGACCGAGCGCTGTCAGAGGCGGACATCCGGGGGATTGATACCAACCTTACCCATCTGCGCGGAATCTTGGCGACGCCCGAGGTGCTGGAATGGAATGTGTCGACCCAATTTCTCGACGGGTTTTCTGGGGAAGATAACCGGAAAGGCCGCGTTTTTGAGGCAGAGCAGATTGCGCCGGAGGTGCTGCAGCCAGAGAGCCACATACCGGACGGCTGTATCGGCGTGACTGCTCCGATCCAAGCCATTGTCAGCGATGTGCTGGTCTCTTCGGGGGACATCGTGCAAGCCGGGCAAGAGTTGTTCATCATCGAAGCGATGAAAATGCAGCACGCGGTTACGGCCCCCCAGTCTGGCCAGGTCAAAGTGATATCTGCTGCAAAAGGTGAAACTATCCGTGTTGACGCGGTGCTTTGTGCTTTGCGGCCTGACGGGGACGAGCAAAAGCTGCAGGAAATTGCAGATGACTTTGATCCAAACAACCCTCGCAGTGATTTGACCAGGCTGAACGACCGGTTGGAACTGACGCTGGACGCGGCTCGGCCAAAGGCCGTGGAACGACGGCGCACCCGGGGTCAGGCCACCACCCGCGAGAATGTGGCGCGCCTGTGCGAGGGCGGAGAGTTTCATGAATACGGGCAATTGGTCATCGCGGCACAACGCAAAAAGCTAGGTGTTGACGCGCTGATCAAATCCTCGCCTGCCGATGGGATCGTGACGGGCTTGGGCACGGTAAATGCAGGGCAGTTTGAGGACGCCAAAGGGCAGGTTGCCATACTTGCGTACGATTCGACGGTGATGGCGGGAACCCAGGGTGTGTTCGGTCATCGCAAAACCGACCGACTGCTGGAAAAAGCATCGGAACTGGGTCTGGCCAGTATCTTTTTGACCGAAGGCGGGGGTGGGCGGCCCAATGACGATGATTTTGCAGGTACCATGCATTGCGCCCTGGATGTCAAAACCTTCTCTGCCTTTGCCGGCTTGCGCGGCTGGGGGCCAAAGATCACTGTGAACTCGGGCTTTTGCTTTGCGGGCAACGCCGCGCTTTTTGGGGCAGGGGATATCCGTATCTCTGCGCGCAACAGTTGGATCGGCTTGGGTGGCCCGGCCATGATCGAGGCCGGAGGTTTAGGGCGCTTTGATCCGCGCAAAGTCGGCCCGGCGCCGATGCAGGCCGAAATTGGGCTGGTCGACATTCTGACCGAGGACGATACGCAGGCCGTGGACGCGGCGCGCCAGGTGTTGTCGTATTTTCAGGGCGCGACCAGCGACTGGACTGTCGCGGACGAGCGGTTGCTGCGCCATCTGGTACCCGAGAACCGGAAGCGTATTTATGATCCGCGCAAGGTTGTTCACGCGCTGGCCGACGCAGGTAGTTTTCTGGAACTGGGCGCACAGTTCGGGGTTGGATTGATTACCGGGTTTGTCAGGGTCGAAGGGCGCCCGATGGGTGTCATGCTCAACAATCCGCACCACCTGGGCGGCGCATTGGATGCACCTGCGTCGACCAAGGGCGCGCGGTTCATGCGGCTGTGCAACCGCTTTGGTCTGCCGGTCCTTTCCTTGTGCGATACGCCGGGCTTCATGGTCGGTCCTGACAGCGAGCGCCAAGGTGGCGTGGCCGCAGCCTGCGATTTCATCAGCGCCGGGGCGGACCTCGACGTGCCGCTCTTCTTTGTCGCTCTGCGCAAGGGGTACGGTATTGGGGCCCAGGCCATGGCGGGTGGCAGTTTTGCCAACCCAGTGTTCACCATATCGTGGCCCACCGGAGAGTTCGGCGCCATGGGGCTCGAAGGGGGAGTTCGCCTGGGTTACCGCAAGGAATTGGAAGCCCAACCAGATGCCGCTGCGCGCGAGGTCCTGTTCGACAAGTTGGTGGCACGTGCCTACGCCGAGGGGGGCGCGATCAACGTGGCCTCGTACAATGAAATCGACGCGGTGATCGACCCTGCGGATACGCGGTCTTGGATCTTGTGCGGGCTGAATACGGGTGAGGCAACGCGGGTGTGACGTCAGGACCTGTTTGTTCGCTGTCGGCTTTCAGGTCAAGTTGATCGTTAGATTGCGAACAAAGGGGCAAGTTCATGAACAACTCTGCTGTCAGTGGCCAAGATGGCCCATACCCCGCGCCGATCGTTGTCCGGGGCATGTCTGTCAAACCGGATTGGATCGACTACAACAAACACATGAACGTGGGCTACTACGGCGTGGCGTTCGATCAGGCATTGGAAGAGATGGTCGGCGACTATCTGGGGATCGGCGAAGACTATGTCCAAACCGCCGGAGCAGGTCCCTATATGATCCAATCCCACATTCACTTCCTGCGTGAGCTATTGGAAGACGACAAATTCTATTTCCACTTTCGTCTGATCAATCACGATCATAAGCGGCTGCACTATTTCGCACAGATGTTTGCGGAAAAGGACGATGTCCTGTGCGCCACGCAAGAGGGAATGATCATCAACGTCAGCCAAGAAACGGGACGCTCGGCCGACTATCCGGAGTGGGCTCAAAAGCGGTTGGCGCAGATGCTTGAAGATCACCGAGGCTTGCCACCCGAGCCACAGATCGGCGCCAAACTGGGCATCCGCAAATAGAAAAGGACCGGCATTGGCCGGTCCTTTTCGGTTTTTCAGGGTGTGGGTTACACCATGTCGTCGAGTTCTTCGTCATCCCATTTGTCGTCGGAATGGGTGTCGTCGATATCTTCGGTGCCCTTGTTCATGAGGGCCATGAAGTCGTTTGACTTGGCTCCACCCGAAGTGCCACCGGACGCGTAAACTACGGTGTCGTCATAGGCGTACCCGTCGTCTTCGTATTCATCCTTGTACTTCGGCAAGTCATAATCGGACCCCTTGGTTCCACCCGAACCGGACCCTTTGGTTCCGCCGGAGCCGGAGCCCTTGGTTCCACCCGAGCCGGACCCTTTGGTGCCGCTCGAGCCGGACCCTTTGGTGCCGCCGGAGCCGGACCCTTTGGTGCCGCCGGAGCCGGAGCCCTTGGTGCCGCCGGAGCCGGACCCTTTGGTGCCGCCGGAGCCGGACCCTTTGGTGCCGCCCGAACCGGAGCCCTTGGTTCCACCCGAGCCGGACCCTTTGGTGCCGCCCGAGCCGGAGCCCTTGGTGCCGCCGGAGCCGGAGCCCTTGGTGCCGCCCGAGCCGGACCCTTTGGTGCCGCCCGAACCGGAGCCCTTGGTTCCACCCGAACCGGACCCTTTGGTGCCACCCGAACCGGAACCTTTGGTATCCGAATACTTGTCACTCAGTGTCTTGTCGTACCAATCTTCCAGGCCGTCACCCTCGACGCCGCCATTGTGATAGGCGTCTGACGTGCTCGCACCCGAGTTTACAGCATCTGACGTAGTAAGCAGCTGTGCATCGGCTGAGTTGGTATCGATTGCGACTGCAATGCTGTCCAAATCAATGTCATCCAACGTCAGCGGGCCATTGTTGGACCAGAGTGTGAAGTTGATGTCATAGGTCTCTTCGCCGAACTCCTGCTCGCCGGGATCTTCGTCGGTGTCACCAAATTCAAACGCCGCATCAAAAGCGGTGCTTACAGTGAACCCATTGGCCAGGCCGGTCACGCCATTGGCGCTGGCTTGATGCCCGGTCACGCCGCGTTCCCCATCAGATGGGAAGAAGTTCAGAGCAGAGACTTCGCTGTCATCGCTCATGTTGAAGAAGAAGCCGTCGATGTCGCCTTCGGTGCCATCAAATTCGGTCGCTGACAGGCGGATGAACAATTCACCACTATCGAGCGCTGAGATTTCGACTGTCACCTGAGGGTCTTCGCCGACTTCGAATGTAACCTTGGTTTTATCTGGTTCGACTGGATCTGTACCCTTGGTGCCGGAGCCCTTGGTTCCACCCGAACCGGACCCTTTGGTGCCGCCCGAGCCGGACCCTTTGGTGCCGCCCGAGCCGGAACCCTTGGTGCCGCCGGAGCCGGAGCCCTTGGTTCCACCCGAGCCGGAGCCCTTGGTGCCGCCCGAGCCGGAGCCCTTGGTGCCGCCCGAGCCGGACCCCTTGGTTCCACCCGAGCCGGAGCCCTTGGTGCCGCCCGAGCCGGACCCCTTGGTTCCACCCGAGCCGGAGCCCTTGGTGCCGCCCGAGCCGGAGCCCTTGGTTCCACCCGAGCCAGACCCCTTGGTGCCACCCGAGCCGGACCCCTTGGTGCCACCCGAGCCGGAGCCCTTGGTTCCACCCGAACCGGACCCTTTGGTTCCGCCGGAGCCGGAGCCCTTGGTGCCGCCGGAGCCGGAGCCCTTGGTGCCGCCCGAACCGGACCCCTTGGTGTCACCGTAACCCCATCCGTACTTGTCATAGAGGTAGGCATCATACCAATCGGAGAAGCTGTCGCCCTCGACGCCTCCGTTGTGATACGACTTGCTGCCGCCGTACCCGTACCAATTCCAATAACTGTAACCCATGCGTATCACTCCCCCTATGGACGTGTGCATTTTCCCAGCCACCTGACCCGCAATTGGCCCCCCCATCGCGTCAGGCAGCTTGATTTCACCGAATGCCGCTCAGGGTATGGCCCGGCGTCAAATCCGGCAATTTTGTGTCAACTTTCTGACAAATCTGCCTTTGTATTAATTGGAGTTGGGAAACAATGACTGCGCCGTTCGGTCAATTGATTGCTCAAGGCCGCCAATCGCGGGTCACGCCGGGTCAACGTCACCGGCGAATCGCTACGATGTGCTATGCGGAGTTGACTTATTGCTTCCTCAGAATCGCCAAAGTCCCAAAGTATCCAGTTGGCCATTCGAGCAATCCAGATGCCGTTTCGCGCGTGACTGGAGTAAAAACGTGAGGTGTTATTGTGGCCAAGAACGACAACGACGATCGAATGAAGCGTATTGTGGAGACTGCCGAAGATCACTTTGGCCGCGCGGTTCTAAAGGTGACGGCGCCCGGTGGCGAAGGGCGATCAAGTTTTCGCCTGCACTTTGACGATATGGACGTGATCGCAACTTTTCGTCCGAATTTCCGCCGTACCCATCTGGAAGCTCATGTTCTGGAAGAGTTGCGCACCTATTGCGACGACACACCCGAGGTATTGGGCGTTGTGGGCGAGATCATGTTTCAAAGCGATGTTGGCCGTCGTCGTCTGAACCAGGAGATCATGCGCCACGACAGCGCCGGGCAACTGGATTTGGCCGCACAGGCGGTGTCGTCGATCTTTCGCTACCAAAGTGCCGCGCGTAAATCCGACCTGCACGAGATGATGCCGCATCTGGGCACCAACAAGAACTGGATCGACAATGTGGTGGGGGCGATTGACGCGCTGCAGCCCTATTCGATAGGCATTTCAGACAGCTTCGACGGTGCGGCCGCGCGCGAAGCAGTGGCCCATCCCGGGCGTCAGTTCGTCAAATGGGATTGCCGGTCGGGCAACGCCGCTATCGGCAAGGACGGCAAATTGCGCTGGTTCGATTTTGAATACGCAGGTCTGCGTCACGGCGCTGAAGATTTTGCCTGGCTGATCGGAGACGAGGCGTGGCCGATTGCACCGGATCAGATGGTGGATGTGATGATCGACTGCTTTGATCCGGACTGTGGTCACGACATCGCGGCCTATCTGGAATACCTGTCGATCTATCTGACCTTCCATTGTGTGCAACGGTTCAAGCTGATCGTGAAAGAGGCCAAAAAGCGCGGCTGGCTGTCCAAACAGCGCGTGCGCAAATATGATGACGCGGGGGTGCATCCAGAGTTTGCGGCTCAGATCTGTCAGGTCGGCGCGTATTTCTCGGCTCAGGCCAAAGTGACCGCACCCTTGACCCGCAATTTCGAAGGTGCGCGGGACAGCTTTCTTGAAATCCTCAAGGAAGGCCGCTCGCTGAAAAGCGCGTGATGACGGTTCATCGCGCAATTTCCGACCAAGGCACTGTCGCGGGTTTGCGAATCGAAACTGTCGACAGGCTGGACGACTTTCGTGCCTTGCGCTCTGACTGGGAAGCACTGGAGCAGAAGGACACCGAGGGAACAGTGTTTTTGTCCTGGGTCTGGTTGAGCCAGGCCTTTGAACGCACGACGGGTCGTTGGCGGGTGATCACCGCCTGGATGGGCCAGGATCTGGTGGCGGTTCTGCCGCTGAAGTACCGCGTTCATTGGAGCAAGACCCGAACCGAGTTCCAGACCGAGATCGAGGCGGGCGGGCGTCTTTTGTGGAGCGAATACACCGGGTTTCTGTGTCATCCTGCGTATGAAGAGGCCGCGATAAAGGCGATTGGTGAGCACCTTCAAGGTATCCCTTGGGTCAAGCTATCTTTGCGATATGTCCTGTCCAGGCGTCGAGCGGACTACTTCGCTAGCTCATTTTCGCAAGATGCTTTCCGTTTCCGATACAAACCCTATCGCATCAACCGTGGTGAAACAGACAACTTGCTGTGCCCACAGGTCGCGCTGCCAAACAGCTATGACCAATATCTGAGTGACTGCCTCAGCCGGAATTCAAGGCAAAAGATCAAGCGATTTGAACGAAAATTCTTGGATGGCGGAGCGTTGACGTTTGCCGCGACCACGGATCACGTGCGCGACATCGACGCTTTGCTTGCGCTATGGTGGGCCAAGTGGTCCCCTGTCAAAGGCGCGGAAACAGCGCGTCAGGTCGCCGCCAACTATCGACATGTCCTGATGGCTGCGCAGACCCTGGGGCTGCTCTATCTATCTGTCTTGCGCGATGGTGACCGGACGTTGGGGGCCTTGGGCCATGTCCTGGACCCGCTCCACAAGCGTGTGCATTTCATTGTTGCCGGACGAGACGAGCGCGCCAAAGGTCACCACATCGGGGCGTTGTTACACTCACAAAGCATTCGTTGGGCCATCGAAAATGGCTATCGCGTTTATGATTTTTGCCATGGCAACGAAAGCTACAAATACGGGTATGGAGCCAAGGACGTGCAGGCACTGTACCTGTCGATCCGGCCCCGAAACCTGCAAGAACCGGGGGGACATCTGGATGGGATGAGCCACAAAGAGGCTTTGGCGCGGGTTCTGTCCTTTGTCGAAGATGGGCAAAATGATCGCGCCGCCGCGGGCACGCGGCAGCTGCTGGAACAGCTTCACAAAAGAGACATCCGCCCTTAACCGATCACTTCGCCAATCAGCATGTTTGGCTGAACATTGGTAAAGTTGGGCACATCCGCAATCACGGGCCCCGCCGACCCCATCGCAGCCCCAAGCGCATCATTGTCGGCAAAGACGATTGTGGCGACCGCGTGATATCCTGCGGGAACATCCGGTCCGCCGGCAAGACCCTTTGTCACCAAAGTCGATTGGATATGCGCGCCCATATGTTCCGCGACCAGCGGCATGTGAGTGTTCGCATAATAGTCGTGATCAAAGGTCGATCCCTCTGCGACGGGATAAATGACTTGCAGGGAAACTGGCATTCGTTTGATCTCCTGAATGAAAGTAAGGTGCCCAAGCATTAGGGTCCTGACACTAAGCCCCGGTGCCTTGGTTGTGTCAAAGCTTGTTCTTGGGGGGCTGGCTCAGTTGATGCACCAGAAAATCGATGAAAGCGCGTACTTTCGGCTGCGTGAAGCGGCCTGGAGGATAGACTGCGTAAACTGGCTGCATCTGCTCCGGGAGCGAGGGCATGGCGTCCCGCAACAAGTCGAATTCGACCGCTTCGCGAAACAGGAATTCAGGGAGATAGGCGATCCCAAGACCTGCGACCGCGGCGTTGAGAAGCGATTGCCCGTCATTGACACTCAGCCCACCAGTCGCAGCGACTTGGCGCACGGCACCGGTGGTATCTGTCAGCCGCCAGATGTTGGCACCCGGTCGGGTCGATGCACTAAGGAGCTTGTGGGCCTCAAGGTCCACAGGCTTCTCGGGTGTGCCGTGAAGGCTCAAGTATTCAGGGCTGGCGACAAGGCGCATTGGAAATTCCAGCAATTTCCGTGCGCGCAGGCTGCTGTCCCGCAACTCGCCAACTCTAATGGCAAGGTCGAACCCTTCAGCGATCAGGTCCATGGTCTGATCACTAAGCTCAAGGTTCACGGTGATGTCCGGATATTCTGCAAGAAAGTCGCTGAGCAGAGGGGACAGTTCGTGAATGCCAAAATCGCTGGCGGCGGAGACTTGCAACAGGCCTGACGGTTGGGCGTGCAATGCCACAACCAGCGCGTCGGCTTCGCCCGCATCATTCAGGATGCGGCTGGCACGGTCGTAATAGGCCAAGCCGATCTCGGTCGGGTTGACGCGGCGTGTCGTGCGGCTGAGCAAACGAGCTCCAAGACGGGATTCGAGCGCTGAGATGTGTTTTGACACCGCAGACTTGGAAATCCCCATCTTGCGCGCCGCATCGGTAAAGCCCCCTTCTTCGACGACGGTGGCAAATGCTTCCATTTCAGTCAGGCGGCTCATTCAGACCCTCCAAAAATCCCGATTGTGCCGGCAACACCCAGGCAGCCCTGTTTTGGGCGCTGGATGTTGGCCTGCATTCTAATGTCATGGGACATTTGAGCATTGGGTACGAGCTGCGCTTAAGGATATTGGACAATTCATTCGGCGAGCCGGTCATTTTGCTGGGGATTTTTGGTCAGCAGGTGCTATGTTCTTAGAAACTCGGTTGAAACAACAAGGGTCTAGGCAGAATTGTTGCAGTCAGTTTGGCGTGAATTCATGCGGGCAAAGGGGGGAGCCTGACATGGTACAGCCAACCCCCATGCATGGTGCGGTCTTTGTGCAAACCTTGGCGCGGGACTTGCTGGCCCAAGGCTTCAGTGAACGGCAGGTGTTCAACGGAACCGGTATTGCGCCGGAAATGCTGGATCAGGAAAAGCCCTTTTTGCCTTTCGATCAGATCGCGGGTTTTTTTGAGCATGCCAGTGAGTTGACCGGCGATGATGTTCTGGGCTTCGTACGTGGCGCCAAACGTGAAATGCGTCGGACAGGGCTGATTTGTTACGTGGGCATGTCCTCGCCCACGGTAAAGGATTTCATCCGCAACGTGACCCGATATCGCCGGGTGTTCAGTGACGCGGTGGAGATCGACATCGATAGGTTGGACAGTGATGGCGTGTTGCGCTGGTACTTTGCTGTGCCGACCCACGTGAAGCGGCGTCATTATGTGGAGTTCGGAGCGTCGGGCCTGTTGTTCGCCATGCGGCAAGCTACCAACCGCGATTTCTGCCCGGAACTTGTAACCTTTCACCACGCACGCAAATCGAATGTAGACGTGTTCGAACGGTTTTTTGGATGCCCGGTCAAATTTGGCGAAAACGCCAACGAATACCACTTCAAACAGACCGACCTGGATTTGCCGCTGATGACGGCCGACAATGAGCTTTACAAGGTTTTGGTCGATTTGTGTGACCGCGTACTGAAAGACAAATCACGGAACCTGCCGCCCATTGTGGTCGAGGTGGAACGCGCTATCGCGGATCGGTTGTCATCCGGAGAGGTTGGACAGGAAACGGTGGCCCGCACTTTGGGGATGAGCGCGCGCACCTTGTCGCGGCGCCTCGCCGAGCAAAACACCACGTTCTTCAAAACGCTCGAGGATCTTCGCACGGCGTTGGCGATTAATTACCTCAAGGATAGCGATCTGTCGCTGGCCGAGATCTCTTTCCTGCTCGGGTACTCAGGCCTCAGCAGCTTTAACGATGCGTTCAAGCGATGGACCGGGAATACGCCGGGACAATATCGGACGGCCTAATCGGTCAGGTTGATGAGGTGTTGCGCCTTTGGCAGGACGCCGAGGCGCGGCGGTCAGAAACAAGGCATGCGCCATGTTTGCGCCACATTTGGTGGAATTCCCCTTTCTTGGGGTTGGAAGGCAGGGCAATTTGATTCTGGCCTTGGAACTATTGCTGCTCCGTGAACAATCGGGGTGGTTTTGGGGGGACTGGTTCCCGGCAAAATGAAGAAATCCCGCTTTTTCGTTGTGTTAGAGGTGGAAACAATCTGTTTACGCGGATTTTCTGAAAATTGAATCGGCGGGTGATACCTTCAATCGTGGCAGAACAAAGGCATAAATTGGCCGTGTTCTGGTCGTGAAGACAGTCGCGATGGGTGCGGGCGCGGCTTATATGAAACAATAACCCGCTCGGAGCAGCTGCTACGTTTCGGGCCAGAGTGAGAGTGTAGTTACGGCGTCGGTCGTTGGTGGTGTAGCCAGCGTTTTTTTTGACGCATACATGGGGGAAACGATGAAGGATTATGTCCAAGAAGCGGCCTTGGAAGCGTCTAGGCGGATAACGGTGACGCCGGGGGGGCGATCCGGGTCTGTTGTGACTGTTGCTGCGATTCCTGCAAATGTGAACGCGGGTATGGGCGCATTTGTCGAAGGCTTGGGGCAATCGACCTATGCCCAATTTGGCAAACGTGTTCTCGACATCAGCCTGATTGTCCTGACAGCGCCAATTTGGATGCTGGTCATTGGAATTTGCGCCATCGCGCTCATGATGGAAGGCGGCAATCCGTTCTATAGGCAGTCTCGCTTGGGGCGTGGGGGACGCACCTTTCAGATTCTGAAACTGCGGACCATGGTGATGGATGCGGACGCGCAGTTCGAGCGTTTGATGCAAACTGATCCGGAATTGCGGCACGAGTGGGAAACCACCCAAAAGCTGAAAAATGACCCTCGGATCACGCGCGTTGGCGGGTTTCTGCGGAAGACATCTCTGGATGAACTGCCGCAGCTTTGGAACGTGTTTATCGGAGACATGAGCTTGGTCGGCCCCCGTCCGATGTTGCCAGAGCAGCTGCCGCTATATGGTCCCAGTGGCTCATACTTTTCGTTGCGTCCGGGCATTACCGGGTTGTGGCAGGTGTCGGCCCGTAACGAGGAAGTCTTCAGCTTCCGCTCTCGCGTGGATGCAACCTATGCCCGCTCGGTGAGCTTCTGGCAGGATGTGGTTTTGCTGTTCAAGACGATCGGTGTTGTGGCAAGGCGAACCGGTTACTGACCGCCGCTTGCGCGTGAAATCGAATGTTCGGGAAAAAGTGGTTTGGGAGCAGCGACATGAGTTACTATGATAACAAGATGATGTCGGAAGTTGAAAGCGGCCGGAACCCATCCCCTTTGGACGATACGTCCGGCGGGGCAGAGGATACCTATCGGCCATTCCGCCGCAAGGCTGCCCTGCGCGACGAACCCGTTTTTGCGCAACGCCAACAGCCTGTCGCGCCCCATATCCTGACCGAAGAGGTGCGGGTTGAAACCCTTCCTGCCGTTCTTCCAAACACTTGGGAACAGTTGCAGATTGTTTCTTTTGGTATGCGCGATCATATTCGGTCGCGGGCGCCATTGGTGAACTTTTTCCGTGAAACACCCACGGCCCGAGCTTTTGACATTCTGCGCACCCGCTTGTTGCAGACCCTCAAGCACGAGGGGTGGCGGCGTGTGGCGATCGTTGCGCCGACATCGGGATGTGGTGCGACTTTTACTGCGGTCAACTTGGCGCTGAGTTTGGCACGCGTGCCGGACAGTCGCACTGTGTTGATGGACATGAACATGCGCGACCCAGGCGTAAAATCCACGTTGGACATCGCTGCCCCAGGGCGGCAACAAGATTTCCTGGACGGGCAGATTGCAATGAAGGACCATCTAGTGCGTTGCAGCGATACGTTGGCCGTTGGACTGGCCGATGAGGCAAGCTCAAACGCGTCGGAATTGTTGCAATCGCAAGCCTGCAGCGAAGCGTTGGACGCGATGATCGAGGACACGCAGCCGGATGTTGTCCTGTATGATCTTCCACCGGTTCTGGCGCATGACGATCTGACTGCCTTTATGAACCAGATAGATGGCGTTTTGCTGGTCTCGGATGGTGAGCAGACCACCTCGGATCAGATCAAGGCCTGCGAGAAAATCATTGGAGGTCACGTGCCGTTGCTGGGGGTGATTTTGAACCGTGGTCGCGGGTCCCGCCTTGAAGCTTACGCCTCCTGACACCAGCTTGGACTTGCTGATGCCATAGTTTCGCCTGTTTGCTATGGTTTATTGCGTGCGTCGACCCGATATTTGGGTGGCAGAGCAGCAAGAGAACAAAGCAGTTTGCAGGTTGGACAAGGCACATGGGGCCGATCTTTTCGCTAGATGATCTGATGGACATGTTCCGTCGCCGGGCACGAATGATCGTGGCCGTGATTGTGCTTGGGTGTGTGGCTTCCGTGTTGTTGGCACTCAGCCAGACGCACGAGTACGAATCCGCCGAAGTCATCCAGATCGCACAGCCAGTGATTGCCGATGATCTCGCGCGCACCACGGTCGAAGGTTCGTCGGCTCGGCGCTTGCAGTTGATCCAGCAGCGCCTGATGACCCGGGGTATCGTTCTGGAAATCATCGACAAGTTTGGCCTGTATCAGGACTTGCCCGACCTAAAAGACAGCGCCCGCATTGACCGGTTGCGCCGCTCGGTCCGGATCGAAGGGATCGCGGCCGCGCGCGAAGGATACGCCGACGATGGTACAATCTCGGTGCTGACCATCACGGCGCGAATGGAAACGCCCGAGCTGGCACAGTCTGTGGCGCATGAGTTTGGGCAGCGCACCATCGAGCTGAGCAATCAAAACCGCATCGAACAGGCCAGCAAGACGCTTGCATTCTTCGATGCGCAAGAGCAGGCGATTTCAGAAGAGATCGCCGCGCTGGAAAATGAAATCACCGAGTATCGCAACACCCACGACCTGTCGCTGCCCGGCAGTCTGGAGTTTCGTCGCGAAGAGGTGTCGACCATCAACGAGGGCCTATTGGATATCGCTCGCGACCGGATCGAAGTCGAGCGCGCGATGGAATTGGCCGACAAAAGCCAGCGACCTGCTACGGCGGAGCGTCTGCGAGCGGACTATCTGGAACAGCTCGCTACGCTGGACGCGCAACAACAGTTGTTGATGAACCGCAAGCAGGAACTTGAAGCGTTGATCGAAACCTCGCCTGAAGTGCAGCGCGAGATCGGCGCTTATGAGCGCCAGCTCGAGCAGTTGCGGGACGAACTGTCGAACATCGCGACGCGTCGCACTGACGCTGAATTGGGGTTCCGGCTGGAGGATCAGCGCCAGGCCGAGCGTCTGACAGTCATCGAAGAGGCCGCGCTGCCGGATTACCCTGTGACGGAAAGCCGGACCAAAAAGGCCATTTTGGGCGGAGCTGCGAGTGTCTTTCTGGCCTTTGCGCTGGCCTATCTGCTTGAGATGCGGAACCCGGTTTTGCGGTCGGCAGCGCAGATGGAGCGCGAGTTGGGACTGGCCCCTGTTGTCACCGTGCCGTTTTTGGACACGCGCGAACCACGCAGATCCATTTGGTCGCGTATCGGGTCTATGTTCTCAGGTAAAAAGGCCGGTGGCGGTACAGCTTGAGCTTTACATCTGCGACAGGGCGCTGATCTGCTCCCAGTGGACCCGCAACAACCATGCAACGGCCAAGCTGGAAACTGTCACTGCAAAGATATCGTGCACAGGGTCCCAAACGCGGTGCTTTACGCTCAGCCAGACAAGGGCAGGGTAGGTGAAAATCATCGACACCCCCAACCCGGCGATGGCACCCAACATGCCGAAATTCAGCACACCAAAGATGATGCACAACGTTTGGGATGTGGCCTTAACCAGGCTCAGCAGGAAAAAAGACCGACTGTCCCCAGCGGTGAGGGCCGCAGCGTCATAGGTCATTATGATCGCTTGCGGGATCAACGCGCAGGCAATCAGGGTGACGATGGGCCCCGACAGATGATAGCGATCATCGTAAAGCAGATCGACCAGCCCGGGACCAATGGCGGCCATCACAAGAAGCAGTCCCACAATTCCACAGGTCATGACGGCCCGTAGCATCCGCTGTTTGCGTCGACTGCCGGGATCTTCGTGCGCCGGGCGGTCGCGATAAACCGGGATCATGATCTTTTGGCTAACCGCATGGCCCAGCATCGACGGAAAGCTGCCTAGAAAAAAGCCAATGTTATATAGCCCCAAGGCTTCCAGCGTCAGGAAACGGCCCAAGATGGCCCGGTCACCCTGGCTGATCAGAAAGGCGAGGCCCGTGCTGAGGAAGATCCACTTGCCGAAATGGGCGATCTCGATGGCGGCGGCTTTTTCCCAGCGGAAGCGATTGCGCGGGCCGGGCAGGCCATAGTGTGTGAGCAGCAGTTTTGCGACCGACTGCACCACGCCGCCCAACACCAGGGCCAGAACAGACCCGGTCGCCATTGCAAACCAGACCATGAAGCCGATGCCGATGACTTGGCTTGCAAGGTCCAGCAAGGTCAACCGGCCCACCAGCAGGTGTCGATGTGCGGTCTCGATCCGGGTCGGGTTGAACCCCGCCACCAACAAGGCCACGGCCGCGATCGGTAGGTATTGCTTCAGTTCGGGTTCGCCATAGAACGCGGCCACCGGACTGGCCAAGGCCCAGGCCAAGCCAAACAGAAAAACACCCCGGATCACCTGAATTGTCCAGGCCGTGTCCAGAAAGTCGGGGTCGTCTCCACGTTTGTTCTGCGCGATCGATGGCCCCAAGCCCACGTCCGAGAACAGGTTAAGGCCAACGGTCACAACACTGACCAATGCCATCAGGCCAAAGGCTTCGGGGAACAGGATACGGGTCAGGACCAGGTTGGCCGCCAGCCGCAACGCCTGACTGCCGCCAAAACCGATGATCAGCCAAGAGGCACTGCGCAGCACGCGCGCCATCAGGCCGGATCCGGCAAAGGCTGATACCATCCTGTTCATCTTGTCCGGCTGTCCCTCAAGACTTGGTTCTGTGGGGATAGTGCCTGTAGGTATTGGGGTACACAACAAAAACCGTTTTGCTGGCCCGCTTTTCAGATTGCGGACAACAGGTTAGGACTTGAACGACCCAGATCTCCGGTGCTGCCCTGTGAAAATTGCTTATGTCCTGAACACCTATCCGCAACCCTCGCACAGCTTCATCCGCCGCGAGGTGCAGGCGCTCGAGCGCCAAGGGTTCGACATCACCCGCCTGGCCATGCGTCGAAGCGAGGCTGCGCTTGTGGACGCGCGCGATCAGGGGGAAGCAGCACAGACGACCTATGTGCTGGATCGCGGTGCATTTGGCTTGTTTGGCGACACTCTCAGGCAAGCGATCCGGGCGCCGATCAAAACGGCCAAAGGGTTTTTCTTGGCCTGGCGCATGGGGCGGGCCTCGCAAATCGGGGTTCTGCGGCATTTTATTTACTTGGCTGAGGCGGCCCATGTGGCGCGGCGATGCCGGGCGGACGAGATTGAGCACGTGCACGCGCATTTCGGTACGAATGCGGCTGCGGTGGCGATGCTGTCCCACGTTTTGGGTGGCCCGCGGTATTCGTTCACGGTCCACGGTCCCGAGGAGTTTGACGCGCCCCACACCCTGTCCCTTGGCGACAAGCTGGATCATGCGTCCTTTGCCGTCGGTGTCAGCGCGTTTGGGCGAAGCCAACTGTGCCGGTGGGCAAGTTTTGCGGCTTGGGACCGGTTGCACGTTGTTCATTGTGGGATCGAACCCGCTGCCTTTGAGCATTCGACCCCAGTGCCAGATGGGCCTTTGCGATTGGTCGCCATCGGGCGGTTCGTCGAACAGAAGGGGCAGATGGTTCTGATACGCGCGTTGGAGCACTTGAAGGAGGCGCACCCGGACACGCAACTGGCCTTGGTCGGTGATGGCGAAATGCGCAACGATCTGGAACATGCTGTGACGGATGCGGGTCTTGGCGACATGGTGCGTTTTACCGGTTGGTTGGATCAGGACGGTGTCCGGGCCGAAATTGAGCAAGCCCACGCGCTGGTGATGCCCAGCTTTGCCGAAGGCCTGCCCATGGTGATTATGGAAGCCATGGCCGCGGCACGTCCGGTGATTGCCACCTACATCGCCGGCACGCCCGAGCTGGTGGTCGAGGGGCAGACCGGGTGGCTGGTTCCAGCAGGCGATGATTTTGCATTTGCCAAGGCGATGGAAATGTTGGCAGCCGCACCAACCGAAGGGCTCGCGCGTATGGGGGAAACCGGCCGTGCGCGGGTATTGCAGCGCCACGATATCGACGATCAGGCCCGCAAGCTTGGTGATCTGTTTCGCGCGGCAGCAGACTGCTGATCAGCGCCCGCGCGCCCAATCTGAGGTGGATTTGTAAAGCGGAGACTTTACGGCCGAGGCGACAGTGGCGTAGACCAGAAACCCTATCGGATGCCTCAGCGTGCGGCGTATCAGACCGCTCAACCCGATCTCTGCCTTGTCGTCGTTGGTGGTTAGGGCGGGAAACAATTCGGCAATCTGTGCAACCCCGTCATTCTGGCGTCTGCGCACCCTGACGAGACTTCGAAACCCTTCGACCAAGGGCCAATGGTATTCAGCCGTGACCCGAACCCTTTCAGCAGAGGTAAAGTTCAGCCGGGCAAACGTGTCGTCCGAGATGATCTGCGGCCAGTCTCCCCACCGGTCACGTCCCGCACGATTCATGGCAAAAATCCCGAACCCCGGGCAGCCATCGGTCACAAACGGGAGCGTCACCCAAAAGCGGCCATAGGTTCGGGTGATCCAACTTTGCGCTGGTGACACATGCGGTGAACCACTGCCATAGGCGGCATCATCGCCAGACAACTGCTCGATCAATTGTGGCAACAGAGCCGAAGACACCGTCACATCTGCATCCAGATAAACCAGCACTTGGCCGGTCGCAGCAGCATCACCCGCGTTGAGCGCGCCAGGTTTGCTGCCTTGGTCCAAGTCGACAACCTGCCACCCCCATCCGCGCGCCTCAGCGGCGGTGGCATGCGAAATGGCGCGATCAGCCGTGTTGTCCGTGCAGCCATTGGCGACCACGATTACTTGAGCCTGCCACCCCTCTGGCAGGGCATCGCTGTTCAGCAAAGCCCGCGCGCAGGCGTCGATGTAGTCCGCCTCGTTATGTGCGGGCAGGATGATGCTGACGGTTTTGATCATCGGAACGCTGACACGGCTTGCCATCGGGGATTGTTGTCGCTCAGGTGCCGCAGGTGACCCCAACTGCCCCATTTGTTCGGTCGATAGACATCCGCGTAGGCGTTGAACAGTTTGCCGCCAAGTGCATGCCAACCCCGGATCAGCTCGGTGTAAAGCGCGCCCATTTCCGGCGAATAGTTGAAATGGGTGAAAAACGCGGTCAGCTCTTCATCGTCGACCATGGGGCCGATACCGACAACATGTGTGCCGCCCTCGTACATGATCAGGTCCAGAGCATATGTGTCCGCCACTTTCGCATGGTACGGCAGGCGCTCTGTCAAATTGTGGGCCAGCGTGTCTTCTGTCTGGCCGCTCACAAGCCCGTCTCGCAGTTCGGCCCAAGCCAGAGCCGAGGCCGCGTCGAACCGGTGTTGGCTGATATGGTCCTGCAAGGCCGTGCCAGTCAGCCCCTTGGCTGTGCCTTGTGCTGATGCTTGCGCACGACTTTCCGCCAACCAGCCCTGTACCATGTCGCGGCGATCTTCGAGGCCAAGAACACCGCCAAAATATCCCGTCACAGCGTAGGCATCAAAGTGGTCCGCGGGGCGTGTTCGGCCTGGTTTTTCGGCGACCCAAGGCGGTGCCTCAAGGATCAACTCTTCCAAACCGATCCAACCCGTTTGGGTGGAAATCACCCGAACCAGGCGGTCTGCTGCCTGATCGCCATAAACCTGCGTCCAGATCTGCGCCATTTCAGCGGCCCGACCGCCGTAAAAAGCAACCCAATGATCTTTTTTGTCCCAGGCCGCCAGCGCCTGTTCATCGGCCCAATGGGCCTGTTGAAATTGCCAGTTCCAGACCTCATTGGAATATTCGACATAGGCCTTTTGCTCGATCCACAGCGTATCGCGGACATACTCGGCAAAGGTGCGCATATAGGCATCGTCCGCCATATGGGGCATGTTGAACCATCCGTCCCCGCCCGTGCGGTTGAGCAGCTCGACCATCACCTCCAGCGGAACGCCATGATGTGCGTAGGTGTAGTCACTGGGGCGCGGGCGATCGGCCCAGGTGGTTTGGGTCGAGTTGTTGGTCTCCATCCAATCCATGAACCGCAACACTTGGAAGCCCTGAAGATGGTCCAGCCAAAGCGGATTGAAGATTGCGCCTGCGTCATAGGCCGCCTCATGCTCCAGCTTCACGACCGAGATGTTGCGGATGTAATCGCCACCCAAATGCGTGCGCTGAATGCGGATGTCGACGGGGCCGGGGCCGGGCTCAAAGTCGAACTCGATCCGGTTCTTGCCGTAACGCACGTTCTTGGCGCGGCCACGGACCTCGACAATGCCCTTGCCCTGATACCGCAACGCGTATCGCCCTTTGGTCGATACGGCTTCGGGTGGCAGATCTGTCAGAATCAAGGTCCCGATCGAGCCCAGCTCGGGCGGGATTTCCACCGGCCAGCCATAATCGTCCAGATAGCCCGCCGCATTCAGATCCTCATGAGTTGCACCGCCAAAACGCCGAGGCAAATGCCCGATCCAGGGGCGGGCGGTTTTCATCACGTCAAGGAACGGTTGCTGGACCGACCAGTCGTTGACCCCAGCCAGCCCAATGGCCAGTGGCACGCGGCCCTCCGGTTCGGGGGGGGCGGGAAACCCCTCGGGCAAGGGAATGGGATCGATGGTCGATTCGGATGCAACGGGCGCCTCCGGCGCAGTCGGTGCAGGCGGGGTGCCCGCCTGTGCCGGCTGCGCCGCCCCCGGCTTGGGTGGCGTTGGTTGGATGGCGTCGTAGGCGTTGACCACTTCAAACGCAATTTGTTGTAGCCGTTGAGCAAGGGCGGGGTTCGGGGCCTTGAACGGCCCGCCCCACTTGTCGCGCAACCGACGCGGCAGGCCTTCGGGGTTTTCACCGGTGATGGCGGCAAATTGCACCATGGTCAGAAAGTAGAACCCCAGATCGTTGGGGTGGATGGTGTCCGAAAACACATCGTCGATGCGATCCAGGCCGGGGACCGAGCCTGCGGTGATCTCATAGGCCAGCTGTGCCATCGCCTGACCGGCGGGGATCAGCTGCATGGGCGGTACATCCGGCCCGCGCTGCGCGTTCACCGAAGCGACAATCCCCTCCCACGCGGGCAGGTCTTGCTCGATCCGTTGTAGCCAGGGTGTGCCGTCGCCGTCGTCATATTCGATGTCGATTCCGCTGCCCGAGCGCAGGTCGTGCCAGGTTTCCTGTAAAAACACGCGCGTTTCCGGATTGGCGCCTGTGGCCAGATCGAAGTATTTTTGCGCATAGCCCGCGCTGTCGTTGAATTCGACCTGGTTGGCGAGCGGGATTGCTTCGGTCAGGATCACGACGTTGTAATCCCCACCAGCAAGTGCACGCCGCGCGTTCAACCCCTCAGCCCGGTCCGCGTCGGTCCAGTTGTAAGACAGCGGCGCACCGTTGATGATCTGAAAATCCACTTGCGCCTGCGGAGCGGCGCGTTCCAGAACTTGCGCCATCATCTGCGGGTTGGTCGGCCCGAACAGGCTGTGCCCCACAAAGAACACGCCAACCAATGTGGACAACCAGCTCATTGCGGCACCCCAGTCTTGGGATAAGAGGTGACGGTCTTCCACACCACCTCTTGCATCAGACGCGCAGCCTTGGCCGACGGGGCCTTGGCCCGGGTGCCATCAGCCTTGAGCAGCTCATGCGGCAGTCCAACGGGTGATTTCTGATAGAGCACAGCGTAATGCGTCAATGCCACCAGATAGTTGCCCAGATCGCCCATATGGATCGGATCGAGTTCGCCTTTCGGGTCGAGGCCAAACAGATCCTCAGGGCCAGTGATGCCCTCAACTCCACCAGCCTCTCGCACAGTTGTCATGAAGTTCAGCAACACCTGACCGGCGGGGATGACATGCACGGCGCGATCCGGCTTCCGCGCCAGATCCGCCAGCAGCAAGCGGTTTTCCCACAAATCCGTCAGATCCTGTTGCAGTCGGATCTCCCATCCCTTGGGATCGGTCAGCCAATGCCAGGTTTCATACAGATAGACCGGCGCATCGGGGTTGCCGGAATGCGCCAGATCAGCCCAGAGGCCCAGGTATTTCACACTGTCGTGGTATTTGATTGCATCGCTCAGCTCGACCATTTCGGTCAGCACCACAGCATCATAGTCGCCCGAACCGATGGCCTGTTTTGCATCCCGAAAAACCCCAGTCTGGGCATTGCTTTCATCGAACCCCAGGATCTCAACGTCTTCTTCCCAATGCGCGCGCATCGGTGTGCCCCAGCCCAATTGACTGTTATAGTCATGTCCCTCGGGCGCCAACTGCGCCAGCATTGCGGGCATGTCCTGATTGACCAGACTGTGACCCAGGAAAAAGACCCGCATCGGCCCCTGGGGCGCAGGCACCGGTTTTGCATAGGTCGTCGCGACTACCTCTGGCGCGGGCAGGCGGGGTTTGAACCAGACCCACCATGCGCCAGCCCCCAAGAGGAGGACAACGACAAGGATCAACAGAACCAAACGCATTTTCAGTGTCTTTCGCTCTTTGACGGGACCGCTGCCAACCTAACGCGCCCGTGGATCGGTTTCACGCACGAACTGCAACAGCAGTGACGATCAACCCGTCGCCGCGGGCAATTTTGCCCGGAATTTCATCCCCTTTCCCGAAGGGGGCAACCGGGTGGGCAAAGCGGGCGACAAAGGAACTCAGCGTCTCATCCATCGTCACCTCAAGCGTTTGAAAATCAAAAAGCGTCTGGCTGGCTGGATATTGTGCCTTATAGGCGCATTCCTTTGCGGAAAAGATCACTTTTGCCGCGCGACCGGGATCCGTTTGGCGGGCCAGCCAGGTCTGTTCGATTGGGGTGCAGACGGTCGCTGTCAGATCCTCTGGCAGCGCTGCGTCCTCCTCAATGTCGAGCGCCAGCATCCGAACTTCCCCAACCCAGGCCACAGCAGCCAGACAGGCGGTGTCCGTGTGCGAGATCGTTCCCAACAGCGGGTCGGGCCAGATCGGAGCGCGGTCCTGGCCCATGAGCACGGCGAGCGGCGGCGCGCCGAGCTCGGCCATCGCTTGTCGGGCAGCGACACGGCCGGCAGAGAACTCGCGCAGTCGTTTGGGAACTGCACCGGGCAGGGCGGCCAGTTCGTCGTCATAGGCCTGATGAGCTGCACGCGGGTCGGTGGCGGATACGGCAATCACCGGATCCAGCAGCGCCCCCGCCAGCATCAGAGCCGTGGTATGATCGCCCTGGGTCATTGCGTTTTCATCCGACGTCCGGCGCGCATGGCACGACGTTTCGAAATGGTGTCGGCGCGGGCTGCCGTATCCTCGGCCGGTTTTTCTTCGGTTGGCTTGTCCTGCTGGATGTGGGCGCTCAGGCCCGACAGGGTCGGAAAGCGGAAGATGTCGGTGATCGACAGGCGCGGCAGTTCCAGTGTCTCGCGTATCTCGCGATGCGCCTGCACCGCCAGCAGGGAATGCCCCCCAAGCGTGAAGAAGTTGTCATCGGCCCGGATGTCCGCCACCCCCAGGATGCGCGACCAGATGGCAGCGATCCGGGTTTGAACGTCGCCCGAGGCCGGGGCGCTGCTGGTCACAGGGGCGCTGCTGCGTTGTGGCACGGGGGCAGGCAGCGCCTTGCGGTCGATTTTCTTGTTGGGTGTCAGTGGCAAGGCATCCAGCGTCATGATGTGGGTGGGCACCATGACCTCGGGCAGGCGGTCGCTCAGATGGGCGCGCAGGGCCGCGTCCGACACCGGCGTATCCGTGGTGATATAGCCCACCAACTGCGTGTTGCCGCCTTGTTCGCGGGCAATGACCACGCCCGAGCGCACACCGGTGAAGGCCGCAAGCGCGGCTTCGATCTCGCCCAGTTCGATCCGCTGGCCCCGGATCTTGATCTGGTGATCGGCGCGGCCCAGGAAATCCAGACTGCCATCGGCGCGCCACCGCACCATATCGCCGGTGCGGTACATGCGTGGTGCTGCCGTCACCGTCAGCCCGGCCTCGGCGGCAAAGGGATCAACCACATAGCGCTCATCCGTCAGTTCGGGTCGCTGCCAATAGCCGCGCGTCACGCCTTCGCCGCCGATAAACAGCTCTCCCGGTACCCCGATGGGGCAGGGCGCCCCTGTCGCATCGAGTACATAGACCGAAGTGTTGGCAATCGGCGTTCCAATATCGACGATCCCGCTGTTCTGTTCAGGTACCGCTTGGCACGTCGACCAGATTGTCGTCTCGGTCGGTCCGTACATGTTTAGGATCTGTGCGTTTGTGCAGTGACGCAGGTCATCCACCAGATCCCCGGCCAGCGCCTCGCCGCCCAACAGCAGATGGTCAACCCGCCCAAGCGCCATCCGCGCCTCGTCATTCATCGCGATGATGCGGGCCATGGATGGGGTGCATTGCAAGTGGGTCACATCGTGGCGGATGATCTGAGCCGCCAGAGAATAGTCATCCTCAGCCAGCGTGCTTGGGGCATTGGAGCGCCGCAAGACTTCGGCCAGGGGTTTTAGCCCTTCGAGGACCAGACCAGGATCAATGCCATAGTCGATCAGGCAGGCAACCTCATCCACACCGATCCGCTTGAGGCTTTCAACCCGCGCCACGGCGTCTTCGACGGTGCCGAACAGACCTGAGTCCTCAAAATACCGCTCAAAAGCGAAATCCAGGATTGCTTCCAGCTCGTCCTCGGTCAGCTGACCCAGGTCCATCTCGAACGGGTTTGATACGCCCTTGGGTTTCTTGAATGCGGGAAAGGCCCAGGCGTATTGCTTGATCAGCGCGGCGGCCGAGCGCAGGTAGTCCTTCATCGGTTCTCGTGCGATGCGGGCGGCCTCTTCTCGTGTGTCGGCCAGATAGCTGTGCAGCATCAGAGTGACGCGGTGGTTGTCCGGGTCATGTCCAGCCTCGCGCAGCGCGCTGTGGTACAGGTGGATCTTCTCCGCCACCTCGTCGATGCTTTGGCCCAGCAAGTGGGTCAGAACATTTGCCCCGATGCGCCCGGCCTCGATCCAGGTTTCGGGGTTGCCTGCGGTGGTCACCCAAACCGGCAATTCGTCCGACACCGGACGAGGCTGCGTGACGACTTCATGCAAGGTTCCGTCCGCCTTGGGAAAGGCCACGCTTTCACCACGCCACAGTTTGCGCACCGTTTCGATGGCCTCGAACATCGCCGGTTTGTTCTGCGGTGGCGTGTTTTCGGGGCGCAGGATAAAGTCATCCGGCTGCCAGCCCGAGGCAAAGCCAATCGCCGCGCGCCCGCCGGTGAGGTTGTCGATCACCGCCCAATCCTCGGCAATGCGGGCGGGGTGGTGCAGGGGCGCGACGCAACTGCCCGCGCGGATTGAGAGGTTCTTGGTCACGGCAGCCACCGCCGCGCCGGTCACCGCCGGGTTGGGGTAGGGACCGCCAAAGGCGTGGAAATGCCGTTCGGGCGTCCAGACCGCGTTGAACCCATGGGCGTCGGCAAATTTGGCCCCTTCCAGTAGCAGCTCGTATTTCTTTGGTCCCGGACCATCGTCATTGCCCCAATACATCAGGTTAAAGTCGATGTGCCGGTCGCTGCTGGCGATGGGGCCGTTTGACACCACCGCGCGGTTTTCCGTGCCGGTCAGCACCACCTTGAACCCGCGCGCCAGCGTCCAGAACAGCTCCAGCACCGAGATATCGAAGTTCAGGCTGGTCACGGCCAGCCAAACCGCGCCTGTCGCATTGTCGATACGGTCATCCATCCCGGCAAAGAAGTTGGCGACGTTGCGGTGTTCGACCATGACCCCCTTGGGTGTCCCGGTCGAGCCTGAGGTGTAGATCAGATAGGCCAGATCGTCGGCTGTCGCGCCCCCATCCACGTCGCGTGCCTGTGGGTCGGTCTCAACCGCGTCGATGCACAGCACATCCGCCTCGGATGCGGGCAGGTTGTTCACAAGGTTGCTCTGGCTCAGCAACACGCTGGCCTGGCTGTCTGCGATGTAATGCGCGATGCGATCTGCGGGATAGGCCGGGTCCAGCGGCACATAGGCCCCCCCGGCCTTGAGGATCGCCATTGCACCCACCACCATGTCGAGCGACCGGTCGGTGTACAGGCCAACATGCGCGCCGGGACCAACACCCATAGCGCGCAACCGTTCGGCCACGCTGTTGGCGCGGGTGTTGAGGTCGCGGTAACTAAGCGACTGGTCGTCGATCACCAAGGCGGTGTCTTCCGGGGAGCGGGCCACCTGCGCCTCGAACGCCTGATGCAGGGTTTCGGTGCGATCATAATCGCGGGCCGAACTGTTCCAATCGGCCAGGATGCGCGCACGTTCGGCTGCCGAGAGGATCGAGATATCGGCCAGTCGGGCACTTGCTTCGGCGTCACGCAGTGCCTGCAGTGCGGTTTCCAGCCGCTGCGCCAAAAGTTCCACGCTTTGCGGATCAAAGGCCGCGGTGTCGACATGCAGCGTTGCCTGTCCTTGCGAGAGGGACACGGTTGCAAGAGCGCCGGAAACCGGGCCCGACCCGTCCAGAGAGAGCGCAACCTGCGGCACTGAAAAGCTCTGGACCTCGGGGTCCCGGGCGGGCAGGTCTGATGGGAATGCGCCAAGCCGGTTCACCATGTCCGCCACGTGCGTCAGCCGTTGGGTCGCATCTGCCACGCTGTCTTGCGTGGACAGGTGTACCGGCACCCAAGGTTCCAAAAAGTCCGGGGTCGCAAAGGCAGCAGCCTGTAGGGCCGAATGGGTGAGGGCGGCCGTGACTTCTTCGTTTCCGTCCCCCTGTTGCGCCCACCGAAGCACAGCAACACCGGCCTGTTCCACATCAATCCCATGGGGAACCGCGATGCGAACCGCGCTCCACTTGTCACTGATTCCACTGCCCGCGAGGGGCATTTGTACTGGCTGGATGGATTGCAGCTTGGGCCGCCAATGGCGTTCCGCAGCCAGGGATTGGGTGATGGCCGTCGCGCGCGCCTGCGCGGTTTCCGGCGAGAGCGCAGGCAGCATGTTGCCGACCGAGGCAATGTCGGATGGCTGCACCGGCACGCCGTGCGGGCTGCGCAGATGCTCCAGTCGAAGATCGCCATCGCCGGTTGCCACAAGCACGCCATTGGTGTCGAAATCCAGAACGGTGCCCGGGGTTTTACCACTGTTGGTGCCTGCAAGAATAGCGCGCCCGACCAGGACAGAGCCATTGGTCGTGTCGATGCGCGGGCTGAGGAGCGGGTTCCAATATTCACCAAAATCCAATGCGCGCACTTGCGCCGCCACCTGCGCGGCAGGTTGCGACAGATCCAGCGTCCCACCCGCCCCGGGCCGGGCGTCGCGGGCAAAATAGCGCCGTGCGCTGGCGTCTTGAACTGTGGGGGTCAGCTCTGTTTCCAGCTGGGTCAGCACATCAACAAAACTGTCCAGAGCTGCCGCATAGCATTTCGAATTCAGCGACAGAGCAGTTTCATCTTCGGCAATGTCGAATTCGGGCCGGGCCAGGATGTCGCCGGTGTCGATGCCGCTTTCGATCAGATGCCAGGTGATGCCATACCGGGTTTCGCCGTTGAGCAGGGCCCAAACCGGCGTGTTCAGACCGGCATAGCGCGGTAGCGGCCCATCGTGAAAGTTGACGGCCCCTTTGGCAGGTAGAGCGAGGATTTCGTCTGAAACGACTTGCAGGTTCGCAATCGACAAGAGCCAGTCGAAGTCACCGGGCTGAAATTGCTCAGTCAGCGCCCCCATCTGGTCCGCTTGCGGCAAACCTTTGGTTGCGGCCCAGGTCTTGATCGCGGGGTCCGTGGAAATGACCGCCTTGATCTGATGCCCGCGATCCAACAGCGCGTCGGCACAGCCGATCAGCAGAGATTCATTGCCGATGACAACGCAGGAAAATCCAGTCATTTGGGGTCCTCCAGAATGGAAACGGGGGCGGGCGGCACCTGAAAGGCGGGACCGCGAAATGGGGTGATCAAGGCGTGTATGATCAGATCGCGCAAGAACCAGTCGGGGTCGGCCTGTGGTTTGCGCTGCGCCAACCTGCGCAACCGCCAGAGTGTTCCGGCCGCAATCAGGCCAAGGGTAGACAGCGCAGTGTAGAACGCGCCGTGGCTTTTGCTGAGATAGCGAAGCCTGGAATCGAACCAATATTGCGGCGTGCGGGCCCAGGTCTTCATGCCTGTGCTGGCCGAGCCGATGTGAACCACATGGCTGTCGGGCTGGTAATGGGTCGTCCACCCGTGCGCCAAGGCCCGTCGGCTCAGGTCGGTTTCTTCGAAGTAGAGAAAGAACTTTTCGTCAAACCCACCGGTCGCCTCGATCACCTCTTGCTTGATCATCAGGCTGGCGCCAGCGGTCCAGTCGACGCGGGTAGGGCCCGAGGGTTGGGGCAGCGGCACGATCGAGTTCTTGAGCATCTGGCTGATCGCGCCGGTACGGGCGGCACCTTCGAACTCTCCGGCGATCGAGGGGAAGCGGAAGGCGGTTGTATGCGTGATGCCATCGGGGCCTTTGATGTGGCTGCCCACCAGGCCGGCCGTCGGGTTGGTTTGCAGGAAATCGCGTAACACCTCGATGGCGCCGGGTTCAGGCCAGGCGTCCGAGTTCAGCAGATAGTAATAATCCGGCGCAGCCCCTGACGACAGCCCGGCCCGCATGCCAAAATTCATGCCTGCCCCAAAGCCCCCGTTCCAGCCACTTTGAAGGACCCGCAATCGCCCCCCCTGTGTCCACCCCTTTTCCTGCGCGGCTTGGTACAATGCTTCGAACGAGCCATCTCCCGAGGCATTGTCGACGACCACAATCTCACCCTTCAGCCCGGCCATTTCACGCAGCGCGGCTTCGCAGGCCTGCAGCGTCAGCTCGGGCGTGCGATAGTTCAGGATGATTGTCAGGACCGTCTGTTCTGCCATGTGGGTTACTCGGCCGCCGTCGCGTTTGACCAGGCGCCGTCCTTGCCTGAATGGCGGGCATCGGCCTGATCCAGATAGCTGCGCAGTTTCTCGGCCAGGACCGAGACATTGGGCACCAGCACCATGCTGTCGTGATCACCTGTAACCTCGACAACCTCGATCTTGGGCGCCCATTTGCCCCAGTCGTTGTCGGCAAACACGTATTCCCGTTCAGAGCTCACCCATTTCCCTCCGCTGACCTTCCAATGCTTGTCCAGTGGCGGGCGGAACAAGGTTAGCGGGCCATCCCAGGGTTTGACTTGATAAATCTCGATGGCTGCGCGAAAAGCCAGTTCGACCTTCACGTTGTTGAACGCTGTGGCGACGTTTTCTTCGGGGCGCGGTGCATTGCGCTTGCGCAGTTCCCACTCCCACCGGTTTCGGGCCCATTCGCTGAAATAGCCGGGGCCCTTGCGCTTGAATTCATGGAGCTTGATCAGCGCCTTGTCGGGACGGCTCAGCGACGGGCGCACGGGAAGTGGCGAGTCCAGAAGTGCCAGAACCGATACCTCTTCGCCTGCCGCTTTGAGTTGTTGCGCCATCTCATAGGCGGTGATGCCGCCGCCCGAGAAACCGCTTAACATATAGGGGCCATGTGGCTGCACTTGCCGCAGTTCTTCGACATAGGCGCGGGCCGCGTCGACAAGATCGTGGTGCGGGTCTTCGTCGCCGATCAATCCGCGCGCCTGAAGGCCAAAGACCGGACGATCACGCCCCAGCATCAAGGCCAAGTGACGCAGGTTCAGCACATTGCCGCCCATGCCGGCCACCAGGAAGAAGGGCGTCGCAGTGGTCTGTTCACCCTGATGAAGGGGAACCAGATGTTTGAAATTGGGCTGATCGCTTGTCGTGCTTCCCTCGCCCGGTGTGCTTACATCGCCCACGCGCGCGGCAATTCGCTCGGCGATCCGGGCGACGCTTGGGGCCTCAAACAAGACCGAGATGGGGAACTCTACCTGATAGGTGCGGTTGATCTGCGCAAAGAGGCGCACCGCGATCAACGAGTGACCGCCCAAATCAAAGAAGCTGTCCTGTGTGCCGACCTGGCTGACCCCCAGAAGCGTTTCAAAGAAGCCTGCAAGCGTCTTTTCAATCTCGGTCTCAGGGGCAACATATTCGGTGTCGAGGTTGGGCCGCTCAAAGCTCTGCCCCTCGTCCGTCGGGCTTTCGGACACGGCGTCGGCCTGCTGGATCAACCCTTGCAGATCCAGCGAGCTGAGCACCACCTGCGGACACCCGGCCGCAATGGCCCGGCGCAGAGCTTCGGGGCCTTCTTCGGCGCGAATTCCCTGGGCAATCTGTCGATGCAGGCGCTGTTCTTCTGGTGAAAGCGGCGTGTCCATCCCACGCGCGATCAGACCCAGATAGGCCGCAGTGGCGTCAACGGTTTCCGGTGCCTCAAGGTTCAGAGCTTCGGTCAGGCGTTTCATCTGAAAGCCTTCGATTTCGACACAGACCGCGCCCTGCGCGTCAAATAATGTGACGTTGAAAGAGGCAAATCCGCCAATGGGCGTGACCTCGGGTGACAGGCGCACCCAGCTGCGCAGATCCGCGGGCAGCGCGGCATGGACGCGCAGGCTGCGATAGGACACGGGCACCCATAGCGCGTCGTTGTCATAGCCATCCACAAGAGAGATGGCCCATCCCGTAGCCAGATCCATCAAGCCCGGGTGCAGCTGATACCCCTGTACCAAATCACTACCAAAGACGTCCGGCAACACAAGGCGGGCGACGCCTTCGCCATCGCCAAAGGCGGTGCTGCGCACGACATGCCAGCGGGGACCAAAGTTCAGGTGCCGCTCTTGGGGAGACCGCAAGCGGCCCTCGGCCGGCGCGGTCTCGGTTTTGGGGCAGCGGGCGGCGATCTGGGACAAAACGACCGGCTCTGGTGCAATCTCGGGCAACAGGGTCAAGGTGGCTTGTGCATTCAACACATAGCCATCACCCGTTGAACTGTGCACGGTGAAGGCGATGGTGTCGGCCTTCTGCTCCAGCCTGACAAGAGTTTCGCGCGGCTGACCCGGCTTGACCTCCAGCGGACGGAAAAAGAACAGGTCGCGGACCTCATACGGGACGGTGATCCCGTGTGCCTTGAGCGCTTGGGCCGCCAGTTCGATATAGCCCGTGCCGGGCATCAGCGCGGTGCCATCGCGGGTGCGGTGTTCATCCAGAACCCAATGTTCATCAAGAGAGAACGCCGACACAAAGATGCGGTTGCCGTCGGCATCAAATCCCATCTCGTCCAGCAAGGGCAGTTCGATGACCTCGCGTTCGGTCGGTTGAGCTCCCCCGGTGCGAGCTGACATGGCATCGGCGGCCATGCCCACATCGGCCCAAACGCCCCAGTTCACCGCAACCACGCGGGTCGCCGCATTACGTCGCGAGCGCGCCCAAGCGTTGAGGTATTCGTTGGCGGCCACATAATCCACCTGACCCGCAGGACGGGTGGCGGTCGAGGATGAGGCAAAGAGCACCATCAGTTCCAGCATGCCATCGGGGAACAGGGTGTTCAGAACCTGTAACCCGTTGACCTTGGGGGCCAGCACTTGCTGGATTTCCGCTTCGCTCTTGGTCGCGATCAGACTGTCAGCGATATGGCCTGCTGCATGGATCACACCGTTCAGCGCGCCAAATCGTTCTTCGGCTTGGTGCGCGGCGGCGCGCATTTGGTCGATGTTGCAGACGTCCGCGGCCACGGCCATAACCTGGCCCGTCTTGATCCCTTGCAACTGTCGCAACGCGGCAATGCGGCGCGCGATGCGGTCGTTGGGGCTGTGGCTGCGCAGGTAGTTGTCCCACTCCTCTGTCGCGGGCAGAGCATCGCGCGAAAGCAGCACCACATTGGCGCCATTGTTGCGCATCAGATCCGCCGCCAGCGTCAGGCCAATGCCGCCAAACCCACCAGTGATCAGATAGGTGCCGCCATCAGTGAACACTGGCCGCTCGGGCGCATCCAACGGCAAACGCTTGTAACTCTGCCCGAACCGTTGGTTGCCCCGCAAGGCGGCGACGGTGTTGCCGGGTTCTGACAGCAGTTCTTCGAGGATTCGATTGGTCAGCCCATCATCGCCCAAAGGCGACGGTTTGCGTCCGCGAGACCAAAAGCCTGCCGCCTCAACCTCGGGCAGGTCGATGTCGATGGTGGCACAGGTGACACCGGGCATTTCGTGGGGAAGGACCCCGGCGGGGCCTGCGATGGTGGCTTTTTCCGGATAGGGGAGCGCCTCGCCGCGCACCTGCGCGGCACCGGTGGTGAAGACGGCGATGTGCAGGGTATCTGGCAGTTCGACGCTGGTCAGCGCCTGCGCCAATGAGGTCAGGCTCAGAAAACCCTGTTCCATGTTACGGTCGTAAAAGCTGTGACCAGGGCGGAAGGTTTCCGTGCGTGTCACCAACCAGAAGTGACCGATCCGATCGGGCAGACGGTCTGCCTCGGTCAGGTGATGCAGCAGGCTGTCATACCCGTGCCGCCCCTGTTCCGGTGGGACCTGATACAGATCTTCGCCTAGTTTGGCATAGGTGTCGCCCGCGCGCACCCGCGTGACGGAATGACCGGCAGACGTAAGGCGTTCAATGGCTGGTGCCGCGACGCCTGCATCGTCCTCAAAAATCAGCCAGTTGAGCGGGGTGGTCTCGTCCAGCTCGGTTTCGACGTCCACATCGCATTCTGCCAGACGCGGTCGCCATGCGGGACGCCAGCCCCAATCGTTCAGGTCCTCTGCGCGTTTCAGGGCCGGAACGGTGGCGCGCGCGGTTTGCGTGCCGGGTTCGATGAAATACCGGCTGCGCTGGAACGCATAGGTGGGCAGCGGCAGGCGGTGGCGCTTGGCTTCGCCCCAAATCTGGGCCCAATCGGCATTGACCCCGCAGGCCCAAAGCCGCCCGATCACTTGCAGGAAATAGGCGTCATCGGCGGTGTTCTGATCCGGGTGACGCAATGAGCTGAGCACCTGTCCCGGGGACACGGCATCTGCCATCTGCGCCAGCGAGCTCAGCGCTTTGCCGGGGCCGACCTCAAGGAACACCCGCGCAGGTGTGTCGGCCAGCGTGTCGATGCAATCGGCGAAATGCACGGTGTTGCGCAGCTGCCCGACCCAATAGTCGGGATCGGTGGCCTGCTCGGCGGTCAGAACCTGTCCGGTGCGGTTTGACAGCACTTGCATCTGTGGCGGGTTGAGCACGATGCTTTGCAAAAATGCACGATAATCGGCCAAAATCGGCTCCAGCATCCGCGAATGTGCTGCGATGTCGATGGCGATGCGCTGATGGTCAACATCTTGTGCTACCAAGGTCTCGGCCAACTGATCCAGGGCCTCTTGCGGGCCGCTCACAGCGGTCAGGCGCGGGGCGTTGACCGAGGCGATGTCCAGATCGTCGCCAATCAGCGCCTCGACCTTGGTCAAAGGAAGCGAGATCGACAGCATGCCGCCGGCAGGCACCGTATCGAACAGACGCCCCCGCAGCAGGATCAGGTCGATGCAATCCTCGAACGAGATGACGCCCGCCAGGCAGGCAGCGGTATTTTCGCCCATGGAATGACCCACCAAAGCGGCGGGTTTCACGCCCCAGTCGACCCAGAGCTGAGCCAGAGCATATTCGACGATCATGATCAGGGGCAGCTGAACCGAGGGTCGGGTCAGCTTGGCGTCAGCCTCGGCGGTATCGCCTTCGGGCAGCCAGATGGCGCGGATGTCATAGTCGAGCTGCTTTTGCAGATGCTCCAGCCCGCGATCCATCCAGTCGGCAAAGACCGGCTCTGTCTCATAAAGGTCACGCGCCATCCCCGCATATTGCGCGCCGCCGCCGGGGAACATGAACACCGTGTCGGGCGTGCCAGGCAGGGCGTCATGGGTGAACACCTGCTGAGGGTCATTGTTTGCCAGCATCTCCGCGGCATGCTCGGGCGTTTCGGCAACCAGCACGCGGCGTTTCTCAAACGCGCGGCGGCCCTCTTTCAGGGTAAAGGCCACATCCGCCAGATCCAGGTCTGGATTGGCGCGCAGGTGCTCGGCCAATTGCTGCGCGTTGGCATCCAGCGCCGCGCGGGAGCGGGCCGAGAGACAGAGCACGTGGAAGGGAAAATCACTTTCCTCGGATGCGCCCCGGTCGGGGGCCTGTTCCAGGATTGTGTGCGCATTGGTGCCGCCCACGCCAAGGGCGTTCACCGCTGCGCGGCGGGGGCCCCTGTGCGAGGTCCAGTCGCGCAAAGCGTCGTTCACCTTGAAGGGGGAGGTTTCAAAGTCGATCGCGGGGTTTGGTGCCTCATACCCCAGCGAAGGCGGGATCTGTTCGTGATGCAGCCCCAGTGTGGCTTTGGCCAGACCTGCGATGCCGGCCGCCGTATCCAAATGGCCGATGTTGGTTTTGACGGATCCGACGCGGCAGTACCCGATGTCGTCGGTCTGCGTCCGGTATGCCTCGGTCAGGGCCGAGATTTCGATGGGATCGCCCAGATAGGTGCCGGTGCCGTGGCATTCGACATAGTCGATGGTGTCTGGCGTGACCTTTGCGTCCTTCAATGCCGCCTGTACCGCCGCGGCCTGTCCGTCGACGCTTGGGGCCAGATAGCCCGCCTTGGCCGCACCGTCATTGTTGACCGCCGAGCCCTTGATCACCGCCCAGATATGATCGCCGTCGGCCACTGCATCCTCAAGTCGTCGCAGCGCCACAGCGCCCGAACCCGAGCCAAATACTGTTCCCTGCGCCCGGTGGTCGAAGGCATGGCAATGCCCACCCGGCGACAAGATTTCGTTTTCCTTGTACAGATACCCGCGCCCCTGCGGCAGTTCGATGGTCACGCCACCGGCAAGCGCCATGTCAACCTCGCCATCACGCAGCGCCTTGCAGCCATAGTGGATGGCCACGAGCGAGGTGGAACAGGCGGTCTGGATGTTGATCGACGGCCCTTTGAGGTCGAAGACATGGCTGACTCGGGTCGACAGGAAATCCTTGTCGTTACCGGTATGGCGCAACAGGAACATGCCCGTTTCATCCACCAGGCCGGGGTTCGAGCAGATGTTGAAATAGAAATAGCTGCCCATGCCGCAGCCCGCATAAACACCGATCGCTCCGGGGATGCTTTCGGGCGGATGACCAGCATCCTCCATCGCTTCCCAGGCAACTTCAAGGAACTTGCGGTGCTGAGGATCAAGGATCGCGGCCTCTTTTGGGCTGAAGCCAAAGAATTCGGCGTCAAAATCGGCGAACCTCTCGAGCAGGGCGGCCGAGGGCACATAATTGGGGTCGGCCAAAAGCGCGGGATCTTCGCCAGCGGCCAGCAGGGCCTCTTCGCTTAGGGGTTGAATGGATTCCACGCCATCGCGCAGATTGCGCCAAAACTCAGAGGTTGAGGCAGCTCCGGGCACGCACAAAGACATGCCTACAATGGCGATATCGCCGGAAAACTTATCTGTACCTGTTACCATAGCCTGACAAAACGATCCCAAGTTCGTTCACATCAGCCCGCTCACCCTTGGATCAAACTAACCAAAGCGTGTGCAGGCCGAAAGCATTCAATTTTATCTATCCTCCTGCCAGAAGCCTAACGCACTGATAACGTGTCACAAAGCGTTTCAATGGTGTCGGGTATCCCCTCATGGCAGCAGAACAATTCCTTTGATCAGTGAATATTGTGGCGATATTGCGAACAATATGTGATCAATAAAGACCTTCAGACAGGGGAAAATCCGGTCACAACAAACTGCGCTTTTCCGAGGCATTGACCGGTCGCCCGATAACCGGACCCTTGTCGAAAAATAGTTTATCCTCAGGCGTTTCAGCCGGAAACCGCAATCGCTCAGCATAGCCCAGAACCGCCCCTGCACACAGCCACGTAAAAGGCGTTAGGGTGGCATTCAAGAGCATGTCCATCATGGTTGCGGCCAATATTATCGCAATTGGTGCCACAAAGGGCGAAAACTCGGCCGTTGGAATGCGTCTGGTGTACACGAACAGCAGAAGGATCGGCCCTGCAAGCAGGCCCATCTGCGCGATGTATCCCACCCAACCAAAGGTCCCGAAGACGATGATCCAGCTGCCATCGGGAACGGTCAGGATTTCGGCCGTCTCAGTGTGACGCACCAGATTGCGGCCCCAACCGCCCCATCCGAACCACGGTTTTTCGTGGGCGCGATCCAGCATCTGCTCTTCGTTGTCAAAGCGATATTGCAGCGATTGTGCGCGTGCTGCGCTGACGTCTTCGGCCTGAGCTACGATGGCATCCAGTGGGATGACGCCAAAGTTGCGCAGCATAGGATAGGTGATCGCGATCGAGGCTAAAACCAAAGCCAGCAGGATCTTGGTCCGCACGCCAAAGAACAGCATCACCGGCGTCAGCACCAGACCATAGCTGAGAGAGGCCAGACTTTTGCAGGCATTCAGGACAAACAGCAGATAAAGCGTCGCCCCGCCCCAATAAAGCCGCGCCTCGTCTTTTGAGGCGCGGGCCAGAGCCGCCGCGGAAAGCAAGGCCGAGACAAAGAAAAACGCCAACCACAGCCCGTGAGGCAGAAACATGATCGGGCGGAACCCGCCTTCGCGGATCATCTGGCGGAAATCATGCTGAAAGAAGCCGTAGACGTAGATGTTGATGATCGGGCTGATGATCGTCTCAAGCAGAGCAGGCACAGAATAGACCAACCCCGCCACGGCAAGGGCCAGAATGATCTCGCGCAGGCCGGTGTCTGACGATAGATATGTCATCGCCAGAAAGAACGGCAGCAGCACGATGACCTGGTTGATCGTCACCGACAGCAGGTCGCGCACGCCCATGCCAGGCAGGTAATTCGTGATGAACCGGATCGGTTCGCTGCCTGCCAGCACCTCAAAGATCATCGGCTCGCGGTTGGTCAGTACCGTGGGGATCACCACCAGCATGAAAGTTGCCAGCAACATCTGCATGGACCAGGATTTTGGCCAGAACGACACCCGTTTGCGCGCAACGAAAACACAGCCCAACGTGGCACTGACGGCGGCGATGGAATCCTTGTTCATTGATGGGATCAGCGGCAAATCGAACTCGGCCACCGGGGGTAGGATCAGGTAACCGCCCAGAATGCTCCAGATGATCGCTCGTTCGATGGGCAAACGCCGAAACAGGGCCACGCAGACAAGCGGCCATGTCATCAGCATCAGATATGCGAACGCATTGGGCATTTGGTTTGTTTACCGTTTTTTCGTTGGCCTTCAGACAGCATAGCAGCCTGGGCCAGTCCTGTCGCGGATAGCGGGGGATTTGGGCAAGGTGATGGCGACAATGGCACGGTTTTGAAGTGAAACAGGAATTGCGGGTGTCGGAACTGGTGCTCTGTCCCCGGTCTCGCTAAGCATTTGCCAAAAGGACAGGAGCATCCAGGTGCAGTTCACCTTTTCAGATCAGGTCATTCACGTGAATTGTCCCGACCAAGACAGCCTGTTCACCGCCGTGACCAAGCGGTTTCAGGTGGGTCAGGGGTTTTCGCTGGCGACGATCAATCTGGATCACTTAGTGAAATTGGGCGAGGATGCCACGTTCGCACGTGTCTATGCGGCGCAGGATTTCATCGTGGCAGACGGCCGCCCGATTGTGTGGTTGTCGCGGCTTGCCGGGCGTCCCGTGCAGCTTTTGCCAGGGTCGGACATGGTGCGCCCGCTGGCTGGGCTGGCGGCGAAATGCGGTGTGAAGGTCGCATTGGTGGGCAGCACGGATCAGGCCCTGTCCGATGCCAAACGCGTGCTCGAGGCTGAGGTGCCGGGATTGCAGATCACCCTGTGTCGCTCGCCGCGATTGGGGTTTGACCCAGAGAGCGACGATGCCATAGCAATCTTGCAAGAGCTGGATGAGGCAGGCGTGCAGTTCTGTTTTCTGGCCCTTGGCGCCCCCAAACAGGAAACGCTTGCCTTGCGCGGGCGCAACTTGGCACCGCGGGTAGGGTTTGCCTCGGTCGGGGCGGGGCTGGATTTTTTGGGCGGGCATCAGACGCGGGCACCGCAGTGGGTGCGGAGCTTGGCCTTGGAATGGGTCTGGCGCGCTCTGTCCAACCCGGCGCGGCTGATCCCAAGATACGCGCGGTGCCTGGCCATTCTGCCGGGGCAGGCGCGTCAGGCCCGCAAGCTGCGCAAAAGCGGCTAGAACCCGAACAGCTTGGCCTGGGTGATGGCCTTGCGGATGAACTCGGCGCGGTTGCTCTCGGGGTGCCATCCCAGCACGCGACAGGCTTTGGCGTTGTCAAAGGGGCTGTAATGCGCGCGGGATTTCCAATCTGCCAGCGAGGGGCGGGTCAACCCGTGGCGTCGCAGAACGTGATGCTTCAACTGGTGCTTGATGTAATCGGCGGCAAACATGACTGATAGGTTACCAAAGCCCACGCGCAAGCGCGCGCCCATGGCATCTTCGATCGCGTCAAAGTAATCGCGCCCTGTCATCATCGGTGCGCCGACGATGTTGAAGCTTTCGCCCTCGATGTCCGGCGTTTCGGCCATACGCGCAAGCGCCTCGACCGTGTCGTCTATCAACACGAAAGGCAGCGTGTTGCGCCCGTTACCCCAAAGCTTGACGGCTCCCGCCCCGTGCCATCGGCCAATGCCCCAATGCTGCAACGGACCGCCGTGGCCCACCACGATGCCGGGCCGCGCGATCACCAGCGGCAGGCTCTTGGTGCGATGCATCGCCAACAGCCGTCGTTCGCACTCGGCCTTGGACCGGGCATAGAGATTGCGGTCGCTCATATCCTGGGCAAAGCCAGTGTCCTCGGTGATCCGAATCTGCGGGTCGGACATGTCATAAGACGCAATCGTACCAGTGTAGATCAGCCGTTTGACGCCTGCATCCAACGCAGCCTGGCCGATCCCTTCGGCCACAGCGACGTCGTGTTTCAGACAATCCTCCCACGAGGTATCGACAGAGCGGGCCAGGTTGTAGACCGTTTCGATCCCCTCCATTGCTTGCGTCAGGCCTTGGGTATCGGACAGCGACAACCCAACGGTTTCCACCTGATCTGGTAGATCGGCAAAGGGACCAGAGGTGCCCCGGCTGATCACGCGAACGTCCTTGCCCATGGCGACCAGGTGCCGAGTCAGGGCGCGCCCGATGAAGCCGGTGCCGCCGATCACCATGACGGTGGGTTCGGGGGCGCGATTGGCTTGTGGCGGAGCAGGCAGGTCTCGCTGCTCCGAGGACATCAGAGACAGCGCCTGATCCAGGGCGCCCATCACCTTGATTGCCGAGGCGCCCGAAAACCGCGTGTCCGCTGGGGCGTTGCGCGTCAGCGGGCCATAGACTCCATCCATCATGCCCCGAAAGCTCAGCCCGTAAGGCGATTTGGCATTGAACGAGGTCAACTGCCGAGCCGCGTTCACACATCCCGCTTTCAGGTGCTGGCCACTCACCGAAAGTTGCCGCCAGAGCGGATTGGCCACCAGATCAGCCGTATTCTCGGTATCCACGATCAACGTGTCCGCCGCCAGATCGAGCCGCGCCCGTCCGGTGGAACCGCGCAAAGTCACTGAGCGGTCATCGCTGGTCTCGACCAGAGAGATCATCAGACTCAGTTCGACATCCCTCACGTTGGCGCGCATGTGCCAGGTCTGCGGGCGCGTGCCGCTGCCGGGGATGGCAATCGGGTGAGAAAGACCCAAATCGCGAACTTCAGCTTGGCCAAACAGATCCTGAACGATCGCAAACAGATGCGGCCCGATCTCTAGCAGCAGGTTCTCGGGCTTGCGCATCAGCCACAGGCCAAAGGGACCTGACCGCAGGGGCGACAACGGAAAGCACCAACGCACTTCGGCCGAAGAAATCCGTCCCAGTTTGCCTGCATGCGCCATCGCCTTGAGCCGTTCATAGGACGGCAGACCCAAAAAGTTGTGGCCTGCGTGAAAGCGTCTGTCGGCCTGTTGCGCGGCCTCTTCGATGGCCTGCGTGTCCTGGGCGGACAGGGCCACGGGTTTTTCCACCAGCACATGCAGCCCTGCGTTCAGACATTGGATCGCCAGATCGCGGTGGCTGTCGGGGGGCGTCAGGATGTGAACCGCATCGCAGACCTCGGCGGCGATCAGATCCTCGACCGAGGCAAAACCCCGAACCCCATAGGCGTCGGCCAGCCCGTGGGCTGCATTTGCTGCGCGGTCACAGATTGCGCTCAGTTCGATATCTGGCGTGGCTTTGATCGCGTCAGCGTGCCAGCTGGCGATGTATCCAGCGCCAATCAGGCCGATACGGATGGGGGATTGGGTCATCTTGATGGCTCACTGATATTCGATGATTTCGGGCGTCCGGTTCCGTACCCGGTTCAGTTGATACTTGGCCATTCCCAGCAGGTTAGGGAATTTCGACAGGGTCAGGAACAGCGCGTGGACGCGCGCCTGAGGGGGAGGCAGGTTTTCGGCTCGCAACCCGGCAACCGTTCTCAGGTAAGAGGCAGCGTAAAGACCCAGAACCATCAGCAGCACCCATGGTGAAAACGCGGCGCCGACAATGGCCAGAAGCGGTAGGATAAGCCCAAAAAGCAGGACACGTCTAATTTCGCTGCGGAAATGGCCAGGGTGCAGCCCGTTTACTTGAGCAAACCCGTGGCCGGCCCGTACGGCTCGTTGCCACCACTGACCAAAGCGGGTCATGGCTGCGTCATGGCGCGTCATCTCAAGCGGCAGCCGTTCCAGCCGCCAGCCTGCCAACCCCAAGCGTAGGCAAAAATCGTCGTCTTCGGCTGCGATCACATGGTTCGAAAACCCGCCGACTTGCCGGAACGCTTCGGCCCGCACCAGCATGTCACCGCCGCAGGCGATGATCGGACCGGCAGGGCGGTGCCATTCGTGGTCGCACATCTGGTTGTATACGCTGGCGTCCCGGTGAACCTCGGACCGCCACCCTGTGACCACGGCCAGCTTTGAATCGGTCTCGATATGGGCTTGGGCGGCAGCGATCCAGCCGGGGACCAAGGCACAGTCGCCGTCGATGAACTGTACCAGGTCTGGCGGGTCGCCCTGTTCCAGCCGCGCAAAGCCCGCGTTGCGGGCGCGGGCTGCGCTGAAGGGGACGGACATGTCCAATTCGACCACTTCGGCCCCGGCTTTATGAGCCGCGGCGACGCTGTCGTCGGTCGAGCCGGAATCCACATAGACGATCCGGGATGCCTGCCCCTGTGCCGCGTCCAGCGCGCGTTTGAGCCGATCGCCTTCGTTGCGACCGATCAGGACCAGAGCGACGGGGGTCATGACGCCTCCCGCAAAGCGGTCTCGAGCCGGTCGCAGGCGTGCGCCCAGGTGTGGGCAGCAGCCACGTCGCGGCTGACTTGCGACATCGCTTGCCAGTCGGCGTTCGGTGCTTTGAGGATGCGCAAAGCGTGATCCGCAATTGCCGCTGCATCGCCCACATCGACAATGGCCCCGTTCACGCCGGGGGTGATCAGATCCTGCGCCGCACCCACGTCCGTTGACACGAGTGGACAGCCACAGGCCATCGCCTCGAGCAAGGGTAGGAAATACCCCTCGGACGTGCTGCCGCAGAGAAACAGATCGCAACCCGCATAAAGCGCGGGGATTTGCGCCTGTTCGGGACGGCAGAGGTAGTCTGATCCGGGCGGCAAGGGCAGGTCGTCCGACATCGGCTCGGCACCAAAGGCACGCACGCGCAGATCGGGCAGAGCCGCACGTATCTGTTCAATCGCTTGCAACAGCGTGCCGGTGCCTTTGATCGCATTGGTGCTGTAGAGCAGCCCGACAGTTGGATGATCCTGTTTGTCGCGAGGGGGGGCGCTGAAATGGCTCAAGTCCACGCCGTTGGGCACCAGCACCGCGTCGTTCTGACCATACTCCGAGGCCATGACCTGGCCCAGCCAGTTCGATACAACAAAGTGCTTTAAGGGCAGGTAGTAAGTGCTGCGCGAGATCTGCCAGGGCAGGAAATCATGCACCTCGTGGTGCTGGATCAGGTAGTAGGGGCGCCCTTTGGACGGAGGCATGGCTGCGGCGGAAAACGCGGTTTCCCACCAGGTGGCGATCAGGGCATCACCGTCGGGGATGTCGTCATGGGTGAACAGGAAATCATCGCGGCCGGCCTCGACGATCGGCACTGTGATCTGGTCGAAATGCCCACCCTCATCGGGCTCACGGTCGGGCAGACGCCCCCGGATCAGGGATTTCGCCCAGGTCTTGGCCTGGGTTTTGGCCCCGACTTGCCGTTTTGCCGGAACCACGATGCTTACCTCGTGTCCCCGGTCCTGCAACATCTGCGCATGGATCGCGATCACGCGCAGGCCGCCCGACAGGTTCGAGCGAGGGCTGAGAAACGTGATCCGCAAATTGGGTCTCCGAGGCTTTTGATCCTTGATGCGGTTTTAGCACCAATTGTCACGAGATGGACGGCTTTTCGGGCGTGCGCAGGGATTAACCCGACAAGCGGCATAAAATTGGGCCGGTCTGTGGTCAATCTGGGGCAGGTCGGGTTTGGGATTTTTTAATTTGACACTAGAATTAAATGTGAGGACAGTGAGGTAACAGCGCGGGGAGGGCGTATGTTCATCGGATTGGATCTGGGAACGTCGGGGGTTCGGGCCCTCTTGGTTGATGATGGGGGCATGGCTTTGGCCAGTGCCGATTGCGGTCTGGAAGTGTCGCATCCGCATCCGGGTTGGAGTGAACAAGACCCCGCAGATTGGGTCGCGGCCAGCCGTTCAGCCTTGCAAGCGTTGAATGCAAAGGCCCCGGCCCAGATGGCTCGCGTGCGTGGTTTGGGTCTCTCGGGCCAGATGCATGGCGCGACCGTGCTGGACGCAAAGGGCTCTGTGCTGCGCCCCTGTATCCTGTGGAATGACACCCGAAGCCACGCACAGGCTGCGGCGTTGGATGGGGCGGCAGACGTGCGCGCCTTGTCCGGCAACATCGTCTTTCCCGGGTTCGCCGCGCCAAAGCTGATGTGGATGGCCGCGCATGAACCCGATATCTTTGCACAAGTGGCCAAGGTGCTGTTGCCAAAGGATTACCTGAGCTTCTGGCTGACCGGTCGGGCAGTTTCGGACATGTCCGACAGTGCCGGGACAAGCTGGCTGGATGTGGGGGATCGAGGATGGTCGGATCGGCTGCTTGACGCGGGCAACATGCGCCGTGACCAGATGCCGGACGTGATCGAAGGGACCGAAGTTGTTGGCCCCATGCGTGCCGATGTGGCGCAAGATTTGGGACTGCCCAACGGCGTTCTGGTGGTGGCCGGGGGCGGTGATAATGCCGCTGCTGCCTGTGGTGTGGGCGCGTTGCGCGACGGGGATGGATTTGTCTCGCTTGGCACATCCGGCGTGATTTTGGCAGCGCGGGATGGGTTCCACCCCGATCCGGGCAGTGCGGTGCATACGTTTTGCCACGCGGTTCCGAACCGCTGGTATCAGATGGGGGTCATGCTGGCCGCAACCGACAGCCTGAACTGGCTGGCAAAGATCACCGGGACGCCCCCGGCGGTATTGACCGGCGCGCTGACCGATCTGCGCCCGCCAGCAAATGCACGTTTTCTTCCGTATCTGTCCGGAGAGCGTACGCCCCACAATGACAGCGCGGTGCGCGGGGCCTTTGTGGGGCTCGACATCGCGTCGGATCGGGCCGAGCTGACACAGGCCGTGATCGAAGGCGTCAGTTTCGGCCTGCGCGACAGCCTGGAGGCCCTGCGCGGCACCGGTGCCGATCTGTCATCCCTGCTGGCCATCGGTGGCGGCACCGGTTCGCGCTATTGGGTCGAGCTTTTGTCAACGGTCCTGGGACTGCCGCTGCAGCTGCCCGCACAGGGCGAATTCGGCGCGGCCCTGGGGGCGGCGCGCTTGGCAATCTGCGGTGTGACCGGAGCAGATCCCGCGCGGATCATGGCCAAGCCCGATATCGCCGAGACCATCGACCCGAACCCGAACCTCAAGTCCGCATTCGACGACGCTTATACCGACTTCCGCTCTTCTTATCCTGCTTTGAAAGCCATGCTATGACACAGTTTTTCGCCGACATCGCCCCGATCACCTATCAAGGTCCCGATACGGCCAATGCGCTGGCCTTTCGCCATTACAACCCGAACGAGGTTGTTCTGGGCAAACGGATGGAGGATCACCTGCGCTTTGCCGTAGCCTATTGGCATTCCTTCGCTTGGGAGGGCGGTGATCCCTTTGGCGCGCAGACGTTCGAACGCCCTTGGCACCCGCAGGATCAGATGGACCGGGCCAAGATCAAAGCGGACGCCGCGTTCGAGATGTTCGATATTCTTGGCCAGCCATATTTCTGCTGGCACGACGCAGACATCCGGCCTGAAGGTGCGGATTTCGCTGGATCTCTGCGCAATTTCGAAGAGATCATCGACTATTTCCTTGGCAAGATGGAGAGCCGCAAGACAAGGCTCCTGTGGGGCACGGCCAACATGTTCAGCCACCGCCGCTGGATGTCGGGCGCCTCGACCAACCCGGACCCGGATGTCTTTGCCTATTCCGCAGCGACGGTGAAGACCTGCATGGATGCGACCCACAAGATGGGCGGCGAGAACTATGTCCTCTGGGGGGGACGCGAGGGGTATGAGACGCTGTTGAACACCGATCTGACCCGCGAGCTGGACCACATGGGGCGGTTCCTGAGCATGGTGGTCGACTACAAGCACAAGATCGGCTTCAAGGGCACCATCCTGGTCGAACCCAAGCCGCAGGAGCCATCGAAGCACCAATATGATTTCGACGCGGCCACCTGTATCGGGTTCTTGCGGAAATACGGGCTTGAGGGCGAGGTGAAGCTGAACCTGGAGCAGGGGCACGCGATTTTGGCAGGCCATTCCTTCGAGCACGAGGTCGCCGTGGCGGCGGCAGAGGGGATGTTGGGATCCATCGACATGAACCGCAACGACTATCAATCGGGCTGGGATACCGATCAATTCCCCAACAACGTACCAGAGGTGGCGCTGACCTATTATCACATCCTGCGCGCAGGGGGGCTGGGTACAGGGGGCACCAATTTTGACGCCAAACTCCGGCGGCAATCGCTGGATGCCAAGGACCTGATCGCGGCGCATGTGGGTGCAATGGACATCTGCGCGCGGGGCCTCAAGGCGGCCGCCGCGATGATCGAAGACGGCGGCCTGGATGCGGCCCTGCGCGATCGCTATGCGGGTTGGGACAGCAACGATGCCCAAGAGATGCTGAACAGCGATTTCGACAGCATTTTTGCCAATGTGGTGAGCGGTAAGATCAATCCGCAACCCCGGTCCGGTCGGCAAGAGATCCTGGAAAATTACGTCAATCGGTTTGTCTGAATGGAGCAGATCCGGCGCCATGTCCTGAGCGATGGCGAGGTTTCGGTCGCGGTTCTGTCGCTTGGCTGCATCACGCAGGATTGGCAGGTGCCGATGGCGGGCAAGCGGATGCCCGTAGTGTTGGGGTATCGCGACCCGGCCGCCTATCTGTATAATCCCTGCTATCTGGGGGCGATCGTCGGTCGTGTGGCCAACCGTATCTCGGGCGCGGTGTTCGAATTGGATGGGGTGCGATACCCGTTGGACGCCAACGAGCCGCCCCACCACCTGCACGGTGGTGCCTATGGGCTGCACAGTCGGAACTGGACGTTGGAGGCAGATGGCGCGCGGGCCGTGCAGTTGCGATTGACCTCTGCGGATGGAGAGGGTGGCTATCCGGGCCGGTTGGACCTGTGTGTGACAATCACGCTAGAGGGGCATCGCCTGACCTACGAGATCGAGGCGCGCAGCAACCGACCTACGCCGGTCAACCTGGCACAGCATTCCTATTACGCGCTTGGGGACGCATCGGTACACATCCCGGCGCAGGTTTACACACCGACAGACGACCGCATGATCCCCACAGCAGCGCGCGACCCGATTGCGGGGCATTCGTTTGATTTCAAGACAACTAAGCCTGTTTCGCTGGCGGATCCGGATGGTGCGGGGCTGGACATGAATTTCATCCTTGATGGCACGCGGATCGAGGCGCGCGGCAGCGGGCTGCAAATGGTGATGGAGACAGATCAGCCCTGCCTGCAACTCTACACTGCGCAGCATCTTGTTCAGGTCGCCGAGCCCCTCAAAGGGCAGACGCACAAGCCGCGCTCGGCCCTGTGTCTGGAGCCGCAAGGTTATCCCAATGCGGTCAATACGCCCGGGTTCCCCTTGTCTCTGGCCACCCCCGAGGAACCCTATTGTCAGCGCCTGAGCGTCAGTATTCGCGAGGACACCACATGATCCGTTATTTGCTTGCTCTCAGCCTTGGCACCTCTGCGGCAGCCCAGGATCTGAGTATTGCTGAACCTGAGTTCCCGCCTGTGAACATGGTCGAGGTCGAATTGGGTCAGCTCTTGTTCTATGACCCCGTGCTCAGCGGCAGCCGCACAGTGTCTTGCGCGACGTGTCACCACCCGCGCTTTGCCACCTCGGACGGGGTGCCGCTGGGGATTGGGGATGGTGGCAGGGGTCTTGGGCCAGAGCGGGTGTTTGATCCGGAAAATCGCCCCGAACAGCGCATTCCCCGCAATTCGCCTGCTTTGTTCAATCTGGGTGCGGCTGAGTTCACGACGTTTTTTCACGATGGCCGGTTGGAACTGGACGAAACCCGCCCCTCGGGCATTCGGACGCCACTGGGAACCGAGATGGAGCAAGGGTTTGCGTCGGTCTTAAGCGCGCAAACGATGTTTCCGGTGCTCTCGGGTGATGAGATGGCGGGGCACTATTCCGAAAATGACGTGGCTCAGGCCGTGCGGCAGGGGTTTCTGACCGGTCCCGGTGGGGCCTGGGATATTCTGTCGAAACGGGTCGAGGCGTTGCCAGACTACCGAGCGCGCTTTGATCTGGTGATCGGAGAGAGACCTATAGCGTTCACTGACATATCGAACATGATTGCGGCCTTCATTGCGTTTGAATGGCGCGCTGACGACAGCCCGTTTGACCGGTATCTGCGTGGAGAAGAGACGTTGAATGCGGCCAAGCTGCGCGGGATGGCACTCTTCTATGGCGAGGCAGGCTGTGCTTCGTGCCACTCTGGTCGGTTTCAGACGGATCACGGGTTCCATGCCATCGCCATGCCGCAGATCGGTCCGGGCAAGGCGGCTCGGTTCGAACGGCACAACCGCGATGTCGGTCGGATGCGGGTGACTGGCAAAGCCGAGGATGCTTTCGCCTTTCGCACACCATCCTTGCGGAATGTAGCGGAGACCGCGCCTTATGGACATTCGGGGGCCTATGCCTCGTTAGAGGGGGTGATCCGACATCATTTGGACCCGGTCCAAAGCTTGCGTTCCTACAGGGCAGAGCTAGCGCCGCTGCCGGGGGAACAGTTCGAGACGGATTTTGCATTGATGACCATCGACCGAGAGGTGGACGACATTGCAAGCGCCAATGCTCTGCCTCCACAGCATCTGTCAGAGGAACAGGTCGCCGATCTGATAGCCTTTCTTGGGACCTTGACCGACCAGACGGCTTTGAAGGGGCGCCTGGGCGTGCCCGATCAAGTACCCAGCGGGCTGACCGTCGAGAGATAAGCCTAGTTCGAGACCAAGAGATCGTTGCCCGCTCGGTTGAATGTTAGGGATTGGTTGGGCATCACTTCGATGACATTACTGATTGTCCCGTCCGGCCAAGTCACGCGGACAAAGGCAGTGTTTGCCTTACCCAACCCAAAATGTTCGAATCCGGCGCTGCCGCCAGCATGTCCGCCCCCGCGTGTGATTTCGCGTGCCATCCAGAAACCAGAGGCAAGGTCGGTTGAAACCTCGATCCAGCTGCCCACGCCATTGCGATTTGGCCCGGGTTGGGTGATCGAAAGCGCCAGCCATGCGCCAGTGTTCTGGCTGGTGTTCTGCCAAACCTCTAACGGTGCCCGGCGATTGACAACGGCGATGTCCAACAAGCCGTCAGCGTTCAAATCCACCATTGCAGCGCCGCGCCCGCGGTGCAGACTGTCCAGCCCTGCAAGGTCTCCGGCTTCGCTGAATGTGCCATCCGAATTTTGAATCAACAAATTGTTTGGGTCATCCATGGCACTGCCGGGCATTTGTTCGACATTGCCCTTGGAGATGAAAACGTCATCCAATCCATCATTCTGCACGTCGCCAAATGCCACGTGCCAACCGGTTGAGGGCCGTCCGTCACCACCGCTGTAGGGACGATGCGCGGTGGTGCCCAGAGTGTAGGGGACATCCTCGAACCGGGGTCCGGGACCTGTCAGCCGTTGCAAGCGTTGATCGCCCATCGAGGTCAGGAAAACCTCTTGCTGTCCGTCGTGATCCAAGTCGCGCGCTGCGATCCCCATTCCCCAGAGCTTGTGATCCTGCCAACCATCGCTTTCATCATAAAGGCGCAAGTCAGGCGACAATCGCCAAAGCTGCTCGGCCCCACCGTCGACATAATAGTGCCGGTCGTTACTGATCCGCAGGTCGGTTTGTCCGGTGCGTCCCCAATCGCTGAACAACATGGACAAGGGGCAGTATCCTGGTTCCAGTACGGTGGGATGGGCGTAACGTGTCGCGTCGGGACGGTAGAGAAGATTGATGTCGCAAGCTCGAAACGGTCCGTCCGGGTCGGAGCGGTCCACATAGTTGCCAAAGGCAAGCGTCGGAAGGCTTTGCTCAATCTCCCATGTGGCAGAAAACGCGGTGGTCCAGCGCTCGTCACTGCGGAAATCCAGCTCGGTAAAAGGAGCAAAGCTGCAATCGGGGCCGCCTTTGAGCAACCTGTTCTGGCCAACCCGCAGCAGCACCAAGTCCATCTGGCCATCTGCATCGATGTCCAGTGGATAGGCACCGATCACGCCAGTCTGGCGCAAACTGTCGGGCGTGTCTGCGTCAAACTGGATCGCGCCACCAGCAGAGCTTGTGTTGCGCAAAAGCAGGGCAGGGGCCTGACCGCCGGCGGCAAACAGTTCGGGCAGATGATCGTCGTTGCAGTCGAAACTGGCCAGCCCGCCCCCCACAAAATGCTCCCAGCCCCCGGTGTATTGATGTTCGGGCATCTTCACCGGTGTGAAAGTAATGTCAGCGGTCGCGGTCGACGCGATCAGGGGCAGGAGCAGGGACAGTACCTCACGCGGCATGGTCGCTCATCTTTTCCAATGCAAGGTCCGAGACGCGATCAAGCGCATAGGCCGCCCCGCCTTTGGCCCACATCAAATCACCCCATTTGTGCACCACCACCTCGGGCGGGTCGCGGTCCACCCGGATGATGGACTTGCGCATCGCATCGATCACCGCTTCCTCGTACAAGTGGTCGAACTGCATCTGTTCGCCAGCCAAAATAATCAACGCCGGGTCAAAGATGTTGGCCAGATTGGCTAGCCCCATGGCAAAATACTGCCCGGCCCGGTCTACGACACTGCGTGCGGTCGGATCGTCGTTGCGGGCCGCGGTCAGAAGCGTTTCGATCCGCTGTGCGGGATCTGCTGAAACGTCCACGTCCGGTGTCAGCGTGGCTTCGCGCAGCAGGGCGTAATCGGCCACATAGGCTTCAAGACATCCACGCTGGCCACAGCGGCACAGGGCCCCGTTGAGATGGACCTTGGTGTGTCCAAACTCGGCCCCGCATCCACGTGTGCCGCGATAGAGTTCGCCGTCGATCATCAGGCCAAGACCCACGCCGCTTTCGATAGTTACCACCAGAAAGTCTGGCATCCCGCGGGCTAGGCCAAAGCTGTATTCGGCAAAGGCCACCAGATTGGCGTCGTTGTCGACAAAGGCGGGCAGGCCAAGGTGTTGACTGGCCAGTTTACCGAACTCGACGTTGCGCTCGTTCAGAGAGGGTGACCAATAGACAAAGCCGTTGCTGGCTTCGACGACACCGGCGATCCCGATGCCCACACCCGAGACCTGTTCCAAGGAATGGCCTGCAGCTTGTGCCAATTCACTGACGGTCTGCGCAATTAATGCGGCAAGGGCATCGGGCGATTGCACGCTTTGATCCATATCGTTTTCGATGCCGTGCAGCTGTCTCCCTTCGAAATCGATGAGCACCAGGGACAATTTCAAATGCGAGATTTTCACACCCGCCACCAAATGTGCCGAGCCGCGAATCTTTAGATCAACCCGAGGCCGCCCTCTCCGGGAATCTGTCCCGCCATCTTCACGGGTGACCTCTTCAATCAAGCCGCGCTGAAGCAACTCAGCCGTGATCGTCGTCACGGTTGCACGGCTGATGCCGGTCTTTTCGGACAGTTCGATCCGGGGGATCCGGCCCGCTTTACGGATCTCTGACAATAGGACGCGGCGGCCATATTTTCTTTGCAAAACAGCTATTTGTTCGTCTCCTTCCGGGTTTTGTTGAAGCGGTGTGTTCAAAAATTGTCGCTGATCCCCTCGTCTGATCGTGCCAGCCACCGAAGATTTTTCCCAGCCTATTCAATTTAATTTGATTTTCAAATTAAAATACATCACGATTGTTGAACAGGCCATGCACAACAAGCACAACAGCGCAGGGCCTATTTTGTTTGGGAGGACAACATGAAATTCTTTGCAACCGCGACGGCCGTCGTCGCCGGCGCAATCATGAGCACCGCAGCCTGGGCTGACGACATTGTCATCGGCGTCAGTTGGTCGAATTTCCAAGAAGAGCGTTGGAAGACCGACGAGGCGGCGATCAAGGCGGAATTGGATGCCAAGGGTGCTCAATATATCTCGGCAGACGCGCAAAGCTCGTCGGCCAAGCAACTGTCGGACGTGGAAAGCCTGATTGCGCAAGGTGCAACCGCGCTGATCATTTTGGCCCAGGACGCTCAGGCCATCGGCCCGGCGGTTCAGGCCGCAGCGGACGAGGGGATCCCGGTTATTGGCTATGACCGTCTGATCGAAGATCCGCGTGCCTTTTATCTGACTTTCGACAACGTCGAAGTCGGCCGTATGCAGGCCCGCGCCGTGTTCGAGGCGATGCCCAAGGGGCGCTATGTCATGATCAAGGGCTCGCCCACTGACCCCAACGCAGATTTCCTGCGGGGTGGTCAGCAGGAGGTGCTGCAAGATGCCATCGACAAGGGTGATATTACCATCGTGGCCGAGGCCTATACCGATGGTTGGCTGCCCGCCAATGCGCAGCGCAACATGGAACAGATCCTGACTGCGCAAGACAACGGCGTCGATGCGGTTGTGGCGTCGAACGACGGCACGGCCGGCGGGGTCGTGGCCGCACTGACCGCGCAAGGCATGGAGGGTATTCCGGTTTCAGGTCAGGATGGTGATCATGCCGCTTTGAACCGCGTGGCCAAGGGGACACAGACGGTTTCGGTGTGGAAAGACGCCCGCGAACTTGGCAAGGCAGCAGCGCGCATAGCTGTTTCACTGGCCGAAGGAACCAAGATGAATGCCATTGGTGGCGCAGATGACTGGACCTCGCCCGGGGGCACCAAGATGAGTGCCGTCTTCCTGGCGCCGCTTCCCGTGACCAAGCAGAACCTGTCAGATGTCGTCGATGCAGGCTGGATCACCAAAGAAGCACTGTGCCAGGGCGTGACCGCAGGTCCGACGCCGTGCAATTGAGCTGAGCCAAAGAAACGGCCGTCTTCCGGGGTTTTCGCCCTGGGAGATGGCAAATTAAGGCAGGATCTCTAATGACCCAATCCGAAGCGGAACTGTCACCCGCGCGCCCGCCAGCTGCTCCGAAGAAGAACATCGTACAAACGCTGGAACTGGATTTGCGGCTTTTGGGCATGATCGGCGCGTTTGCTGTGTTGTGCATCGGGTTTGACTTGGTCACCGGCGGGCGGTTTCTGACACCGCGAAATATCTTCAACCTGACGATCCAGACCGTATCCGTTGCGATCATGGCAACCGGAATGGTGTTTGTCATCGTCACCCGTCACATCGACTTGAGCGTGGGTGCGCTGCTGGCCACATGCTCGGCCGTGATGGCGATGACGCAGACACAGTTTCTGCCCAACGTTCTCGGGCTTGGCCTGGGTCATCCGCTGATCCCCTGGATTTCGATCGCTGTTGGCCTTCTGGTCGGCACGCTCATTGGCGCGTTTCACGGCTGGATGATCGGTTACCTGGCCATCCCGGCCTTTATCGTGACGCTTGGGGGGCTTTTGGTCTGGCGCAATGTGGGTTGGTATCTGACCAGCGGCAAGACCATCGGCCCGCTGGATCCGACCTTTCAAAAGTTCGGTGGCATCAATGGAACCTTGGGTGCAACCGGATCCTGGGTTCTGGGCCTGCTGGCTGTGGCGGGAGCCCTTTACGGCCTTTGGGCCAGCCGCCGGAACAAGATCAAGCATGGCTTTTCTGTCAAACCAATGTGGGCCGAAGGCATTCTGGCCTCCATCATCACCTCTGCCATCCTGGGTTTTGTTGCCATTCTGAACGCATATGAGGTGCCGACCCGCAAGCTGCAGCGCATGTTTGAAGCGCGTGGTGAGGTCATGCCAGAGGGGTTCACACAATCCTATGGCATCCCGATTTCGGTTTTGCTGCTGATCTTCATCGCGATCGCAATGACCATCCTTGCCAAGCGCACCCGACTGGGACGCTATATCTTTGCCACCGGGGGCAACCCGGACGCGGCAGAGCTGTCGGGGATCAACACGCGCTGGCTGACGGTCAAGATATTTGCCCTGATGGGCGCATTGTGCGCGGTTTCCGCAGTGGTGGCCTCGGCCCGGCTGACCAATCACTCCAATGACATCGGCACGCTGGACGAGTTGCGCGTGATCGCGGCAGCCGTTATCGGCGGTACGGCGCTGGCCGGTGGCTTGGGCACCATTCACGGCGCCATCCTGGGGGCGCTGATCATGCAGTCGCTGCAATCAGGTATGGCGATGGTTGGCGTCGATGCGCCGCTGCAGAACATCGTCGTGGGCGCGGTCCTGGTGCTGGCTGTTCTGATCGACATCATCTATCGCAAGAAGACGGGAGAGAGCTGATGGCCAAATCCGACATCAACCGCGATCAGACTCCGCTGGTCGAAATGCGCGACATCTGCATCTCATTCGGCGGTGTCCATGCCGTCGATCACGTCAGCGTCGACCTCTATCCGGGCGAGGTCGTGGGCCTCTTGGGTCACAACGGTGCGGGCAAATCCACGCTGATCAAAATCCTGTCGGGCGCGTATCAAGGCGACAGCGGCGAGATCCTGATCAATGGTGAAAAGGTTGAGATCAACAACCCCCGCGATGCCCGCGCTCACAAGATCGAGACGATCTATCAGACGCTGGCGCTGGCCGACAATCTGGATGCCGCCAGCAACCTGTTTCTGGGGCGTGAACTGGTCACCTCTCTCGGGTTGGTCGACGATGACGCGATGGAATCCGAATGTCGCAAGATCATGGGGCGGCTCAACCCGAACTTCAAAAAGTTCGCGGAACCCGTTTCGGCGCTTTCGGGCGGGCAGCGCCAATCGGTGGCGATCGCGCGTGCAGTCTATTTCGATGCGCGCATCCTGATCATGGATGAACCAACTGCTGCTCTGGGCCCGCATGAAACTCAGATGGTTTCCGAGTTGATTCAGCAGCTGAAAGCGGAAGGCATCGGCATCTTTCTGATCAGCCATGATATCCACGATGTGATGGATCTGTGCGACCGAGCCAGTGTGATGAAGAATGGAAAACTGGTTGGCACCGTCGATGTGGATGATGTCACCGATGACGACCTTTTGGGTATGATCATTCTGGGTAAGACCCCCGGTTCCAGCGAGGCGGAATGAGAGGCCAAGCATGACTGTTCTTGTGGCAGATGTGGGCGGCACAAACACGCGCATCGGTCTGGCCGATGGTGGTGCTGTGACGCGGATCAGCCGGTACGAAAATGACGTCTACCCATCGTTCGACGCAGTGCTCACAGAATATGTGTCACAGCTGGAAGACGTCTCTTTTTCTGGCGCGGTGATCGCGGTGGCCGGTCCTGTGACGTCGGACCGGGCCAGTTTGACAAACAGGAATTGGCGCTTTGACAGCGGACGGTTGGCCGCGCTGCTTCCGGGGACCGGCAAAGTGCATTTGCTTAACGATCTGGCTGCACTTGGTCACGCCTTGCCGGATCTGGCCGAACAGCAAATTGCCACTCTGTTGGCCGGCTCTGGACAACAGATCAATACCCAGCAGTTGGTGGTCGGGGTGGGCACAGGCTTTAACGTTTGCTTGTTGCGGGACGGCGTGGTGATGGCGGCCGAATTGGGCCATGCAAGCCTACCTTCCAATGTGCAAGCTGTCTTGGTTGCATCTTTGGGGCGACGTGCCGAGATGTTCCCAACCAACGAGGCGATCTTGTCAGGGCGTGGGTTGTCTCGATTGCACAAAGCGATGACGGATACGGATATGGATGGCCCGTCCATCATCAGTGCAACCGGGGTGAATGGGTGTGATGTCGCAACGGAGACCGTCAGTCTGTTTGCAAGAGTTTTGGGCTGTTTCACGCGTGAATTGGTGTTCCAGTACCTTCCGATGGGGGGCATCTACTTTGCCGGCGGAGCGGCCCGCGGCTTGCTTGGGTCGAATGCGCGACACGACTTTGCAGCGGCTTTCCTGCAGGAGGGAGCGTTTTACGAGCAAATGGCTCAGATCCCGGTTCATATGATTTCCGATGATCAGGCCGCCTTGACGGGCGCAGCCCGGTACTTGGGCGGGAGATAAAGGATGAGCAGGTTGTTTCGTTGGGGATGCCTTTCAACGGCCAAGATTGCACGCGAACAAGTCTTGCCTGCGATCCTTCGCTCAGAGACAGGTGTGTTGCATGCCATTTCAAGTCGGAATGCAGGCAAAGCCCAACTGTTTGCCGGCCGGTTCGGTGCTGCGCGCTGGTATGACAGCAATGAAGCGCTGCTGGCGGATCAGGATGTCGACGGCGTCTATATCCCACTTCCCACGTCACATCACACGGAATGGGCCATTCGCGCGGCTGAGGCCGGCAAGCATGTGCTGTGCGAAAAACCGATTGCGTTGAAGGCCCCGGACATTGACCGGATCGCTGCGGCGGGGCGAGACAACAATGTTCTGATCTCCGAGGCCTATATGGTCTGGTATCATCCTCAGTGGCACAAGGTTCGCGAGTTGATAGAGGACGGTGCAATTGGGCGGTTAAGGCAGGTGACAGGCGGGTTTTCGTTTCACAACGTTGATCCAGCCAACACCCGCAATCAGTTGGAAGCCGGGGGCGGAGCCTTGCCCGACATTGGCGTCTACCCGATTATCACGACATTGATGAGCACAGGCGCCGAACCCCTGGGTGTCGAGGCGCAAGTCGAATACTCGCCGGAGTTCAAGACGGACATCTATGCACAGGCGGTTGTCAGATTCGCGGAGTTCAACCTGAGCTTTCACGTTTCGACCCAAATGGCTTTGCATCAATCAATGCGGTTTCTGGGAGAATTTGGCTGGATCGACGTGCGTGCACCGTTCAATGCGGGTGCGTATGGCGCGGCCGAAGTGGTTTTGTACGATCAGCTCAACACCCGGCAGCAGATGTTTCGGTTCACCGGAGCCTGTCAGTACGAGTTGCAAGTGGAGGCATTTGCCCGCGCCTGTGCCGGGAACGGAACGGGTGTGGTGCCCTTGTCGCTGTCCCGTCAGGTGCAAGAGATCATCGATCAGATCTATGCAGCGGGTCAGTCCTAGCTACGGTAGGCACCCCCCAGACTCGAAGCGCTCCCGCCCGTCGTCAATGCCCCTTGCGGGACATCTCCTCCCGTTGGGCCAGGCTCATGCGGGCAAAGCCCGCATGAGCCTGGCCCGCCCCTTCTTCGTGCCGTCCGCAGGACGCAAGGCCGACAGGCCGCGCAGCAGGTTATCGACCCACCGCGTAGGCCTGCATCAGTCGCGGCGTGGCCGCAGCACGCAACATGCCATCCGGTGCTCGGCTGGCAGCCGTCAACCGGCCCACGGTCCAGGGCTCGGCCACCTCGATCGCATGCCCTTTGGCGCGCAGGGTTTCCATGATCTCTGTCCCAAAGCCGGGTTCGACCATCAGATGGCCGGGGCGCACTTCGCGCGGGTAGAATGAACTTTGGAAATGCCCGGTGTGGAACAGCGGTGCATCGATCCCTTCTTGCAGGTTCAGCTCGCCATGGACCAGGCGCAACAGATAGATGAGTTGCCACTGATCCTGCTGATCGCCCCCAGGCGTGCCAAAGGCAAGCTCGGTTCCGTCCGGCCTGCGCGCCATTGAAGGCGAAAGCGTCGTGCGGGGCCGACGCCCCGGAGCCAGCGAGGTTGGTAGGCCATCTTCAAGCCAAAACATCTGAGCTCTTGAGTTCAGCGGCATTCCCAACCCCGGCACCACCGGAGAGGATTGCAGCCACCCACCCGAAGGCGTGGCCGACACCATATTGCCCCAGCGGTCGATCACGTCCAGATGCACCGTGTCCCCGCGCTTTTCGGTCAGATGAGACATTGTCGGCTCGCCTGCGCCAATGGCGTGCCCCGGCTCATATGACAGGTTGGCATGGGCCAGCATCGCCTCGACCCAGGCGTCATGCCCCGGCAGACGCCCGGGGCGCTGCTCGGTCGAGGCCGTGGCGCCGATTAGAGTGCGCCGTTCAGCTGCGTAGCCGTCCGACAGCAGTTGATCCATCGGGATGTGCGTGAAGGTCGGATCGCCGTAATAGGCCTCGCGGTCGGCAAAGGCGAGTTTCATGGCTTCACTCACCTGGTGGACAAACTCCGCTCCGTTCAGGTCCATTTGATCCAGCGGCACCTCTTGCAGCAATTTGAGAGATTGCAACAGTGTCGGTCCTTGGGTCCATGCCCCGCCCTTCCATACCGTCCAGCCGTGGTAATCCACCTCTAGGGGCGCCTCATAACTGGCTTGCCACTTGGCCATGTCCTGACCGGTCAGCACGCCCTTGTGCGGCGTACCGCTGGCGTCCATCAGGTAAGCTTGGTCGACAAAGCTGTCGATGGCCTCGGCTATGAAACCGGAATAAAAGGCCTGCCGGGCTGCTTCGATCTGGGCCAAGCGGCCTTCGACTGCTTCGGCTTCGGTCAGCAGCCGCTCCCACGTGTCCGCCAATTGCGGGTTGCAGAACAGGGCACCGGCCTGAGGCGCAGAGCCACCGGGCACCCAGGTGGCGTGGGACGTGGGCCACTCTTGGGCAAAGAAATCGGCCAGACCGGCGATGGTGTTTGCGACCCGCGGCAGCAGGGGGTGGCCATACCGGGCATAGTGGATGGCTGGTTCCAGGATGTCGCGCAAAGGCAGGGAGCCGTGATCGCGCAATGTGATCATCCAGGCGTCAAAGGCGCCTGGCACCACCGTCGCCAAAAGACCGGATCCGGGGATCATCTCCAGCCCCTGATCCTTGAAATGCTCGATTGTGGCACCTGCGGGGGCCACGCCCTGACCGCAGACCATCGTCGGGTTGGTTTGGCCTGCAGGTTTGATCAGCATCGGCATGTCGCCGAGAGGGCCGTTCAGGTGCGGCTCGACCACATGCAGGACAAACCCCATTGCCGCTGCCGCATCAAAGGCATTGCCGCCCCGTTCCAGAAGCCGCATGCCAACAGCCGAAGCGATCCAGTGGGTCGAGGTCGCAACACCAAAAGTGCCCGCGATTTCGGGGCGGGTGGTGAATGTCATGTGTCGTCTCCGAATTGCGTGATCCGGATCAGGACACGGGCGCAGGCAGAGGTCAACTGCCTGTCAGTCACACGTCAGTAATCACGCTCAAAGAACACGCCCACAGATGTTTCGCCCTGATTGTCTACCGTTCCCTTCAAAGTGAAGTTGTCGGTCACATCCAAGTTCAGGTTCAACTCGGTCTCGCCTTTGGTGTTTACGGTGAAGTCCGTATACAGCCCATCTGCCAGATAGGCTCCAGCGCCAAATTGCCCGGCTCCGCTGTCGTCTGTGCCGACGTCGATGGTGTCGGCGCCGGTGGCCTCTCGGATGCCTTTGGTCGAATCCCCTCCGGCCCCGCTGAGTTGTGCAAGGGACGCCGCCATCTGCGCGATGACAATAGGCGACAGTTCAGAGAAACGATTGCCAAAGAGAAGCATTGCCAGAGCTTCTTCGCTGGGGCGTTCGGGATCTGCATAGACTTTGATTTCGGGGCCATCCAAGGGGCCGGAAATCTCAAGGGTCGCTGCACCATCCGACGTCGTCGTGGTTGAGGCAAACTCCAGATAGGGCGTCAGGTTACCTTGCAGGGTTACAAGGCCCTTGGTCAGTTTCAGACGGCGGCCCAGGATGTCGAAGTTGCCTCGGATCAATTCAATCTGACCTGATGGCGCAATGGCTGTTGTTGTGCCTCCTACATGGATGCGGCCGCCCAGTTCTGCCTGCAAGCCGCGACCACGCGCGAAGACTTTGTTCGGGGCCAGAAGGCTGACATCCAGTGAAATGACCGGTCCTGAACTGCCGCTTGCGGTTTGCACCAGCTTGGCGCGTTTGCGCGTCGTGAACTCGGCTCCGGCTTCACCTACGTGACGAATGTCAGGGATCGGGGCCGCACCAACTGCGCCTGATGCGGCTGCCAGGTTGATGTTGGTTTCACCAAAGGTGATTTGGCCGACGATGGAGCTGTTGCCCGCCAAGGGACCGGACATGGTGATCTGCCCGTTAGCGGAGGATTCGAAGAACACGTTGTCGGTCAGGATCAACTCGTTGAGGCTGACCGCGATGCGCCCGTTGAATGGTGGGGTCAATTCGACAGGGCCGCTGACGTTGAACGTCCCACCCGCCCGCAATCCACCAGTGATCCCGATGGTGGCGCTGCCGTTTGCCAAGGCGATGCGCCCGCCAATGTTGGTCAGCGTTTGACCTGCCGAAGGGATTGCAACGGTGGTGCCGGACGTGGTGATCGTGCCGCTGATCGCCTCGACGCTTGGGGCGCCTTTCAGGGTCAGGTCGTACTGAGCTGCGCCGTCGATGGAATTGGGCGAGATAAAGAGGTTTGCGATGCTCAGACCGATGGTGCCTGTGGCGGCGACATCCGCCTGGCCCGAGCTTTCGTCAAAGCTGCCTGCTACCTTGCTGGTCAGGCCTGCGGGGCCACTGGCGTCCGCATCGATCTGCCAAACACCATTATTGCGTTTGGCGTTGCCCTTGGCGGTCAGTGCGCCGACCAGCTCGGGCACCAGCCGCTCGAGCCGCTGCAAATTGGCGTCAAAGTTCAGGTCGGCCGTGCCGTCGGTTTCGACGTAGCCATCTAATGCCACGGTCGAGGATTCCGGTCCGTCAATCTCGACGTTGCCGGTCAAGCCATTGCCTTTGGGTTTGACATCCCCGGTCAGAGTCAGGGGGCCGGACAAGGTGGGGATCACCCGTTTGAGCTCGTCCAGCGCGGCCTTGAATTGGATTGTTCCGGCCGCGTCTTGCAGATTGCCGCTCGCTTCGGCGCTGATGGCCGAGCCCGTCAGATCAAAAGCGCGGATGTTCAAGCCTTGGTCATTGTTGGCAGCATCCACGGCCAATGTTGTGCGGCCTTGGATCAACGCGTCCACCTGCGGGATGCCACTGGTGACATCGCGGGCGGTTGCGTCCAGTTGCACATCGAAATGGCGATTGGCCAGATCACCGGAACCTGCGGCCTTGGCTTGCAGATGTCCGGTCAGGTCCTGCCCGGCGAGGCCCGAAAACAGCGACAGATCGGGCGCATCAACGGTGGCATTGCCACTGAGCGCATAAGCCCCTTCGGTGCCGGTCAGCTTGGCGACCGCCTCGGCGCTGACGGCTTTGCCGTTCAACGAAAACTGGCGCAGATCCAGGCCCGTATCATCCCGTTTTGCGTCCAGCACGATGGTCGTGCGCCCGGCGATCAGCGGATCAATCTCGGCCATGCCACTGCTCAAATCCTGCGCCTTGGCGTTCAACTTGATGTCGAAATGCTGGCTGGCCATGTCGCCTGTGCCGGTGACATCGGCCTGAACTGCGCCTGCCAATTCGCGCCCTGCGAGGCCGGAGAAGACCGACAAATCCTGCGCGTCAACTTTGGCTGAGCCATCCAGCGCAAAGGCTCCATCAGAGCCGGTCAGGGTTGCGGCGGCTTCAGCACGCAGGGTTTGCCCTTGGACTGTCAGATTGCGCACCTCAAGCCCTTGCTGATCGCGAACGGCGTCAAGCGCAATGGTGGTTCGCCCTGCAATGATGGGGTCAATCTCGGCCATGCCGGTTTTCAACCCGTCCCCCTCGACATCAAGCTGAAAGTCGAAACTGCCTCCCAAAGGGGCGCCTTTGCCGGTCAAGTCGGCTGTGACCTGTCCAGCCAGATCGCGCTGCGCCACACCTGAAAACCGCGACAGATCGCTGGCTTTGAGGTTCACGGTACCGTCCACCTCGAACCCGCTTTGCAGCCCGCTGATTTCAGCGTTTGCGGTGGCGGTATAGTCCGAGCCGCTTATGACCACGTCGCTGAGGTTCAGGTTGTTGCCGCTCACCAGGTCAAAGAACCCGTCCAGCGTGACCGCATTGCCAACCGCCTGGTTGAGTGCCGGATCGCTAAACCGCAGATCGTTCAACAGCGCCTGAACATCCCCGCGCAGGTCCATCGTCTCGCCCTGATCCAGAGTGCCTTGTCCGGTGATGCGGGCCTGTCTGACAACAACGTCCGGAGTTTCCAGAGCGTCTGCGGTCAGGCTGAGATCCCAATGGTTGCCCAGTTCGCGGTTCAACAGTGCAGAAAACTGCGCTGCTTCGAGCGTTATCCGCGGATCAGCGACCGGCAACACCACACGGTCGCCGGTTGGTGGTGTGATGCGGCCTTGTAGGGCCACCTTGTTCAGCATCCCGCCTGCTGCCATGTCCAGCTCACCCTTGAGCTTGAGCGCGTCCGATGAAATCTCAAGCTGCGAGATGGCCAGATGCCCGTCGGGATCACTGATGCCTTCGACTTGCAGCTGTGTGTCGGTGCCAAAGAAAGTGTCGAACTCTTCTTCCAAGAACGGCGTCACGTCGCCCCCCAGATCGGCGCTGAAGGCGATGCTGTTTTGCGCCTCATCTGCGCCAAAGGGCACTCCGCGCAGACGCACCTGACCGGCAACGCGCTCTGCGTCGTCACTGGCCAGCGACAGGTCGGCGGTGAAATCGGTGACAGGCCCTTCGCCCTTGGCGGTCAGCAACAGGGGGGGCTGGCCGGGCATCTGAAGTGCGGTTGAGATCAAGCCGCCTGCATCTTCGATCACTTGCAGATCCAGCGAGATCAGACTGGTTGCGTTCTGGAACCCAGCCTTGAGTTCTATGGCGTCGCCTGGCCGATCCAGCCGGGTGATGGCCAGATCGCTGTCCAGTGTCCCGTCGGCCAGGGTCATCGCCCCTTGTACCTTGAGCTCCGCCGCCAGTCCGATCAACGGCTCGCCAAGTCCAAGGGTATCGACCCTGATCTCACCAATCTCGATCGCGACGGGAAGCTCGGGCAATTGAAATGGTTGTGTCCCGGCGTCGGGCAGGGGCTCAGCCTGGGCCGTGGGCGCTGGAGCGCGGTCCACGCGGATCTCGCGTGCGGTCAGCTCGTTGACCGAGAACCGCCCACGGATCAGGGCCAGCCTGTTCCAATCGAGCACTGCGTCGTTGATCGTCAACCAGGGACCATCGTCGTCCGAGACAATGATCTGCTCGATGGTGGCCTTGGCGCTAAGCGCGCCTTCGATGCCGCGCACGTGAATCTGTCGACCTTCGCCGGAAAGGGTGTCCTCGAGGAAATCGACTAGGATACCACCGGATTCTTCGTCCTCTTGCGCCCAGGCGGGTGCTGCGACAGTCAAAGCAGTGCAGGTGCTCAGAACAAGGATTTGGTTGGGAAAACGTGTCATCAGAATGCCTGCCCGATACCAATATAGAACTGTAATCCATCGCCGGTGGATCCTTCGACCGGCAGGGCCAGATCCAGACGCAGCGGGCCGAATCCACCCAGATCATAACGCACACCCAAGCCTGCACCAGCATGCCGGGTCGAGGCTGAGGTCACAAAGGATTTCGAATCGATCAGACCGATGTCATAAAAGCCAACAAGCGAGATTTTCTCGGTTACGCGGCCGCGAATTTCGGCAGATGCGCCCAGGAATGCCCGACCACCTGCGATGCCCGTGCCAACCGGGGTCCCAAGGGACTCGTAGGGTTGGCCCCGAACGGTGCCAGCGCCCCCCGAATAGAACAGAAGTTCAGGCGATGTTCCGGCCTGAGATGAGCCAACCACAGAGCCCAATTGCAAACGCCCAGCCAGGATAACACCACCGTTGGAGGTTATGTCCCAGTATCCACGACCATCGACGTAGAACCGCGCACCGGATTCAGTTCCACCTAGGCCTGCGTAAGGGGTAAATCGGGCATCCAGGTAAAAGCCTTTGGTCGGGTTCACGGCATTGTCACGTTTGTCCCATTCAGACCGTGCCGGTATAATCAGATATCTGAACCGGCGATCCGTGCCAAAAGCATCGTCAGATGAGGCGTAATTGAAGCCCAGCCAGGCTTCTGCATAAAGCTCGTCCGAAAACGTGCGTCGGGCACCCACGCCCAATTGAGCACTCGTGACCTTATAGTGTGTCCGATTGCGGCGCTCGATATTGCCGATGTAGAAAATGCTGTCGTCGGGACCCAGTTTCTCGGGCTGATCCAGACGAAACCCGATGCGCCCGTCGATGTCTTCGGTCCCGCCGATGTTGCGGATGTTGGCCTCGAACCGGAATCGGTTGGCGTTGTTGAACACGTTGCGGTGCATCCAGGTCGCAGTCAGATCAAGACCCGCGGTGGATGATACCTCGACACCAAAGGTCAGGCGACGCTTGGGCAGGTCCTCGAACTCGGCATCGAAATCCAATGTGCCGTCCGGGTTGGGGTCTTTGCGTTCTCGCAGGGTGACCGAGTTGAACGTGCCCGTTCGGCGCAGGCGTGTGCCGACTTGTTGCACGTCGGCCGGGCTGTAAACCTCGCCAGTAGGGAAGCCCGCAATCCGCCGCAAAGCTTCGTGGCGCACATCTGTGCTTCCCGATATGTGCATCTTGCCGAATTTCAACTTGGGGCCGGGCACCAGATCGATGTCCGAATCAAGCTGTGCATCGCGATGGCGGGCGGTGATACGTTGATCGCCGACCTTGGCCTTGGCGTATCCTGCATCGCGCCAACCCACGATCCCCGCCGAGGCCGCGTCGCGGATCGCACCGGTCGTCGCCGTTTGCCCCGGAGCATACCCTTCGGGCAGTTCGGTTTCGGGTGTGATTGGCGTGACATTGGCCTGGCCAAACTTGAACTGCTGGCCGGTTTGAACGGTGATGTCGATCTTGTTGATCTGACTGGGGATGCGCAGCGGGTCGATGTTGGCTGCTTCGCGCCCGTCCAGCTTGATGCTTATGACGGGACTGAAAAATCCTTCGTCGTAAAGGACCTGTACAAGGGTACGGTAATCCGACAGCGCGGCAGACAGCACTTCGAGAGGTTCGGTCAGGCCGTGACGCTCGGCTGAGAGGGCAAGGGAACTGGTGGTCAGGCGCTCGGTCAGGTCGTCCGAGGCACCGGGGGCGACAAGAGCGGTTTCCAAGGCCAAAGCCGCCGAGGGCAGGCTCAGCCCGCACGCAAGTGTTATGCCGCGCAAAATAGCGCCGAAACGGCCCCGTGATCTCATCCCTGTGGCTCCAGACTGCCCGAACTCGCATCGGCACGCCGGTTTTACGACGTCGCCTTCAGCTTTTTGAATAGCACACAAGATGCAGGGTTAGGAGGGGGAAATTGCGCGACATATCCCCAATGGATTGTGGTTTGCCCAATTCCCGAGAATGTCGAAAATGCCAGGTTTCAGTTGACGCTCTTGAACCATTTCACGATGGCCAGGCGATCGTCGTCTTCCATGTAGGTGATGTTTGCCGGCGGCATCGCATGGGTGATACCGGCCTGCAGATAGATCGCCTGCGCGTTGCGGGCGACGTCAGCCTGGGTTTCCAGCAGTACACCCTTTGGCGCCCACAAGATGCCGTCCCAGAACGGCTCGCGGGCATGACACATCGAGCAGCGGCCCAGCACGATTTCATGGGCCTCTTCAAACCCGTCAGCCTCTGCGAACTTCTGCTCGTAGGGGGTCAGGGGTTTGGCTTCGGCCTCCTCGAGTGTTTGATGCATCGGGGCGGTCGACAGCCAGATGATGGCGATGAACAGAAGCGCCGTCACCATCCAGGTCCAGTTTGGCTTTCCCGTCCCAGCGTGCATCGAGTTGAAATAGTGCCGGATCGTCACGCCCATCAGGAACACCAGGCTGGCGATGATCCAATTGTATTCGGTCGCAAAAGCCAGCGGATAGTGGTTGCTGAGCATCAGGAATACGACCGGCAGCGTCAGATAGTTGTTGTGGGTCGAGCGCAGCTTGGCGATCTTACCGTACTTCGGATCGGGCGTTCGGCCGTTTTTCAGGTCATCCACCACGATGCGCTGGTTCGGCATGATGATGAAGAACACGTTGGCCGTCATGATGGTCGCCGTAAAGGCCCCCAGATGCAGCATCATCGCGCGGCCGGTGAAGATCTGATTGTACCCCCAACCCATGATCACCAGCAGGACAAACAGCAGGACCATCAACAGGGTGGGGCGCTCTCCCAGACCGGATTTGCAGAGGAAATCGTAGATCAGCCAACCGATGGTCAGCGACGCAGCCGAGATCGCGATGCCCTGCCACAGGGCCAGATCCGCCTTGTTGGCGTCGATCAGGTAAAGCTCACCGCCAACCCAATAAACGATCATCAAAAGCGCCGCGCCGCTCAGCCACGTCGTGTAGCTTTCCCATTTGAACCAGGTCAGATGCTCGGGCATCTGCTCGGGGGCCACCAGGTATTTGCGGATGTGATAAAACCCGCCACCATGCACCTGCCATTCCTCACCATGGGCGCCGGGCGGCAGGTCAGGCGCTTTGCGCAGGCCCAAGTCCAGCGCGATGAAGTAGAAGGACGAGCCAATCCAGGCCATCGCCGTGATCACGTGCAGCCAGCGCACCGCAAAGGCGGCCCAGTCCCAGAAGGCAGCAAAATCATACATGAAGGGTCACTCCGGTCTTTTTCAGACAGACTAGGCAAAGCGGCGTTTATTCGGTATTCCCATATAGTATCAAGCTGTATCAAAAAATCTGAGAAAATGTCCTATCTCGACAACATTCGCACGTTCGTCCGGGTCTATGAGCTGGGCAGCATGTCAGCTGCGGGGCGCGACCTGCGCATTTCGCCTGCGGTCACCTCGGCGCGCATCTCGCAGCTCGAGGATCACCTGAACGTTCGGCTGTTCCAGCGGACGACGCGAAACCTGACACCGACGGAACATGGCAAGGCGTTCTATTCCGGAGCCGTGACGGTGCTCGACAGCGTCGAGGCGGCCGAAGCAACGGTGATGAACCTGACGGACAATCCGCGGGGTTCGCTCTTTGTAGCCGCACCATTGGGGGTGGGGCGCAGGCTGTTGGCACCTGAGGTTCCTGAGTTTCTGCAAGGTTATCCTGAGATTGACGTGCGCCTGCGCTTGACGGATCGATCTGTTGATCTGACGACCGAAGGTTTGGATCTTGCGTTCTTCCTGGGCCAACCTGAAGACAGCAATCTACGAATTCGCAAGATTGCGGATTGCCAAAGGGTGCTGTGTGCCGCGCCCGAGTATGTCGAACGACGTGGTCATCCAGTGTCCGGCGAGGACCTGTTGTCTGACGGGCATGAGTGTCTGAATCTGCGCTTCCCCGGGGCGACAGAATTCCAATGGCTGCTGGAAACGCCCGAAGGGCCAAAGCGGTTCGCGGTGTCGGGCCGCTATGAATGCGATGACGGCGATGTGCTGATTGATTGGGCCTTGGCGGGCGAGGGGATCGCGATGAAACCGGTGTTCGAAGTGGCCGATCACCTGGTGTCGGGCCGGTTGGTTCGTGTTGGCGAGGAAACGCCACCAACACCGGTGCAGATGGCGTGCCTTTACACACATCGTCGCCACCAGGACCCCAAGACACGACTGTTCATGGATTTCATGACCGAACGCGTTGGCAAGGCGGTGCGCTCGGCCGAGGCCAAAGCGATCTAGAGAGACGGGGGCGCTCCCGCCCTCGCATCATGCCCTGACGGGCCCTTGCTCCGTTGGGCCGGGCGCCTCGCCTTCGGCTCGGCGCGGTCCCGCTTGGGGCAACAGGCTCGCCACAAGCGCGACCGCCGAGCGCAGCGAGGCCGGGCCCAACGGGAGGAGGTTTTTCTGCCAAGAAAAATTGCCGACAGGCGGGAGCGCCCCCGGGGCTTTTGGCGTCAACTGCCGCGATAGGTCGAGAAGCCGAATGGCGAAAGCAGCAGCGGCACGTGATAGTGCGCGTCTCCATCAGACATCCCAAAACGGATTGGCACTTGATCGAGGAACAAGGGCTCTTCCGCGGCTTGTCCGCTCGCGCGCAGGTAATCGCCCGCATGAAAGATCAGCTCATAGGTTCCGGTCTCAAAGGTTGCCGTTGGCAGGATCGGGCTGTCCGTGCGGCCATCGTCGTTGGTGACCATCTGTGCAAGCTCCTGTCGCGCCTCTCCGTCAATCCGGAATAGGGTGATCTTCAATCCGGCCGCAGGGCAGCCCTTGGCTGTATCCAGGACATGTGTTGTCAAGTAGCCGCTCATTGCTGTGTCTCCATTGTTCTGCCTTTGGGTGTGCCGCAGCCGCAAAGGCAATGCAAACGTCGCACCTGTGACAGTGTATTCGGGTTTCTTTGAAGGTTAGCTGGGAAAACCTTTTTGTGGGCGATGAAAATGCTGAAACACTATCAATCAGCATTTGATAAACGATCCCGGCTTTCTGCGCTATTCAGGGTTGAGCGCTTCAGAAACAACACCGGAATTCCCCCATGTCTGCCCCTCGTTACCCTCGAAACATGATTGGCTATGGCGCAACGCCCCCCAAGGCCCAGTGGCCGGGTGGGGCCAAGATCGCCGTTCAGATCGTCCTGAACTATGAGGAGGGCGGCGAGAACTGCCTGCTGCACGGGGATGAAGCGTCCGAGGCGTTCCTGTCCGAGATCGTGGGTGCGGCGCAGTGGCCGGGGCAGCGGCATTGGAACATGGAATCCATCTATGAATACGGCGCTCGGGCCGGGTTCTGGCGGTTGCATCGGTTGATGAAGGATCTGCCTGTCACCGTTTACGGCGTGGCCTCGGCTTTGGCGCGCTCTCCTGATCAGGTGGCGGCGATGAAGTCGGCGGGTTGGGAAATCGCCAGCCATGGTCTGAAATGGGTCGAGCACAAGGACATGCCCGAAGAAGACGAGCGCGCGCAGATCGCCGAGGCCGTCCGCCTGCACACCCAAGTGGTGGGGGAACCACCGCGCGGCTGGTATACAGGGCGCTGTTCGATGAACACCGTGCGTTTGGCGGCGGAAGCAGGGATGGACTACATCTCGGACACTTATGACGACGATGTGCCCTATTGGGCCGAGATTGACGGGCGTGATCAGTTGATCATCCCTTACACGCTTGATTGTAACGACATGCGTTTTGCCACGCCGCAGGGGTTCAACTCGGGCGATCAGTTCTTTGCCTATCTCAAGGACAGCTTTGACGCGCTCTATGCTGAGGGCGAAGCGGGCGCGCCCAAGATGATGTCGATCGGGTTGCATTGCCGTCTGATCGGGCGTCCCGGGCGGGTCGTGGCGCTGAAACGGTTCCTGGACTATGCGCAGGGGCATCAGGACGTGTGGTTTGCCACCCGCCTGCAGATTGCCGAACATTGGGCCGCCACGCATCCGCCTGTGAAACATCCGCGCCCGTCGCAGATGGCGCGCGCGGAGTTTGTCGACACTTATGGCGGCATCTTTGAACACTCGGCTTGGATCGCTGAGCGGGCCCATGATCTGGAGTTGGGGCCGGCGCATGATACGGCAGGCGGGCTGCACAACGCGCTGGCGCGGATGTTCCGCTCGGCCAGCGACGAAGAACGTCTGGGCGTGCTGACGGCGCACCCGGATCTGGCTGGGAAGCTGGCGCAGGCCAAACGGCTGACAGCGGAAAGCACGTCCGAGCAGGCCTCGGCTGGGCTTGATGCGCTGACGGATGACGAGCGCGCATTCTTCACTGAACTAAATCAAACTTACGTGGATAAGTTTGGCTTTCCCTTCATCATTGCAGTGCGCGATCACAACAAGACCTCGATCCTTGAGGCGTTCCAGCGCAGGATCGACCATGATCGCGACACCGAGTTTGCCGAGGCATGCCGACAGGTTGAACGCATTGCCGAATTCCGCCTGCGGGACATCCTGCCGTCATGAGCCAGCAGATAGCCATTCAGCCGATCTCGGCCCAAGCCTTTGCACCCTTTGGCGAGGTGATCGAGGTTGCGGGAGAGCCCGACAAGATCATCAACCAGGGACAATGCGGGCGCTATCACGACCGGGCCTCGCTGGACTTTATCGAAGGACGCGCCGGGGTGAGCCTGTTCAATGCTAACCCGCGGTCGCTGCCTTACACGCTGGAACTGGTCGAACGGCACCCCGAAGGCAGCCAGCTGTTCATCCCGATGACGGAACATCCCTTTCTGGTGATCGTCGCCAAGGATGAACTCGGCACGCCGGGGCGCCCGCTGGCCTTTGAGACAAAAGCAGGGCAGGCGATCAATTTTCACCGGGGCACATGGCACGGGGTTTTGACCCCGCTGCATGCGCCGGGACTGTTTGCGGTCGTCGACCGCATCGGGGAAGGGGCCAATCTAGAAGAGCATTGGTTCGACACCCCATTCGTGGTGGCACGGCTCGGATAAGGGCGGCCACCAAATCAGAAGCCGCCAGACAAAGAAGCGGCAAGACCCCCATGAGACCCACAAGGGAGGACAGTGAGATCATGGCCGACACTTCGATAGGAACCGCGGCACAGCTGCGCGATCCGAATTACACACCGGCGCTGCACAAGGCGGTACCGCTTGGCATTCAGCATGTGCTGGCAATGTTTGTGTCAAACATCACACCCGCCATCATCATCTCGGGCGCGGCCGGTTTTGGATTTGGCTCGGACGCAGGAGCGCAGGGTTTCCCTGACATGACCTATCTGATCCAGATGTCGATGCTCTTTGCAGGCGTCGCAACGCTGTTTCAGACCATCGGCATGGGTCCCGTGGGCGCGCGACTGCCCATCGTGCAAGGCACAAGTTTCGCTTTTATCCCGATCATGATCCCGCTGGTGGCGGGCAAAGGGGTCGAGGCGCTGCCTGCGCTCTTTGGCGGCGTTCTGATTGGTGGGCTGTTCCATACGCTGTTGGGGACCGTGATCGGCCGCATCCGATTTGCTCTGCCGCCTTTGGTAACCGGCCTCGTCGTGACGATGATTGGTCTGTACCTGGTGCGCGTGGGTATCGAATATGCTGCTGGCGGTGTACCTGCCAAGGCGTTCAACAACCCGGAGTACGGCAGCCTATTAAACTGGTCTGTGGCGCTGGTGGTGATCTTTGTCACGCTAGGGATGAAGTTCTTTGCGCGCGGGATGTTGTCTGTGTCCGCGGTGCTGATCGGGATCGTCGCGGGCTACATCTATTCGATGTTCTTTGGTCTGGTGAGTTTTGAAGGGATCAGCCAGAGCTGGAACCGCGCTGCTGCCTTTGGTCTGCCGATACCGTTCAAATACGGGATCGATTTTAGCCTGGCGGCGGTCATCGGCTTCTGTCTGATGTCGTTTGTCAGCGCGGTCGAAACCGTGGGTGACGTGAGCGGCATCACCAAAGGGGGCGCAGGGCGTGAGGCGACCGATAAGGAGATCCAGGGCGCGACCTTTGCCGACGGTATCGGTTCGGCGATCGCAGGTCTGTTTGGCGGTTTCCCCAACACATCGTTCAGCCAGAATGTGGGCCTGATCGCGATGACAGGCGTGATGAGCCGTCATGTGGTGACCATCGGCGCGATCTTCCTGATCGTTTGCGGGCTTATCCCCAAGGTGGGCGCGCTGATCCGCACAATCCCCATCGAGGTTCTGGGCGGCGGCGTTATCGTGATGTTCGGGATGGTTGTCTCGGCCGGTGTTTCGATGCTGTCGGACGTGAACTGGAACCGCCGCAACATGGTGATCTTTGCAATAGCCCTGTCGATTGGGTTTGGGTTGCAGCTGGAGGTGATGAACCTGAAACCGGGATCGCCGAACGCGTTGCAATACTTGCCGGACACGCTGCGCATTCTAGCGGCCTCGGGTATCCTGCCAGCGGCGTTGATCGCCATCGTGCTGAACCTGATCCTGCCCGAAGAACTGGCGGATGAGGCAACCGAGGAAGTGTCCGGCGGCATGTCCGGTCACGGATCGGGTAGTTTGCCTGGAGAGTAATCGGGAGCTCCCGCCCGGTCGGGACGCATCAAAGATGCGCCCGCCGACCGGTTGGGCCGGGCGCCACGCCGCACCAAGCTAAAGCTCGGTGCGGCGTGGCGCGGTTTCGAGATACTGAGAGTTAGGTGGCCATCCGCATTGCCACATCAAGCATCCGCGCAGAGAACCCCCATTCATTGTCATACCAACCGAAGACGCGCACTTGCCGTGCGCCGGTCATGCGGGTTTCCGGCTCGGCGATGATCAGCGACTCGGGTCTGTTGCGCAGGTCTGACGAGACCAGCGGCATATCGGTCCATCCCAGGACGGGAGAGGTCAAAACCTGCCGATGCAGTTGATCCCGGAACGTTGCCTCGTCCATATCTGTCGACAGTTGCGCCACCAGATCCACCGCCGATACGCTTGCCGTTGGCACCCGTACTGCTGCACCGCTGATCTTGCCCGCGAGATGGGGCAGCACCGTGTCGATCAGATGCGTGGCTGACGAAGTTGTGGGCACCATTGAAAGCGCTGCCGCCCGCGATCGGGCCAGATCGCCGCGCGGGGCATCCACCAGCGGTTGGCTGTTGGTGTAGCAGTGGATCGTCGTCATATGCGCGGTTTCAATGCCCGCGATGTCGTCGATCACCTTGACCAGCGGGGCCAGCCCGTTGGTCGTACACGACGCGTTCGACACGATCCGGGCGTTGCCCAGTTCATCTTCGTTCGCGCCCAGAACGATGGTCACTTCGGCCGCCGGTGAGGGCCCCGAGATCAGCACCTTGCCCGCGCCCGCCGTCAGACCGCGCGCCGCCACATCCGACGTGCGCGCGATCCCGGTGCAATCCAGCAGCACGTCAACGCCGCTCAAGTCGACGCGGGTCAGGTCAGGGCTGTGAGTGATCGGGATGGTGCGGCCATCGACCACCAGTGCCTCGTCCCCCGCCAGGACTGCGCCGGGATAGGGGCCGAATGTACTGTCGTATTTGAACAGATACGCGCAAGTGTCGAGCGGGGCGATGTCATTGATCTGCACCACCTCGACGTCGGAATCCTGCGGCAGGGCAAGCACCTGTCGCAGGATCGTGCGGCCGATGCGGCCGAATCCGTTGATCGCCAGTTTCATGGGCGAAGATATGGCAGGGCTAGAAATCGACCTCAATGGCTGTTCCACGTTGGATCGCAAGTTCCAGTGCGGCAGAGGCCACGGCGAGGTCCTGCAATCCGACGCCCGTGCCATCAAAGAGCGTGATGTCGTCGTCCGAGGTGCGACCGGGATGGGTGCCGTCGATGACAGCGCCCAACTCCGAGATCGCCTGCGCCGTGATCAGCCCGTCTTTGACGGCGTGCTGAGCCTCGCCCAAGATCACCGATTGCGCGATCTCGTCGGTAAAGACTTGCGCGCGCGCCAAAAGCCTAGGCTCGACCTCTTGTTTGCCAATGGTGTCGGTGCCCATGCAGGCGATATGGGTGCCCGGGCGCACCTGTGCGTCCATCAGGATCGGGTCAAAGCTGGAAGTGATCGAGATGATGACATCCGCTTGAGCACCCAACTGATCCAGATCGACCGCCTCAAACGGCAGGCCAAGTTCTGACGCCGTGTCGGCAAGGCGCGACAGCATCTCGGGGTGCAGGTTCCAACCGATCACTTTTTCGAAGTCTCGCTGTTTTACCGCTGCCCGCATCTGAAAGGCCGACTGATGCCCGGCCCCGATCATGCCCAGAACCTTGACATCCGGCCTTGCCAGATGGCGGATCGATACGGCGCTGGCCGCAGCCGTACGCAGAGCGGTCAACAGGTTGCCCCCCACCACAGCGCGGCATTGGCCGGTGTCGGCGTCAAACAGAAAGACCGACGACTGGTGATTGGTGAGCCCCTTGTCCATGTTGCCCGGCCAATAGCCGCCGGATTTCAGACCCAGATTCAGGCCAGCCCGGTCAAACCCTGATTTGAACCCATAGAGCGCGTCCGCATGGCCAATGGCCTCGCGGATCACAGGGAAGTTTACCGCATCCCCACGCGACATGGCGGCAAAGACGGACTCGACGGCGGCAAAACTGGCCTCTTCGGTCATGAGATCGGCAATCGCTGCCTCAGGTACGATCCACATGGGCCGCTCCTTGTGTATGCGGGGCAGTGGATAAAGCCACGCCCCTGTGTTGTTGTGTTTGGGGGGATCAGAACGCCTTGCCGCGCGCCGAGATCGGCCAGACCACCTCGACCTTGCCGCCGCGCACGCCCACGTACCAATCGTGCACGTTGCAGGTGGGGTCACAGTGACCGGGCACCAGCCGCAACTTGTCGTTGACCTTGAGCACCGCTTGGGGGTCCGAGATCACGCCGTGTTCGTCCGAGCATTTGGCATAGGTTACATCATCGCGGCCAAAGACCACGGGCAGCCCGCTGTCCACTGACTGTGCTTTCAAGCCCGCGTCCACGACCGCCAGATCGGCTTTGGCGTGGCTCATGACCGAGGTCAGGATGAACAGCGCGTTTTCCCACTCGCCGTCGTCAATCCGCTTGCCGTCCTTATCAAGGATGCGGCCATAGTCGGCGTCCATGAATGCGTAAGAGCCGCACTGAAGCTCGTTGTAGACACCCGAGGCGCCTTCAAAATAATAGCTGCCGGTGCCGCCACCGCCGACGATATCGCAGTCCAGCCCAAGCGCCTTGAGCGCGTCCACAGCGTCGCGGACCATGGCCACGGCGATGTCGATCTTGGCGCGGCGATCGTCATAGCTGTCCATGTGCTGCATAGCGCCCTGGTAGGCCTGGATGCCGGAAAACTTCAGCCCCGACGCTGCGTTGATGGCCTGGGCGATCTCGACAACCTCGGGCGTGGTGGTCACACCGCAGCGACCCGCGCCGCAGTCGATTTCCACCAGGCATTCGATCTCGGTGCCATGGCGCGTCGCAGCCTCGCTGAGATCGGCAACATTGGCCAGATCATCGACACACACAAGGGTCCGCGCGCCCAGTTTGGGCAGCCGCGCCAGGCGGTCGATCTTGGCCGGGTCACGAACCTGGTTGGACACCAGCACATCCTTGATGCCACCGCGGGCAAAAACCTCGGCCTCGCTCACCTTTTGGCAGCAGACACCGCAAGAATTTCCCAGCTTTTCCTGCAGCAGCGCCACGTCGACAGATTTGTGCATCTTGCCGTGAACCCGGTGGCGTACGCCCATCTTTGCAGCCAGCTCTCCCATCTTGGTGATGTTGCGCTCCAACGCATCCAAATCGAGGACCAGCGCAGGAGTCTGAATGTCGGCCTCGGCCATGCCGGGCAGGGCGGGGATGTCATAGCCCACTTCAAGGCCGTCGAATTTTGCAGGTGCGTTCATTGTATCAGTCCTCATTGCGTCCAGGGGAGGCGATCCATGTCGACGTTGCCGCCGGTGATGATCACGCCCACGCGTTTGCCGGCAAAGACGCCGGGGTTTTTCAGGATGGTGGCCAGCGGCACGGCGCTGGAGGGTTCCAGCACGATCTTCATCCGCTGCCACGCGAGTTTCATGGCCGCGACGATCTCGTCTTCGCTGGCGGTCAGGATGTCGCTCACGTGGTTCTGGACGAAATGCCAGGTGTTTTCTTTCAGCGGCACTTTCAGACCATCAGCCACGGTTTGCGGCGCATCGTCCGCGATGATGTGGCCCGCCTTGAAGCTGCGATACGCGTCGTCGGCCTGCTCGGGCTCAGCCGCAAAGATCGCGGTTTCGGGGGCGGCGTGGCTCATCCACAGACAGGTGCCGGAGACCATGCCGCCGCCGCCGATCGGCGCGATCACGGCATCCAACCCGTCGGTCTGCTCCATCAGCTCTCGCGAGCAGGTGCCTTGCCCAGCGATCACGCGCGGGTCGTTGTAGGGGTGGACGAAATCGGCACCGGTTTCGGCGTGGACGCGGGCAAACACCTCTTCGCGGCTGCTGGTCGAGGGTTCACATTCGGTAATCACCCCGCCATAACCGCGCACGGCGGCCTTTTTGGCGTCGGGTGCAGTGCGCGGCATGACCACGTGGCAGGGGATGCCGCGTCGCCCGGCCGCATAAGACAGCGAAAGCGCATGGTTGCCCGAACTGTGCGTGGCAACACCACGTTTCGCGGCCTCGTCATCCAGGCCAAACACCGCGTTCGACGCACCCCGCACCTTGAAGGCACCCGCTTTTTGCAGGTTCTCGCATTTAAAAAACAGTTGCGCACCGGTCAGGTCGTCAAAGTAGCTGGATGTCAGGACAGGTGTGCGGTGGATGTGGGGCGCGATGCGGTCATGCGCTTCGATCACGTCCTGGTAGGTGGGCAAAGTCATGGTCAGGTCCTTCATCACGCGGCGTCCTGCTGTGGGTGGGCGTGCGACTGGCGATAGAACTCTTGCGCCGCCGCCACGCCGGACCCGAGTCGGATGTTCATCCCCAGATCAGCCATGCACATCTCGGCCGTGGCGATCCCCGAAAGCGCCATGACGTCGGTCATCGAGCCAAGGTGCCCGATACGGAACAGCTTGCCCGCGACCTCACCCAGCCCTACGCCAAAGGCGGTGCCATAGGATTCGGCCGCATGAGCGACGATATCGGTGCCATTGATGCCCGGTGTCAGAACCGCGCTCACGGTGTCGGATGCAACGTCGGGCGAGGCGGCGCACAGCTCCAGCCCCCAAGCGCGGATGGCACGGCGCACACCTTCGGCGATACGATGATGGCGGGCAAAGACATTCTCCAACCCCTCGTCCAGCAGCATCTGCGTGGTCAGTTTCAACCCGTTCATCAGCCCCACAGCAGGGGTATAGGGATAGGCGTTGTTGGCGTAACCGGCGGCCATGTCGCGCACGTCAAAGAAGGTGCGCGGCAGTTTTGCTGTCTCGGTCGCGGCCAGGGCCTTGGCGCTGAAGCCCACGATGGCCAGACCAGCGGGCAGCATGAACCCTTTTTGCGACCCGGTCACGGCGACATCGACACCCCAGTCGTCAAACCGGAAGTCCATCGACCCGATGGAACTGACCCCATCCACAAAGAACAGCGCCGGGTGGCCTGCACTGTCGATGGCGCGGCGGATGGCGCTGATGTCCGAGCGGACGCCGGTTGCGGTCTCGTTGTGCGTCGCCAGAACTGCCTTGATCCTATGCGCAGTGTCAGAGGTCAGGATTTCTTCGTAGCGGGCCGCATCAATGCCGTCCCCCCAGCGGGTTTCGACGATCTGCACGTCCAGCCCGTGACGCTGGCACATGTCGAACCAGCGGTGCGAAAACATACCATTGCGCGCGACCAGAACCGCGTCACCGGGAGACAGCGTGTTGCAGATCGCCGTCTCCCAGCCGCCGGTGCCCGAGGCTGGGAAGAGAAACACCTCGGCCGAATTGCTTTTCAAAACCTGACGTACACCCTCGCGGGCGGGATGCAGGATGTCACCAAACAGCGACGACCGGTGGTCGATGCTGGGCATGTCACAGGCCTTGCGCACCACTTCGGGGATGTTGGTGGGGCCAGGAATGAACAGAGGATTTTGATGGCTCATGGCCGTCTCCTTGGTTGCTTGGGGACAAGCGTAGGAGAGGGCGTTTGCGTCAGCAATTTTTTTGAAAAAATATTTCAAAATCATCAGGGGAGAAAAAATTGTTTCTTGTCAGATGGTTGAATTTTTCACATTATGAAATTGATTTTCGTTCTTGAGGTGGCGTGATGAATGACCCAGTGGAATCGACCGAGAAACGCTCGCGTGGGCGCCCGCGCGGATGGCATGACAAGACCGAACAGAACACGATCAAGTCGCTGGATCGCGCCATCGTCGTGTTGCAGCGGTTGGGGGAGCTTGGGGCGGTCACCCTGACTGACCTGGCGTCGGACCTTGGACAATCCCCGGCCACGGTCTATCGCGTGTTGGTGACGTTCCAGAACCGCGAACTTGTGGATTTCGACGACCGTGCGCAACTGTGGAGTGTTGGACCGGGTGCCTTCCTGATCGGCGCCACCTTTTTGCGCCGCACCAGCCTTGTGGAACGGGCGCGGCCCATCCTGCGCGCCTTGATGCAAGAGACCGGAGAGACCGCCAACCTTGGCATCGAACGCAACGGTGAGGTGCTGTTTGTCAGCCAGGTCGAGACACATTCCAACATACGGGCCTTTTTCCCGCCCGGTACGGTGTCAGAAATGCATGCCTCGGGCATTGGCAAGGCGCTTCTGGCCTTTATGGCTGAGGAGCGGCGCGACGCGATCTTGTCGGCGCAGCCGCTGACACCCTACACGGCACAGACTCTGATCCAACCCGAGGCACTGATCGAAGACTTGGAAATCAGCCGGGATCGCGGTTATGCCTTTGACGCAGATGAGAAAACAGACGGTATGCGCTGCATCGCCGCCCCCGTGTTCGACGCCTTTGGCGAGCCGGTCGCGGGCATATCGGTCTCAGGCCCGACCGTTCGGGTCACGGATGAAGACATCGACGGCTTGGCGCAGGCGGTCAAAACCGCTGCGCGGACCCTGTCGATTGCGATGGGGGCGTCTGTTTAACTGCCCGAGGCGACGCTCGGCGGGCAGCTGACCTGAGAATAGAACTGGCCCGAGATGTTTTCATACATGCTCGACCAGATCACCCGGCACCCGGTGGCCTGCTGAATGGCCGTTGCCGCTTGCACGCTGCGGCGGCGCGGCGGCGGGCCATAGGGGTTGAGGTTGTTCCAATCGCGGGTCGCCCGATAGGTGACCGGGGTGTCCGCGACCTGAACCACTTCCCACGTGCGGCTTAGCACACCAACAGATTTGGTGGGATATTCCGGCTTGGTCAAAGTGGTGGCCTCGCAGCCCGCGACAGCAAGGGCTGCCAGCAGAACAGGAACTGTTGCGCGGATTTTCATCGACCAATCTCCGTCATTTCTAATGCAATGACTCTGTTTGACCAAATTTCGCGCGGCCTGTGAACCCCTGACACCCGGATTAGCGCGGTGGTGACAAGGGCATGTGGCGATTGACGTCTTTGTACAACAGATAGCGGAACGGACCAGGGCCGCCCGCATAGCAGGCCTGTGGGCAAAAGGCGCGCAGCCACATGTAATCACCGGCCTCGACCTCGACCCAGTCCTGATTCAGCCGATAGACCGCCTTGCCCTCGAGCACGTAGAGCCCGTGTTCCATCACATGGGTTTCGGCAAATGGAATGACCCCGCCTGGCAGGAAGTTCACGATATTGACGTGCATGTCGTGGCGCAGGTCTTCAGGTTCCACAAAACGAGTGGTGGACCAGCGCCCCTCGGTTCCCGGCATCTCGTTTGGGGCAACGTCCTGTTCACGGGTGACAAAAGGCTCTGGCAAGTCAATTCCGTCAACCGCTTGGTACGCTTTGCGGATCCAGTGAAACCGCGCTGCCGGTCCGGCGTGGTTCTTCAAACGCCAGGCGCATCCTGCGGGCAGATAGGCATAGCCGCCCGGTTCGAGCACATGATCGCTGCCTTCGATGGTTAGAGTCACTGCTCCCTCGACCACGAACAACACACCTTCGGCGTTTGGGTCGGTTTCCGGGCGTTCGCTGCCGCCACCGGGCTGAACTTCCATGATGTAATGCGAAAAGGTCTCGGCAAAGCCGCTCATCGGGCGAGCCAGAACCCAAACGCGCGTTTCGTCCCAGAAGGGCAGAAAGCTGGTGACGATGTCGCGCATCGTGCCTTTGGGAATGACGGCATAGGCCGTGGTGAACATGGCGCGGTCGGTCAACAGCTGTTCTTGTCCGGGGTGACCGCCGGTTGGGGAGTAATAGGTGGGGTGTGCCATGCAAGCCTCGTGTGTGAGAGTTGCTCTCACTATGCGGGGATTGGCAATTGGCTGGAAAGGCGCGTTAATCGGATAGCTTTCTTCGGGATATTTTGAAGATTTGCACCTTGAGGGTTTGGACAAGCCGACACGGGCAGTGTAACGATGGGAACACGGACTGTGTTCGATACGCGTTTTGGTTGTGATCGGACCATCAGGAACATTTGAGGCAGCAATGAAGCATTTGATTTCGGTCGTTTTTTTGTCGACGATGTTGGGGTTGGCAGGGCAAGCCATGCAAGCCAAACCACTGTCGCGGATCATCAGCGAGATTGGCCTCTCGCCAGATGACTACAAAGTCATGCAAGCGACAGTGAATCAGCTCTTTGCCAATGGGATCCCGGCCGTTGGTCGGCAGTTGTCCTGGAACAACCCCGAAACGGCGTCCAAAGGCACCGTCAAACTTCGGGCACGTCAGGGCAGCTGTGTCTATCTGCAGCATTTCGTGTTTCCCAAAGGTGCCCCGCAATCTCGTGAAATCCGGACGCGGTGGTGCCAGGATGCCAACGGCACCTGGTTGTTGACGCCCTAGGGGCAGGACCCCATGCGTTTTGCGGCAGGCACATGCGGGCTTGCCCAGCATGTGCCCGGCCCAACGAGAGGAGGTGACCCGCAAGGGGCATCGACGACGGGCGGGAGCCCCCCGTGCCGGTAAGGACTTGTCGGTGCGAATGGGCCTTAGTACGGTGGCCTCATGCACGCGGGAGAACTGGCGCAAAGCTGGTGCCGAAGGAGCAACCGCCCCGGAAACTCTCAGGCCAAAAGGACCGTGTGCCAAAGAAAACTCTGGAGAGAGGCGCAACAGTGCCCGCCGAAGGGATAACGTTCTCAGGCGAAGGGACAGAGGGGGCATTGGGTCCGGTGCGCATGGTGCTCATGGCGTGTGGCTCATGGGGTGTTACCCCTCAGTGAATGACCAACTGGGAAGACAAGAGACATGAAATTTACTGAAGAACATGAATGGCTGCTGCCCGAGGGTGATCTGATCGTGGTGGGCATCACGGCCCATGCGGCCGAGCAATTGGGTGATGTGGTGTTCATCGAATTGCCCGAGGCAGGCACCGAAGTGTCCAAGGACGACGAGATCGTGGTCATCGAAAGCGTCAAGGCGGCCTCGGACATCCTGGCCCCGCTGGATGGCGAGATCGTCGAGGTCAACGAAGCGCTTGTCGACGCGCCCGGCCGGGTGAACGAAGACCCGATGGGCGAGGCGTGGTTCTTCAAGATGAAACCGTCCGATCTGTCGCCCATGGACGATTACATGGACGAAGCCGGGTACAACGATTTCATCGGTTGATTCGGTTTGGCGGGGGGGCTCCCGCCCATCGTCAATTTTTCTGACGAAAAACATCCTCTCGTTGGGCCGGGCAGCGCCGCGCAGTGCGCGGCGCTGCGGTTGCGCCAAAGGCCACCGGTACGCTTTGACTCGCAGCCCATGCCGCCTAGGTTTGGGATCGAAAGGGTGGTGTCTCATGAAGCACTGGTTTGTGGCAGTTCTGCTTGTGTCCGTCTCATCTGTTGTACACGCAGCTGATCCGTCGTTCGATTGTGCCAGGGCCCAAAGCGACGCCGAAGTCGCGGTCTGTACCTCAGAGGCGTTGGCCGAGCTGGATGTGGAAACGGCGCGCTTGTACCAATTGGCGGTCGCAGGCGTGTCTGGTGCGCGGCTTGATGAATTGAAGGCCATGCAAAGGGGGTGGATCAAGGGGCGCGACGAGTGTTGGAAGTCGTCCTTGGATCTGAGCACCTGTGTTGCCAACGAATACGCATTTCGCATCATGGATCTTCGTACAGGCTATTCCGATGCTCGCAGCGATGATGCTTCGGGCATCAGCCTTGGGCCCAAAGTTCTGGATTGTGACGGGTTCGACGCCGCGATCGGCGTGGTTTTCGTAAACGGGCAGACCCCGATGGCGGTGCTGAGGTGGCGGGACAATGCTGTTGCCTTGTCTCGCGTGCCTTCGGGATCAGGGGGCAAGTATCAGAGCAGCGCAGGTCTGGATGGCGTTGCTTCGTTGTTCACAAAGGGCAGCGAGGCGATGTTCACGCCGCCCGGTGGGGCGCAGTTGACTTGCCGCGTTGAAGAGGTTGGGTAGAAGCCAACTCCCCCTTCGTGGAGGCTCAGTACCCGCGATCCCGGTCCACCTCATGGAGCAGCGGCTCACCCGCACTCAGGCGGCGATAGTTTTCCGCCACATCCTTCAACGCGTCGCCTAGGTGCCAGCCAGAGACATGGGGTGTGATCACCACTTTTGGGTGCGACCAAAGCGGGTTGTCCGAGGGGAGGGGTTCTTCGCTGACCACATCCAACACCGCTCGGTCGAATTGACCCGCATCAAGGGCAGTCATCAGCGCGGGTTCATCAATCAAATCCCCGCGTCCTGCGTTCAGCAGTTGAGCGCCGGATTTCATGGCTGACAGAAGCTTTGCATCAAACAGGCCCACGGTTTCGGCCGTCGACGGTAGGATGCAGCAGACGAAATCGCATTCACCCAGCAATTCGGGCAGGGCGTCATAACCATGGCGGCAATCCACGCCTTCGATCTGTTTTGGCGACCGGCTCCAGCCTTTGACCTGAAAGCCCACGTCGCGCAGCATGCCCGCAGATCGGCTGCCGATGTGACCCAATCCTAGGACACCGACCACCGTATCGGGGGTGTAGCGCGGTTCGACCGGGGACCATGTGCTGATTGCCTGATCGGCATCGTGCTTGTCCATGTTGCGTTGAGCCCGCAGGATGTAGGCGAGGAACCATTCGGCAATCTCGCGCGCCGGGGCGTCGGGCTTCAGGCGCGTCACACGGACATGGTCGGGCAGGCCGGGGTGTTTGACGATGGTTTCAACACCTGCGCCCAGCTTTTGCACCAGCTGCAGGTTTACAAACTCGCTCGGGCGATCGCCTTGCAGGCTGACCACGGCCATCATGGTGATGTCTTCGGGGTTGCCTATGTTGGTGCTTATCCGAACATCGGCCTCAGGCATGGCGGCGCGCACCTGATCTGCCAGATCCTGTTCGGACATCCATCCGCTCATGCCAATTTCGATTAACAGGGCCATTGCGCTCTCTCTTTCCGACAAACTTTTCGATGACGTGCCGTCACACTGCTGGACTTACCCGGCGCAGCTAAGCCACACTTTGACCAGAGGTAAAGACCGGAATTTCAGCGCATGCGCCAGCCCGGTGGTTGGCATCGGAGCGCAAGGGGAGGATTTCATGGATATGAGTTTCACGATGCGGGACGAGAACCGCGCACTACTGGATCGCGTCACAGCGATGATCCGGGACGAGATCATGCCGCTCGAGCAGGAATACCATGACGAGATCGCCAAGGAAGACCGCTGGAAGTACACCGCGCGCCAGACCGAGATCCTCGAAGGGCTCAAGGCCAAGGCCAAGGCCGAGGGGCTGTGGAACTTCTGGTTGACCGACAGCGACAAGGGCTTTGGCTTGTCGACCGTCGAATATGCCTATTTCGCCGAGCAGATGGGCAAAACGCCCCTGGGCGCCGAGGTGTTCAACTGTTCCGCGCCCGATACCGGCAACATGGAAGTGTTCGAACGCTACGGCAACGATGCCATGAAAGAGCAATGGCTCAAGCCGCTGCTCGCGGGTGAAATTCGCTCGGCTTACCTGATGACCGAACCTGACGTGGCCAGCTCGGACGCGACAAATATTTCGATGTCCTGCGTGCGGGACGGTGATGACTATGTCTTGAACGGCGAAAAATGGTGGTCCTCGGGGGCAGGCGATCCGCGCTGCAAGGTCTATATCGTCATGGTCAAGACCGGTGGGGACGAACTGCCCAAGCACAAGCGCCAGTCGATGATCGTGGTGCCAGCCGATGCGCCGGGTATCGAGATCCTGCGCCCGATGGAGGTCTATGGCCACGACGACGCGCCGCACGGGCACATGCACATCCGCTTTACCAACGTTCGCGTGCCCGCCGACAGCATCCTGCTGGGCGAGGGGCGCGGGTTCGAGATTGCCCAAGGCCGCCTTGGGCCGGGCCGTATCCACCACTGCATGCGCGCCATCGGTCAGGCCGAGATCGCGCTGGAGCGTATGTGCAAACGCTCGCTGCAGCGCGAGGCGTTTGGCAAGAAACTGGCCCAGCTTGGCGCCAACTATGACATCATCGCCGAATGCCGGATGGAGATCGAAATGGCCCGCCTGCTGTGCCTCAAGGCGGCGTGGTACATGGATCAGGGCGACGCACGTGCAGCTGCACCGTGGATCAGCCAGATCAAGGTTGTGGCACCCCGCGTGGCGCTCAAGGTGATCGACGAAGCGGTGCAGATGTTCGGCGGTCAGGGCGTAAGTCAGGACACCCCGCTGGCCATCGCATGGACCCACGTGCGGACGCTCCGTCTGGCCGATGGCCCGGATGCGGTGCACCGCCGTCAGGTGGCCCGGACCGAACTGCGCCAGTACACGCAGGAGAAAGTCTGACCCCAGATGCGGGACCTCTCGTATTTCAAGGTGGCTGCGGATGGCTCGTTTCACGGAAACGACCCCGCCCGCGGCCCATGGTCGCCTGATCATTGTCATGCCGGTCCCGTCACGGGGCTGGTGTGCCGCGCGGCCGAGGCGGCGGCGGGGCCTGCCAAGATGCTTACCCGCCTGACCATTGACGTGCTGCGCCCGGTGCCCTTGCAGGGGCTGAGGATCAATACGGACGTGCTTCGGAACTCGCGGACGTTGACCACCACACGGATCGAAGTTGTGGCCGAAGATGGCACCATATGTGCCATCGCCAGTACAATGCATCTGGTGCGCAAAGAGCTGTCGGATGTGCCAACGGCGCGGGTTCAAAGCCCTCGGTTCGAGGATGCCGAGCAAGGTGAACCGATCCTGATCGCGGGTATTCACGACAAGCCGATGTTCGGCAACTTCACAGAAATGGCTTTCCCGAAAGGGCAATCTCGCGAACCTGGCCCAAAAATCGTTTGGGCCCGAGTGCCCAATCTGATTGAGGGCGAAAACCAGTCCCCTATTCAATCAATTTGTGCGCTGGCTGATTGCGGGAACGGTCTGTCGATGAATGAAGTGCCGAAGCAGATTGGTTTCATGAACACAGATTTGACTCTGCAAATTCACCGTGAACCGGAAAGCGACTGGTTGGCATCAGACTCGGTGTCTCATTGGCACGACACCGGGGTAGGGATGTCCCACGCCACCCTTTATGACACCAAAGGACCGGTGGGCGTTGCGCTACAAACGCTGGTTTTGCATCCGATCAAGACGTGAACGGATCGTCCGGGTAGCCCACGCGCGCCAGATAGAGGCCTTGCGGTGGGCAGACCGGGCCGCAGGCGGCGCGGTCGCAGGCCTCCAAAGCTGTTCTTACATCGTCAGGCAACCAACTCCCGGAGCCGACGCGTTCCAACGTGCCCACGAAACTGCGCACCTGATTGTGCAGGAACGACCGCGCGCGTACGTGAAAGTGAATCTCGGGACCTGAGAAGCCCTGAACCTCTTCGATCCGCAGCTCGTCCAGCGTTTTGACCGGACTTGCCGCCTGGCAGATGGACGATCGAAAGGTGGTGAAGTCATGCAACCCGATCAGATGGGCTGCCCCTTCGCGCATGGCGTCCACATCAAGCCGGTGATTCACACGCCAGACCTGCCCCTTGTCATGGGTCGCAGGGGCGCGGCGTTGCAGGATACGGAACAGATACTGCCGTTCCACTGCCGAAAACCGCGCGTGCCAGTCATCATCCACGCGCGCGGCAGCCACGATTGCGACGGGCGCGGGCTTCAGGTGGTGGTTAAGCGCCTCGGACAAACGGAACGGATCCCAGTCCTTGGTCAGGTCACAATGCGCCACCTGTCCCAGCCCATGCACGCCCGCATCGGTGCGCCCTGCGGCAGCAATCGTGTGGGGGCCCGGTTCCAGACAGGCAAGCGCCGCTTCGATCGCGCCCTGGACCGAAGGTTGATCCTTTTGCCGCTGCCATCCGGCAAACGGCGCGCCCTGGTATTCGACTTTCAATGCGTAACGTGACATGGCGTCGGGCAGTAGCGCGCCTTGTGCGACAAGTCTAGTCAGGGCGGGGGCGGCTCCCTATCTTGGGGCAAAGCAATTTGGGCAGGACATAAGTTTGGTCATCTCATCTCTGGCTGATCGCGTGGTGCGCAGCGTTGAAACCGTCGGCGATACCGTGTCCGAGGCCTTGTTCGAGCCGGTCATTCGGCTGGGCGTCACAGGCCTCGCGCGTTCGGGCAAGACGGTTTTCATCACCTCGCTGGTTGCCAACCTGCTGGATCGGGGTCGGATGCCAGGATTGGTCGCCGCGCAAGAGGGCCGGATCGAAGCCGCCTATCTGCAACCCCAACCCGATGACACCGTGCCGCGGTTCGACTACGAAACCCATCTGGGTGCATTGACCGGCCCGTCGCCCCATTGGCCGGACAGCACCCGCGCAATCTCGGAACTGCGCCTGTCGCTTAGGGTGAGACCCACTGGCTTGCTGTCGGGCTTGCAAGGGCCGCGTACGGTGCATCTGGATATCGTGGACTATCCCGGTGAATGGCTGCTGGATCTGGCTTTGCTGGATCGCAGCTTTGACGATTGGTCGCGCGAGACATTGGAGCGGATTGCGGATCGACGCTGTGCCGCGGATTACATGAGCGCGCTGGCGGGGATCGATCCCGAAGCGGCGCATGACGAGCCCTTGGCGCAAACCCTGGCGCAGAGCTTTGCAACCTATCTGAATGCCGCCCGTGACACTGGGTACTATGATTGCACGCCGGGTCGTTTTCTGTTGCCCGGGGATCTGGCGGGCTCGCCGGTGTTGACCTTCGCGCCGCTGCCTGTGACCGTGTCTTCTGCGCGCCGCAGCTTGCACCGCGAAATGGAACGTCGGTTCGAGGCGTATAAAGCGCGTGTGGTCAAACCCTTTTTCCGCGATCATTTCTCGCGCATCGACCGGCAGGTCGTGCTGGTTGATACTTTGGGCGCGATCAGCAAGGGCCCAAAGGCGGTCGAGGATATGCGTCACGCACTGGCTGATATCCTCACCAGCTTTCGCCCTGGTCGCAACGCCTGGCTCGCCAGCCTGCTGATGGGCAAGCGGGTGGAAAAGATCCTGTTTGCGGCCACCAAGGCAGATCATCTGCACCACCTGCAGCACCCACAGTTGACCAGCATCATGGAGGCGCTGACCCGTGACGCCCGCGACCGGGCACAGTTTGCGGGGGCCGAGACGGCAGCACTGTCGTTGGCTTCGCTGCGGGCCACAACCGAAGAGATGCACAGCCACAACGGGCAAGAGCTGCCTTGCGTCCGGGGCACTCTGCTGGACAGCGGAAAGCAGGCTGCGCTGTACCCCGGTGCCTTGCCCGACGACCCCTCGCACCTGCTGCAGCCCGCACGCGATGGGGCCGAGGCCTGGCTGGACGGGGATTATCAAGCCATGGGGTTCGCCCCGGCGCCGCTGACGCTCAAGCCAGGCGACGGACCACCGCATATCCGCCTGGATCGTGCGGTACAATTCCTGATCGGGGATCGGCTGTGATCATCCGCGCCGCCCATGGGGCGGATGCCGGTGCGATTGGGGCCATCTTGTCGGCTTTCATCGACGACACGCCTTGGATGCCGCGGATCCACACCCGGGCCGAGGATCTTTCGTTCGCCGGTCTGATGGTGGATCGCGGTTGGGTGCGTGTCGCCGAGCGCGACCGCGTGGTTGTTGGATTTCTGGCTTTGAATGAGGGTTTTGTACATTCGCTTTACATGCAGTCCGACGTTCAGGGGCAGGGGGGTGGCAAGGCGCTTCTGGACGACGCCAAGGCGAGCAGTGAACGACTGGCATTGAACGTTTTTCAGGCCAACACCGACGCACAACGATTCTATCAACGCGAAGGCTTCGTCGAAACTGGTCGCGGCGATGGAACCGGAAACGATGAAAACCTGCCCGACATCACTTACGTATGGACGAGGACAGCCAAGGAAGAGCCGCAAACATGAGCAAAGGTCCCGTTGTAATCGACCTGGAAGAAGAGCCGACAACGTCGGTCGCGGACGCCCCACCTGTGCCCGATGTGGCCGCGCCTACAGGGCAGGCCATGCAGATGGCTGCCAAGGTGGCCGCGCGCAAACCCTCGCGTTTGGCGAAATGGTTCTGGGCCTTGGCGCTGTCGGTGCTGGGCGCGGTTGTCTCGGTCGCAGCGTGGGATTTCGTGGCCTCTCTGAACACGCGAATGCCCATGCTGGGTTACGCCGTGACCGGCCTGATCGGGGCTTTGGCTCTGGTAACGCTGGTGATCGTCATCAAGGAACTGGCCGCCATTGGCCGTCTGTCTCGCGTTGATGGCCTGCGCCGCGCCGCGGATGAGGCGCTGGCCAGTGGCGAGTTGAGGCAGGCCAAAGATGTGTCGAAACGCATGCTTGCCTTCTACCGGGGGCGGGACGACGTCCGCTGGGGCCGCGACCGCGTGATAGAGCGGATGGACGAGCAATTCGATGCGTCGGGGCTGTTGGCCTTGGTTGAGGACGAGATGCTTGCAACTTTGGATGCCGCCGCCCGGGCCGAAGTCGAGGCGGCCGCACGCCAAGTGGCCACGGTGACAGCTTTGGTGCCGCTGGCGCTTGCGGATGTGCTGACGGCGCTGGCCGCCTCCCTGCGCATGATCCGCCGCGTGGCCGAGATCTATGGCGGGCAGGCCGGGTTCTTTGGCAGTTGGCGGCTGACCCGCGCCGTGTTCTCGCATCTGGTGGCGACCGGTGCGGTGGCTGTTGGCGATGACCTGCTGGAGCCTGTTCTGGGCGGCTCGATCCTGAGCAAACTGTCGCGTCGATTTGGCGAGGGGCTGGTCAACGGCGCCCTCAGCGCCCGTGTCGGCGTCGCCGCGATGGAGGTTTGCCGCCCGCTGCCCTTCTCCGAGCGCCACCACCCGTCGGTGCGGGGCATCGTCAAGGGGGCGTTGAGTGGGTTGTTTTCTAAGGGCGAGAGGTAAGTGTGTGCAGGCCGGGTTGGCCTGCACATGCGATAATCAATATTCGAGGTTGACCACCTGAGGATAGCCCCAAAGGTCATTGGATTTGTCGCGGTTGGAGGCGGCTGCGCCAGTGGCTGCGACACCGACCAAGCCAAAGCCGATCAACATGTGGCCTGCTGCCTGATTGCGATAGGCCTCGGCCGTCCAGTTTACGGGTTCGATCGTTTTCTTCAGCGTCTTGCCGTTGGCGGTGCATGTCAAGGTCAGGTCAGGCGATGTCTGGCCATAGGTTGGCAGCGTCAGCTTTTCAGGCAACTCGATTTCCGCAGTGAAGGCGACGCTGTTCAAAGTGCAGGCTGCGTTTTTCGGCGGTAGACTGCCGCTGGCGGCATTTTCCTGGTTTTTGAATTGCACTTGGCTGGGAAGGAAGGCAAGGGGTTTCATCCCTTTGCCCTGCGCGGTGAATTGCAAGGCCGATGAGGGGCTGTCGAGCCCCTTGGTGGAATTAGACGTATTCGTTTTGGTCGGAGTTTCGCAGCCGCTCAAAGCAATGGTGGTCGCGAACAAAACCGCGATATTGAAATTTTTTTTTCATGGGTGTCTCAGTTGCCTTTTTTCTTCTGACTATAATTAGCGTCACTCTGCTTCAAGTTGAAACGAAGGTACCTGTGACGATAGTTCACAGGTCCAAGCTTTACGCCGCTCGGTCGCCGTCCTATAAGGCGCGCATGAGCCATCTGAGCCTCATCATTATTCGAATTATATCCCCGGCGCTCTGACCCCTTGAGACGCCGGGCAAAGGTGCTTGAGACTTCGCACTGACCGCTTCGATCCTTACACGCCACGACGATACCCAAAGGACGCCACACATGTGCTCCGACAAAACAACCGATACGCCCGAATACAAAGACACGTTGAACCTGCCCAAGACCGATTTCCCCATGCGCGCAGGCCTGCCCAAGCGCGAGCCCGCATGGCTGGAACGTTGGGAAAAGATCGGCGTTTATGACCGCCTGCGCGAAAAACAGGGCCGCAAGCCCTTTATCCTGCACGATGGCCCTCCTTACGCGAACGGCCACCTGCACATCGGCCACGCGCTGAACAAGACCATCAAGGACATGATCGTGCGCAGCCATCAGATGATGGGCCACGACGCGCGCTATGTGCCGGGCTGGGATTGCCACGGTCTGCCGATCGAATGGAAGATCGAGGAACAGTACCGCAAGAAGGGCAAGAACAAGGACGAAGTGAACGTGGTGGACTTCCGCCGCGAATGCCGCGCCTTTGCCGATGAGTGGGTGGGCATCCAGCGCGAAGAATTCAAACGTCTGGGCATCACCGGCAACTGGGCCGATCCGTACCTGACCATGGCGTACGACGCCGAGGCGGTGATCGCGGATGAGTTCATGAAGTTCCTGATGAACGGGACTTTGTACCAGGGTTCCAAGCCCGTCATGTGGTCGCCCATCGAAAAGACTGCCCTGGCGGAGGCCGAGGTGGAATACCACGACAAGGAAAGCTTCACCATCTGGGTGAAGTTCAAGGTTGCCGAACCCGCTGACCACAAGCTGGCGGGCGCGCATGTCGTGATCTGGACCACGACGCCCTGGACCATCCCGTCGAACAAGGCGGTCGTCTATGGGGACGAGATCGCCTACGGCCTCTACGAAGTGACCGGCACGCCGGACGAATGCTGGGCCAATGTGGGCGACAAATACATCTTGGCCGACAATCTGGCCGCGGATGTGTTCCGCCGCGCGCGTCTGGATGATGATCAGTGGACCCGAGTGGCAGATGTTCCTGCCTCGGACCTCGAAGGGATCGGTCTGGCGCATCCGCTGGCCGGGGCCGAAGGTGGCAATGGCGAGTGGGATGACATCCGTGATTTCCGTGCGGCTGACTTCGTGACTGACACCGAAGGCACAGGTTTCGTACACTGTGCGCCCTCCCACGGTATGGAAGAATTCGAGCTCTACCGTGATCTGGGCATGCTGGAACAGGTCATCACCTACAACGTGATGGACGACGGCTCTTTCCGGGCAGATCTGCCGTTCTTTGGGGGCAAGTTCATCCTGTCTCGCAAGGGCGGTGAGGGCGACGCCAACAAGACCGTCATCGACAAGCTAGTCGAGGTCGGCGGGTTGCTGGCGCGTGGCAAGATCAAGCACAGTTACCCGCACTCGTGGCGGTCCAAAGCGCCGATCATCTATCGCAACACGCCGCAGTGGTTTGCGTCTGTTGACCGCAAGCTGGACGACGGTATGGGTGAGATGGGCGACAGCATCCGCGAACGGGCGCTGCGTTCGATCGACGAGCTGGTGAAATGGACCCCGCAGCGGGGCCGCAACCGCCTGTTCTCGATGATCGAGGATCGCCCCGATTGGGTTCTGTCGCGTCAACGCGCCTGGGGCGTGCCGCTGACCTGCTTTACCAAGAAGGGCGCGCTGCCCACGGATGCCGATTACCTGCTGCGCAACGCTGATCTGAACGCCCGCATCAAGGCCGAGTTCAAAGAGCACGGCGCTGATGTCTGGTATGAGGATGGGTTCAAGGCCAAGGTTCTGGACGGCATCGCTGACCCGGAGGCCTATGATCAGGTATTCGACGTGCTTGATGTGTGGTTCGACTCCGGCTCGACCCACGCATTCGTTCTGCGCGACCGCGAAGACGGGACCGAGGACGGTATCGCCGACGTGTACATGGAGGGCACTGACCAGCACCGCGGGTGGTTCCATAGCTCGCTGTTGCAGGCCTGTGGCACCAAGGGCCGCGCGCCCTATCGCAATGTGGTGACGCACGGCTTCACGCTGGACGAGAAGGGCATGAAGATGTCCAAATCGCTCGGCAACACAATCGTGCCCGAGGCGGTGATCAAGCAATATGGCGCCGACATCCTGCGCCTGTGGGTGGCCCAGACCGATTACACCGCCGACCAGCGGATCGGGCCGGAAATCCTGAAAGGCACCGCCGACAGCTATCGTCGCCTGCGCAACACCATGCGTTATATGCTGGGCTCGCTGGCCGACTTTACTGAGGCCGACCGGGTGGACCCCGCCGAAATGCCGCGTCTGGAGCGTTGGGTGCTGGGCCGTCTGGCCGAGCTGGATGCGCAAGTGCGCGAGGGCTATGCCAAGTTCGACTTCCAAGGCGTGTTCAGCGCGATCTTCAACTTTGCCACCGTGGACCTGTCGGCCTTCTACTTCGACATCCGCAAGGACGCGTTGTACTGCGACGGTGACACCCTGCGCCGCCGCTCGGCGCGTACGGTTCTGGACATCCTGTTCCACCGCCTGACCACCTGGCTGGCCCCGGTTCTGGTCTTCACAATGGAAGAGGTCTGGTTGGAGCGCTTCCCGGGCGATGACAGTTCGGTGCATCTGGTCGATTTCCCTGAAACACCCGCCGACTGGCGCAACGCCGAGTTGGAAGAGGCCATGGCCAAGGTACGCCGCGTGCGTCGTGCCGTGACCGCCTCGCTGGAACTCCAGCGCCGGGAGAAGGTCATCGGCTCCAGCCTTGAGGCAGCACCCGTGGTGCATATCGATGACAAGGACACCCGTGAACTGCTGGCGACCTTTGATGTCGATGACCTGTGCATCACATCCGGCTTGTCCGTGACGGGCGATCCGTCCCCGGCCGAGGCTTTCCGCGTGCCGGAAATCAACGGTGTGTCGGTGGTGTTCGAAAAGGCAGAAGGCGCCAAATGTCAGCGCTGCTGGAAGATCCTGCCGGACGTCGGGGCGCACAGCCACGCAGGCGTCTGTGGCCGTTGCAACGAGGCGCTGAGCTGAGATGCCGCGCGCCCGTGACGTCGGGATCAAGATCGGGCGATTTGCGCCCGGTCCACTGAACGCGATCACGGATGTGGGGCAGGTGGCTGTTGGACATGTCACCCTGAACGAAGGCGCGCGCACCCGCACCGGTGCGACCGCCATCCTGCCGCATCCCGGCAATGTGTTCGCGGATCGCCCTCGCGCTGGGCTCTCGGTCTTGAACGGCTTCGGCAAGTTTGCAGGTGCCACGCAGGTGCAGGAGTTGGGTGAGCTGGAAACACCCATTCTGCTCAGCAACACCCTGGCCGTTGGTCGCGGGGTTGAGGCATTGGTGCGGCACACATTGGCGCAGCCCGGCAACGAACTGGTCACTTCGATCAATTCGGTTGTGGGCGAAACCAACGATGGCCGCCTGAACGACATCCGGGCTGCGCGGCCCACCATAGCCGAGATGCGGCAAGCGCTCGACACTGCAAAAGGTGGTCCCGTGGCCGAAGGCTGTGTCGGGGCCGGGACCGGGACGATCTCGTTTGGCTTGAAAGGCGGGATCGGCACGTCATCGCGCCTTGTGGGCGATCACTGCGTGGGTGTTCTGGTGCAGTCGAACTTTGGTGGCACCCTGCGCGTGGATGGTCGCGATTTGTCTGAAACCTCCGAGGCTGATGCCGACGGTTCCATCGTTCTGATCATCGCCACGGATGCGCCTTTGTGCGCGCGCAATCTGACTCGGCTGGCGACCCGCAGCTTTGCAGGGCTGGCCCGCATCGGCTCGGCCCTGTCGAGCGGATCGGGCGACTACGCCTTGGCGTTTTCGTTGACCAAGGACGAATCCCTGGCCAACGACGCCTGCTCGCCCCTGTTCGAGGCGGTGATCGAGGCGGCAGAAGAAGCCATCCTGAACGCGCTGGTGATGGCCGAAGACACCACCGGCTATGACGCGCTTTTGGATCGCCCCAACATGGTAAAAGCCCTGCGGCTGTAACCTGGCCCCGGTTGAACGGGGCCAAGCCGTGTCAGTGCTCCTCCTCTTCGGGATCAAGGTTCACGATCACCAGGTTTTCAAGAAAGGCGATTAACTCGCCCTGCGCGGGCTCTTCCATCGCCAGAAAAGCCTGCTTGCTGGCCATTGCCTCTCCCCCATGCGCTAGGATCGCATCGCGCAATGTCGTAGCGTGCCCGTTGTGCAGCCAGGGCCCGGTGGACCCAACTCCGGCCAGCGACCGGGTGGGCCAGACCGATGCGCCAAAGCCAAAGGCATCCACAGGATCGGCCAGTCCCGGCCCCATGTCGTGGCGTCGGAAGTCGGAATACCAGGTCAGCTCTGCGCCATTGTCACCCCGTTTGGGAAAGCTGCCCAGTTGCAGGATGCTGCCGTCCGCCTGTTCAATCCGGTTGTTTGGCTGATCGCCGGTCAGATCGAACCAGACGGGCGCTTGGGCATAAAGCCCCTGTGCCATTGCGTCCGATCCATCAGGCAAAGTGTCTTCGGCAAATCCGGGCACTGCGCTTGGCTCGGAAAAGCGGGCGTTTTCTATTGGCAGGCTGGGCACGTGGCACGAGGTGCATTTGGCCTGCACCAGGCGGGTTTGCCCTCGCTCGATCCGGGCGCGCTCTTTCTGGGTCAGCTCGTGCAGGCCAAGATCGGCAAGTTCCAGCAACGAGGTCGGGCGCTCCAGGGCGGCCATATAGATCGTGACCGCCGTTACGTCGCCGACGCTCAACTCGCCGGTGACGCCATCATAATCACCGTCTTTCTCGCCCACCAGTTCCACGGCCTGCAAACCCATCTCATTATGCGCGGCGTTGCGAGCAAAAGCGCGCAAGGTGGCGTGGTTGCCTTTCCACCCGAACATGCGCACGACCAGATCGGGGTCGACGCCTTCGACCGCTGATCGGTCCAGCGTTGCGGTGCACTCTGCGCCTGCGTCATCGGGCTGCGCAGTGATCTTGCCAAAGGAAACGCCCTTGGTTTCCAGATCCAGGGTTACTGCGGACTGATCCGAGCAGGCGCGATCCGCTGCTTGCAGCGCAATGGCGTGCAGGTCCATCGTCATCTCTTCGGCCACGCGCTGAACCGCGCCAAGGCCAAAGAGATGCAGCGTGTTTCGCTCCAGAAACTGCGCCGGATCGCCAGTGTGGAGCGGATCAACCGCCACATTCACTGCCATTGGCCCCGCACCATTGGCCAGCGGTGCAGCATGGCAGGCGATGCAGGATTGCGCCTGTGGGCCCCCTTCGCGGGTTGGAAAGTGCATGGCCCATTCGCCCGCGCCGGTTCGATCTGCACGTGGCAAACGGGTGAAGCTTTGCCCCGGTGCCACCGCAGCCCCGGCGCCATCTTCCAGTGTATAAGTGGCCTCGGTGATCTCATCGCCGACCTCGAACGCCTGTTCAAAGGCGGCCAGTCGGTCTTTGGCTAACAGTTGGTTCAACGCCGCCTGATCGACCTGTGGCGGGGCTTCGGCCCAAACTGTGCTGTTGAAAAATGCAAAACAAACCGCGCCAAGGCGGAGTGTGTTCAAGTACGTCATGTTTTTGCGACCCTTCTCGTTGGTTCAGTGAGGTCGCCTGTTCCCACCCCATAGGTAGGTACGCTCGACGCGGTTCGCAAACCAAAATTTCCCCGTCGGCCAATTTCCACTTTTCCGGTGAATGTGACTTGTGTCCTGTCCTGGCTTCTGGAACCGTGGCTTCATGCCAATGATCGCAGTTGATACACAATTCGGAACACTCGGGATCGTCGAAGAGGACGGGGCCATCACCAAGCTGGTTTGGGATGGTGAAAATCAGGGCGTGGTCACGCCGCTGCTGACCAAGGCGGCGGTCCAGATGGCGGCTTATGACGCTGGTGAGTTGGAAGGGTTCGATCTGCCGCTCAGGGTCGAAGGGTCGCAAATGCAGCGTGATGTCTGCGCAGCCATGTTGGCGATACCCTTTGGCTATACCCGCACCTATGGCGAACTGGCCCGAGAGCTGGGGTATTCGGCGCAATCCGTGGGTCAGGGCTGTGGCGGCAATCCGATCCCTGTGATCATTCCCTGCCACCGCGTGATGGGGGCCAAGGGGCTGACCGGATTTTCGGGTAAAGGTGGGGTCGAAATGAAAGTCGCTCTGCTCAGGCACGAGGGCGCCGCAGGCTTGCTCATCTGACTTGGATCAAGGCACAGTGGGCTTGGACCAAAGCACATTATGTCCGAAACAGATTGCAAGGAGACCGCCATGACCACAGATCGCGCGGCGTTGAAACAGGCCGTTCACGACAAGCTCTTATCGATGGAAGAGGCCGAACTGGCCACGGCAATCGCCCATTACGAGGCGTTCTTGCAAGACAGCCAGATGGACGATCGCGAAACCCACGACAAGGACGACATGGTCGCCGCGCGCGAGAACGCGGATCTGGCGGCGGCGTTTGATACCCCGGTGCAGACCCATCATGCCAAGATCGACGTGATCGAGAACATGGATTTCTCGCTGACGGACACTGTGGGGCCGGGCTCTGTGGTGTCGTTCAATAACCGCAATTTCATCGTTGCGGTCTCGACTACACGGTTCGATGTGGACGGTGTGACCTATATGGGGATCTCGCCACAAAGCCCGATTTACAAGGCGATGGCTGGGGCCAAGGCGGGCGAAAGTTTTGAGCACAACGGCCGCAGCTTTGTCATTGAGGACGTGCTATAACGATCAGGCATTGCGCTCAGGTATCAGCTGCTGCGCAATGCCTGCCACCAGCAGATAAGAGCTAGTGATGATCAGACCCCAGTGCGCCCAGCTTTCCGGGTGAAAATCGACCCAGGCTGCCCAACCGGCAAAAAAGGTCCAGGCCAATGCCATCGACAGGCTGAGCGGTCGCCAGCGTTCGGTGCGTACGGGGTGGATGAACTTGAGCGGCAGAAACATCGCGATTGCCAGCGCCGTCACAAGGCCTAGGCTGACCCAGAAGTTGGGCTCCAGCGCAAAGATCACCAGCACCAGCATGTTCCAGCACCCGGGGAAGCCGGAAAAGGAGTTGTCCTTTGTTTTCATACGGGTGTCGGCAAAATACATCGCACTGGCAAAGGTGATCACGATGATCGCGAACCAGCCTGTCCAGCCGTCCATGAGCCCTGATTTGAACAGCGCAAAGGCCGGGATGAAGACATAGGTCAGATAGTCGATGATCAGGTCAAGCAGCACGCCATCGAATTCAGGTGCATAGGTTTTGACATTGTATTTCCGCGCCATTGGGCCGTCGATGCCGTCCACGAAAAAGGCCACGACAAGCCACAGGAACATCAGGTCCCATTTGGCGTCGACAGCGGCCAGCATTGCCAGCATCGCAAAAACGGCGCCGGTGGCTGTCAACAGGTGAACGGAGAGAGCTTTGAACTGCGGTGTCATTTGCCTGTCATGACGGAAAACGCGCGGGACTGCAAACGATTGGTCCCTGAGAATGGCTGCAAGGGAAGGAATCCCTGACCATCGGTAAAACGTGTCACGCCTTGGGGTGTGTGCGGTTGTAGATGTCCATCAGATGCTTCGTATCCACGGCGGTATAGGCTTGCGTGGTGGACAGTGAAGCATGCCCCAACAGCTCTTGGATTGCGCGCAGGTCACCGCCTGCTTCCAGCAGATGGGTGGCAAAGCTGTGGCGCATGGCGTGGGGTGTTGCCGTTGCAGGCAGGCCCAACTGCATCCGCGCCTTGGCCATGGCGCCTTGAATGGCGCGCGGCGACAGCGCCCCACCCCGCGCGCCGCGAAACAAAGGTGCGTCCGGATCCTTGGCGTGCGGACATAAGCGCAGATAGGTCTCGACCGCGTCGCGGGCGGCATCGATCACCGGCACCACACGTTCCTTGTTGCCCTTGCCGAAGATGCGCAAGCTCCTAGGCAGGGGGGCGTCCTTGCCCTTCAGCGAGAGAGCCTCGGAAATCCGCAGGCCGCAGCCATAAAGCAGCGTGACCACGGCGACATCGCGCGCGGCGACCCAATCAGACAGCGATTGCAGCTCGACCGTTTCGATCATCGCCTTGGCGGCATCCTGCGGCAGGGGGCGGGGCAGCTTGCGCTGGAACTTGGGCGCGCGGGTGGACAGAACCGCAGTGGGTTCAAACCCCTCACGCTCGGCCAGCCACTTGTAGAAGCTTTTGACCGCCGAAAGCTTGCGCGCCAGTGACCGGGCGCCGACACCATCACCCCGCACATGCGCCATCCAAGACCGCATGTCGCTGACGGTGATTTTTTCCAGCGGCTTCAGCCCGTGTGGTTCGCCGTGGTGCAAGGTCATGAACGACAGAAAGTCGGTGACGTCACCCTGATAAGCGATGATCGTGTTCTCGGACCGGCCCATCAGCGATTTCTGCGCCTCTAGCCAGGACTGGAGCGCATCGCGGCAGGCCGGAGAGATCAGGCTCATGACAGCCAGTGGCGCATCGACCGTTCAAACACGCCGGCAAAGAACGAGAGCAGGTCGGTGCCTTGCTGTGGGGTAAACTGATGCGGGTCCTCGGCCCCCATGGCCAGCATGCCGGGCAGGCGGCCATTGCCGAAGTCGAGCTTCAGACAGGCTTCGGACCGGATCCAGTCGGCGCGCGGGCCATAGATCTGGGTCGAGGCCGTTTGCATCTGCCGCAAAGTGACCTGCCGTGCGCCGGTGTTGCGGCCATTGGTCAGGTAGCTTTCGATAAAGCCGGGTTCGGCAATGGACAGCACGTCGCCCAAGCGTTGTACAGCCGGGTCATTGTCGTTCTGGACAGATTCCAGAACCAGGGTGATGGCGTCGACGCGCAGGATTTCGGCAACCTCGCCGCCCAGATCCTTGAGGAAGGTTTCAAAATCCGTGGGGTCCATCATCCGCAGGATGGCACGGTGCACCTGGTTGGTGCCGGCCAGGTTTTCATAGGCAGCGGCAATGACCGAGCGATGGGTGTCCTCGAGCCGGTCCAGGCGTGCCTCAAGCCGCTCCATGGCGATGCCGCGCAAGTCGACGATATTGCCACCCATCGCACGCTCGTTGGCGGCGACGAGGGCATGCATCAGGTCCTTGTCGTCAAGCACGGTGTCGGGCTTGGCGATGATCGCCTCACGCAATGCGTTTTCCAGTTTCGGGCTGCTGCTCATTCTAGCCTCGTTTTTGTATTGGGCCGGTTCATAGCATGGGAATGCGCTTTGGGGTCGGAAAAATCAACCGGCCCGTCGAATTGTCGTCAGATGTGCGCGGATTGCCACCGGAAGCGCACGGCAGGGAGAGCTCCCGCCCGTCGGCACCAGATCAAAGATCTGGCCCCTCCCGTTGGGCCCAGCGCCGCGCTACGCGCGGCGCGGTCGGTGCTTTGTTCGAACGGGTGGCGGCTGGACGCAAACGCAGCGCGCCGCAGGCGCGCTGCCCGGCCCAACCGGCGGCGCTCGATCTTTGATCGAGCAACAGAGGGCGGGAGCCTCCCCCCGCCGCGCAAGATCAGAGGATCTTGATGTCGGCGGCTTTGATGTCTGCCAGGAAAGCGTCGAGGCCTTTGTCGGTCAGCGGGTGGTTGACCATCGCCTTGATCACGGCAGGTGGCGCGGTGATCACGTCGGCGCCGATGCGGGCGCTGTCCAGGATGTGGTTCACCGAGCGGATCGAGGCGGCCAGGATTTCCGTCTCGAACCCGAAGTTATCATAGATTGTGCGGATGTCTTCGATCAGTTCCATGCCGTCGAGGTTGATGTCATCCAGACGACCGATGAAGGGCGAGATAAAGCTCGCGCCTGCCTTGGCCGCCAGCAGCGCCTGGTTGGCCGAGAAGCAGAGCGTCACGTTCACCATGTGACCATCATCGGTCAGGGTCTTGCAGGCCTTTAGGCCATCCCAGGTCAGCGGCACTTTGACGGCGATGTTTTCGGCGATCTCAACCAGTTTGCGGCCTTCGGCAATCATCGTCTCGGCATCTGTCGCGGTCACCTCGGCGGACACCGGGCCGTCGACGAGATCACAGATCTCTTTCGTGACCTCGATAATGTCGCGACCGGATTTCTTGATCAGCGAGGGGTTGGTGGTCACACCGTCCACCATGCCCAGGTCGTTCAGCTCGGCAATGGCGTCGATTTCGGCGGTATCAACGAAGAATTTCATGGGGGCAGTCCTTTGATGGGTTGGCCTCTGTCCCGGATGCCTTTACCTCATGAAGGGACCCACTGAAACCCCTGGCCCACGAAAGGTGATCCGTGCCCGATCCAGAGTTTTTCGACCAAGGTGATCTGGTTGCTGTCCTGACCACGCAACCCCTTGATCGGCTTCTGGATTACAAAGCGCCCGAAGGCGGTTGCTTTCGGGGTGCCTTTGTCGAGGTCCCGCTTGGCCCCCGCAAGGTGATGGGCGTCGTCTGGGGGCCGGGGCAAGGAGATTTCGACCGGTCCAGGATTCGCTCGGTCATCCGGGTGCTGGATGTGGCCCCGATGCGCGACGAGATGCGTACGTTTCTGGGCCGCGCCGCTGACTACACGCTGACACCCATGTCGATGATGCTGCGGCTTGCGACCCGCGCGCCGGGCCTGGGCGATCCGCAATCCATGCGCAAGGTATATCGCTTGGGCGAAGGGGTGCCGGATCGTCAAACCGACGCGCGACGCCGTGTGCTCGAAGTGCTGCGCGAATACGGCGGGTTGTCGTTCACGCTCAAGGAACTGGCAGAAATGGCCGGGGTGACTCCGACGGTCGTCAAGGGGTTGGTAAAACAGGATGTCGTCCGAGAGGAGGACAGTCCCCGTGATCTGCCTTATCCACATCTGGACCCCGACCTGCCAAGCAAGGACTTGAGCGACGACCAAGCGACCGCCGCCGAAACCCTGCGCGCTGGGCTACAATCACAGAAATACGGCACGACGCTGCTCAAGGGTGTGACCGGTTCCGGCAAGACAGAGGTCTATCTGGAGGCCGTCGCCGAATGTCTGCGCCTAGGTAAACAAGCTCTCGTGCTGCTGCCCGAGATTGCACTGACCGCTGAATTCCTGACCCGGATCGAGGCTCGGTTTGGCGCACGGCCCGCCGAATGGCACTCGGGCGTCACGATGACGGAACGGCGCCGGGTTTGGCGCATGGTGGGTCAGGGGGACGCGCAGGTGGTGGTCGGTGCGCGCTCGTCGCTGTTTCTGCCGTTCCGCCACCTTGGCCTGATCATTGTGGATGAGGAACACGACACCTCTTACAAGCAAGAGGATGGCGTGACCTACAACGCCCGCGACATGGCGGTGCTGCGGTCGGCCATTTGCGGCGCCCGTGTCGTGCTGGCCAGCGCCACGCCCTCGCTGGAAAGCTGGGCCAATGCGGACGCGGGAAAATACGAAAAGATCGAGCTGACCTCGCGGTTTGGCGCGTCCGTGATGCCGGAAATGCGGGCCATCGACATGCGCGTCGAAAGCATGCCGGCCAGCACCTGGATCTCGCCCACCCTGCGCCAGGCGGTCGAAGATCGGCGGGCCAAGGGCGAACAGTCGCTCCTTTTCATCAACCGTCGCGGCTATGCGCCGGTCACGATCTGCCGGGCTTGCGGGCATCAGATCGGCTGTGACAATTGCGACGCCCGTATGGTCGAGCACCGCTTCCTCAAACGCCTGATGTGCCACCAATGCGGTGAGACCAAACCGATGCCTGACGCTTGCCCATCCTGCGAAGTCGAAGGCAAACTAGCCCCGGTTGGACCAGGTATCGAACGGCTGGCCGAAGAGGCGCTGGAGACCTTTCCCGATGCCAACATCGCCACGCTGAGTTCCGACATGTTCGGCTCAGCCCGCGCGCTTAAGGCCAAGATCGAAGAGATCGCCGAGGGCGAGGCCGATATCATCATCGGCACACAGTTGGTGGCCAAGGGGCACAACTTCCCGAACTTGACCTTGGTGGGGGTGATCGACGCCGATCTGGGCCTGCAGGGCTCGGATCTGCGTGCGGCTGAACGCACGTTCCAACTGATGCGGCAGGTGGCCGGGCGCGCCGGGCGGGCCGAAAAGCCGGGGCAGGCGCTGTTGCAGACGTTTCAGCCCGAGCATCCGGTGATCCGCGCGATCCTGTCGGGGGATGAAAACGGGTTTTGGTCGGCCGAGGCCGCCGAACGGCAGGCCGCTGGTGTGCCGCCTTATGGCCGAATGGCGGGGATTGTGCTGTCGGGGCCTGACGTGGCGGCGGTGTTTGATCTGGGCAACGCGATGGCGCGCAATGATGGCCCCCTCCGTCAGATCGGCGCGCAAGTGTTTGGGCCTGCCCCGGCCCCTATCGCACGCATTCGCGGGCGCCACCGCGTGCGGTTGTTGGTCAAGGCGGACAAGGGTGCGCCGATTCAGGACGCCATCGCCCGCTGGATCGCACCTCTGCGCCTGACAGGTGACTTGCGCCTGAGCGTCGATATCGATCCGCAGAGCTTTCTCTGATTGTCGCCTGACACGCTGCCTAGCCAGAACGCTTGACACTCCAAAATATCTGCGCGCTGACGCAGACGAGATGTGCGCTGGTCTCTTTGCGCTCGCCAGCGCCCACCAATCGGCGTAGAGAAATCTCATGATGAAACCGATCCCCCTTGCCGAAGCGCATTCTCTTCCGTTCTGGCGGCGGCCCTTTACCCTGCTGTTTGTTACCGCAATGGCCATGCCGATTGCGTTTTATGCCTGGTATGCTCTCCTGAACAATTTCGTCATCGAAGTTGCAGATTTTGACGGCGCGGACATCGGATTGCTGCACACCGTGCGCGAGATCCCGGGCTTTCTGGCAGTTGGGGTCATCGCCATCATCATCTTCGTACGCGAGCAGGTGCTTGGGCTGATCTCGCTCTTCATGTTGGGGGTCGCCACGGCCTTTACCGCTTGGTTTCCCAGCTTGCAGGGCTTGCTGTTCCTGACCCTGCTCAGCTCGATCGGGTTTCATTACTATGAGACGGTGAACCAGTCACTGCAATTGCAATGGCTGCCCAAGGAGCGGGCGCCGCAAATGCTGGGCTGGTTGATGGCGGCCGGATCCGCCACAACGACCGTGGTGTTTGTTCTGATCGTGATGATGTGGGACACGCTGAACCTGACGTATAACATCGTTTTCATGCTTTCAGGCGGGGTGACTGCGGCTATCGCGATTTTCTGCCTGCTGGCCTATCCCCAGTTCGAAGCGCCGACGCCGCAGGTCAAGAAGATGGTGCTGCGGAAACGGTACTGGCTCTATTACGCGCTGCAGTTCATGTCCGGCGCACGGCGGCAGATCTTCATGGTCTTTGCCGGCTTCATGATGGTCGAACGTTTTGGGTTCGAGGTGCATGAGTTGACCGGCCTTTACCTGATCAACCTTGTGATCAACATGTTTGCCGCGCCGTTCCTGGGCAAGGCCGTGGCCAAGTTCGGTGAGCGCCGGACGCTGATGTTCGAATACATCGGTCTGGCGCTGGTGTTCGGTGCTTACGGGGGGCTCTATTGGTTCGGCTGGGGCTTTATGCTGGCGGCGTTCCTTTATGTGATCGACCACATTCTGTTTGGTCTCGCAATGGCGCTGAAGACCTATTTCCAGAAGATCGCCGACCCCGGTGACATCGCGCCAACGGCTGCCGTGGCCTTTACCATCAACCACATCGCGGCGGTGTTCCTGCCGGTGTTGCTGGGGCTTTTGTGGGTTGTCTCTCCGGCGGCGGTCTTTGCGTTGGCGGCCTGTATGGCGCTGGTGTCCTTGGCGCTCTCGATGCTGATCCCACGCCACCCCGAACCCGGACACGAGACGATCTTTGCTCGCCCTGAGCCGGCCCCGGCGGAATAGGCGCGCATGGCGGATAAGGGACGGTTCCTGACCGGCTCCACCATGGGGCATGTGGTGCGCATGACCATGACGGGTGCCATGGGGATCACCTTTGTCTTTCTGGTGGATGCGGCCAATCTGTTCTGGATTTCGCAACTGGGCGACCCCAAGTTGATGGCCGCCATCGGCTTTGCCTTTGCGATCCAGTATTTCTCGGTCTCTGCCGGCATCGGCCTTATGATCGCGTCGACCGCGCTGGTGTCGCGCCGCATCGGCGAGGACAACCGGCCACTGGCGCGCCGCACCGCCACAAGTGCGGCGATGATCGCTTTTGCGATTCAGAGTACGGTGGCCGCCTCGATCTTTGTATTCCGGCATGAGATCGTGGCGCTTTCCGGCGCAACCGGAGAAACAGCGGCGCTGGCTGCACGTTATCTGGCGATGTCAGTGCCCAGCCTTGGCATCATGGCGGTGTCGATGATCGCCAACGGCACGCTCAGGGCCGAGGGCGACGGGATGCGGTCGATGATGGTCACGCTGACCTCTGGCGCGGTGGCCATGGTGATCGATCCGATCATGATCGTGGGCTTTGGCTGGGGGCTGGATGGCGCGGCCATGGGGCTGAATATCTCGCGCGTGGTGATGCTGGTTGTGGCTTTGCGGTTTGCGATTGGTACGCATGACCTTCTAGCGCGGCCTTGTCTGCGGGGCTTGCGAGAAACCGCAGCGCCCTATTTTGCCATCGCCTTGCCTGCGATCCTGGCGCAGATGGCTACACCTGTGGGCAACTACCTGCTTACCATTGTCATGGCCGGATTCGGGGATGAGGCCGTCGCAGGCTGGGCCGTGGTTGGCCGACTGACTGTTGTGGCGTTTGGCGGGATCTTTTCGCTGTCTGGGGCCATCGGTGGCATCTTTGGTCAGAACTTTGGTGCCGGGCGGCATGATCGCTTGTGTCGAACCTATCGTGATGCGTTGATCTTTGGGCTGATCTATACCGCCGTCACATGGTCTCTGCTGGCCTTGCTTGGTCCATGGATTGTCGGGGCCTTTGCTGTCACCGGTGCCGGGGTCGAGGTTGTTTTGAACTTCGTCTACTTCGGAGCCGGCGGGTTCGTGTTCGCCGCCGCGCTCTACGTGGCCTCAGCCGCCTTCAACGCTTTGATGAAGCCCGGCTGGGCCACGCTGGTATCCTGGATCCGCGACGGCATTCTGACGCTGCCTTTTGCCTGGGTCTTGGCTGGTTGGTTCGGTGCACCCGGCGTCATCTATGCCCAGGCGCTCGTTACCATCATCGTGGGGGCAGGGGCGGCTTGGTGGGGCTGGCTTTACGTGCAATCCCTGGGCCGAACCATGGTATCCGAGCTTGACCTCGACGCGCCGCGGCCCTACGCGCATGCGGACAGATTCAGGAGACGCTGATGCCGACCTTTACCGCACTGACCACGTTGATGGGCAAAGCCCCCGCCGAAGCCCTGGGCGAAGCCATGGAACGCCTGAACCCGGAACCCACTGGCGTGGGCGTGTTCGAGGTCGAGGACGGGTCGGGCCTGTGGGAGGTTGGCGGCTATTTCACCGAGGCCCCGGACGAGGCAGGTCTGGCGCTTTTGGCCGCAACGTTTGAGGCCAAGCCGTTTGTGATCTCGGAACTGCCGGAAACCGACTGGGTCGCCCATGTGCGCCGCGAGCTGGCCCCTGTCGAGGCCGGGCGGTTCTTTGTCTATGGCAGCCATGACGCCGACAAGGTGCCCGAGGGCAGCATTCCTCTGCTGATCGAGGCGGCGATGGCCTTCGGTACCGGCCACCACGGCACCACACTTGGCTGTCTGCGGGCTCTGGATCGTCTGATTTCGGACGGGTTCGAGGGCGCCAAGGTTGCCGACATCGGTTGTGGCACCGCGGTGCTGGCGATGGCCGCCGCTCGGGTGTGGACCGGCGATATCCTGGCCAGCGACATCGACGAAGTTGCCGTTGATGTGGCCGAGGCGAACCTGAAAGCCAACGGCATGGAGGGTACGGTCAAATGTCTGGAGGCCGCGGGCTTTGATCACCCCGATCTGGCGGCCCATGCGCCCTATGACCTGGTTTTCGCCAATATCCTAAAGGGCCCGCTGGTGGCCCTGTCTCCGGATGTGACATCGCACCTGCGCCCCGGCGGATACGCGATTCTTTCGGGTATTTTGAATGAACAGGCGGACGAAGTGGTCGCTGTATATGCCGATAATGGAAACAATCTGGTCCATCGGGATGAGATTGGCGAGTGGACAACGCTCACAATTCAAAGAAATGCCGCAATTTAGGCCAGTTTTAGTGGCATTTTAGACGTGGGTCTTTGTTTGGTCACATTTTAGCCGTAGGTTGTCTCAATCACCGGTGGGGGCCAGTGAGACGGAGGCTGCCATGGTTGAGGACCATCTCCAATTTGATCGTCGCGTCGCGAAACTGACGCGGAAACATCAGGCCATGTCGGGCGGGTACACGCACCGCTTGCGTTCGGACGGGCTGATCGAAGTGAAACCCAGACGGGCACGGCCCGGGGTGTCCCTGCGTGCGATTGCAATGTTTGTGTTTGGATTCTTCGTTTTCAAGGGCTTTCTGCTCGCACATCTTGGGCCTGCAGCTTATGAAGAACGGCTTGCCAAGTTGCATGAAGGAACCGTCGTGGAACAGGGCGGCGCGGCTTTGATGGCAGTGGAGCCCGTCTCAGAGTTTATCGCATCCCAAATCGGTCCAGTGCTGCGCTGAAACAAGCACCGCCGGGGCACTGTCCGGGATACATTCAGACAAAAGAAAACGCCGCATGAATATGTCATGCGGCGTTTCTTTTGATCCCCGAGGGAGAGGCGGGGAAGAAAGGCTCAGAAGCGGTGCGACCCTTCTGCAACGCCGTCGATGTCGCCGCGGATCAGACCGATGTCTTCCAGTTCGCGGTCGGACAGTTCCGACAGGGTGTTGCGGGTGACGCGTGCGTCGTTCCACAGGGCGATTGCGTTCACTGCGGAGGCGAATGTTGCGCCGATACGGCCAACGAGGCCGATCGAGCCATAGGTGCGGGTGGTGTCCAGTGCAGCCATATCCATGTTCCTTCTGGTTTGTGTGAGTAGTCACTGTTTTCGTTCTGAGCCGCACTTATGGCGGGCAAATCACCGGCACAAGAGATCAAAATTGCATGTGTCCTATGCAATTTCTGCAAGGGTCGAAATGGCTGAAACAGTCATGAAATAAAGGGTGATCAGGTGTCGCAAACGTGTCGCTTTTTGCATTGCGGCATGTCGTTTTCAGACCGAAAGTCGTAGGCGGAACAGGCGGTGTCGTTTTTGTCTGTGATCGCAAAGCGCTTGGAAAATGTTCCCCTTTCGTGCTAGTTCGTGAGAAACGTTACAAAAACGAGCAGGGCGTGGGCGGATTTATGCGAATTCTGGGCATCGACCCCGGATTACGGACCATGGGATGGGGCGTAATCGAATCAAACGGTAGCCGGTTGAGCCACATTGCCAACGGTCATTGCACCTCTGGTTCGGGTGATCTGGCAGAGCGGCTCTTGTCGCTGCATGAGCAACTTACGGATGTCGTGGCCCGCTATGCGCCAGATCAGGCGGCCATCGAACAGACTTTCGTGAACAAGGATGGGGCCGGGACGCTGAAACTGGGCCAAGCGCGTGGAGTGGCTTTGCTGACCTTGGCGCAGGCGGGCATCCCGATTGGCGAATATGCCCCCAACAAGGTCAAGAAAACCATCGTTGGCGCAGGTCACGCCGACAAGCAGCAGATCCTTTACATGGTGAAACTGCAGTTGCCCGGTTGTCAGCCTGCAGGCGCGGATGCTGCGGATGCTCTGGCCATCGCCATGTGCCACGCGCATTATGGTGGCAAGGGCGACATCCGGCTGCGAGAGGTACAGGCATGATTGGCAAGCTGACAGGGCGGCTGGATTACCGGGCCGCCGACCACATCCTGATCGACGTACGAGGGGTGGGGTATATCGTTTATTGCTCGGACCGGACACTGGCGTCGCTGCCGGGCGTGGGCGAGGCGGTCTCGCTTTATACCGACATGGTGGTGCGCGAGGATCTGATGCAGCTTTATGGCTTCACCTCGCTCATTGAAAAGGAATGGCATCGCCTGCTGTGTTCCGTGCAGGGGATCGGTGCCAAGGTTTCGCTGGCCATTCTGGGTACGCTGGGGCCAGATGGCGTGAGCCGTGCGATCGCTTTGGGTGATTGGGCCACAGTCAAGGCGGCCAAGGGCGTGGGCCCCAAGACCGCACAGCGCGTTGTGCTCGATCTCAAGGACAAGGCCCCAGGCGTCATGGCCCTGGGCGGTACCGTGACCGAGGCGATGGACGGCCCGGAACTGGAGGTGCTGGAGGCCGCGGATCCCGCACCAGCGCCCAAACCCCGCAAGAAACCGACCGCTCCCTCGGGTGCGGCTGCGGCCTCGGCTGGTGCTTTGTCTGCGTTGTCAAACCTCGGATATGGCCCGTCGGATGCTGCCTCGGCGGTGGCTGAGGCGGCCGCCTCAAACCCCGAGGCAGGGGAGGCGGATCTGATCCGCGCGGCGCTGAAATTGCTGGCACCCAAGGGGTAGATGAATGATCGACGCTGATCCCGCTTTGCGCCCCGAGCCACTGCCAGAGGACAACGATCGCGCCCTGCGCCCGCAGGGCTTGGGTGAATTCATCGGCCAGGCCGAGGCGCGCGCCAACCTGCGCGTCTTTATCCAATCCGCCAAACAACGCGGCGAGGCGATGGACCACACGCTGTTTCATGGCCCCCCCGGTTTGGGCAAAACCACCCTGGCGCAAATCGTGGCGCGCGAGCTGGGCGTCAACTTTCGCATGACCTCTGGGCCGGTGCTGGCCAAGGCAGGCGATCTGGCGGCGATCCTGACCAACCTGGAAAGCCGCGATGTGTTGTTCATCGACGAAATCCACCGCCTGAACCCGGCTGTCGAAGAGGTGCTTTACCCGGCGATGGAGGATTTCGAGCTCGATCTGGTGATCGGTGAGGGGCCTGCTGCGCGTACCGTGCGGATTGAGCTGCAGCCATTTACCCTGGTGGGGGCAACTACGCGGATGGGCCTGCTGACCACGCCGCTGCGCGACCGCTTTGGTATCCCGACGCGGTTGCAGTTCTATACGGTGGATGAGTTGCACGAGATCGTCACCCGAAACGCCCGAAAACTGGGCGCGCCAGCCGACGACGAAGGCGCGCGAGAGATTGCGCGTCGCGCTCGCGGTACCCCCCGGATCGCGGGACGACTGTTGCGCCGGGTGGTGGATTTTGCCGTGGTCGAGGGCGACGGGCACATCACCCGCGAGCTGGCGGATGGTGCGTTGACTCGTCTTGGGGTGGACAACCTGGGCCTGGATGGCGCGGATCGCCGGTATTTGAAGCTGATTGCCGAGAACTACAGCGGCGGTCCGGTGGGGATCGAGACGCTGTCGGCAGCCCTGTCGGAAAGCCGCGATGCGTTGGAAGAGGTGATCGAGCCTTATTTGCTGCAACAGGGGTTGATCCAGCGCACGCCGCGCGGGCGGATGCTGGCGCAAAAGGCCTGGGCGCATCTGGGGTTGCCCATGCCCAAAAGTCAGAGTGATTTGTTTGGTTAGGGACGCCTCCGGCGGCCGTATTTGGAACAAGAAGAAATTATGGACGAGCGACTCTCAGACCTGACCGATTTGGCGCGCCGGATTTCCGATCTTTATGCAGAACGGTTCGACGTGGAACGTGACGCCACATGGTATTTGGGCAAGATGTCTGAGGAGTTGGGCGAGGTGACCTCGGCCTATCTGAAACTGGCGGGGCAGGGGCGCGGCGCGGGATCGCGGGCGGATCTGGAGAATGAGGTTGCCGATCTCTTGGGCTTTGTGTTGCTGTTTGCTGATTGGCAAGGCATAGATCCCGGTAAGGCCCTGCAGCGCAAGTGGGGCAGCTATCTGGAGGCTGAGAAGGTATGACACCGCAAGAGATCGAGGCGCTCTTTACCCGCGACGGAGGTGAGTTTCTCTTTGCCCGTTGGTCGCGCCCGATCGTGCCGATTGTATTTGGTGTCGAAGATCAAACATTGGAAACGGTCAAAGGCGCGTTTGAGGCGGTTGTAACGCTGGCCAACCACAAGATGGCGGAAACCGACCCCGAGTTGGGCGCCAATTGCATGGTCTTCTTCTTTCGTGACTGGGCGGAGCTGCTTGAGGTTCCCGATCTGGACCGTCTGGTGCCGGAATTGGCTCCGCTGGTCGAGCGGCTGACCGAGATGGGCGCGAACCAATACCGTACCTTCCGGTTTGAAGACGACGGCGCCATCAAGGCGGCCTTTGTATTCCTGCGGATGGATGACGAGATGTCCAAAGTGCCTGCTGAAACATTGGCGCTTAGCCAGGTGGTGCAGATCATGCTGCTTTGGTCTGATCTGGCGTTTCGCGAACGCTCGCCTCTGGCGGTGGCGGGCGAGACAACGATTTTGCGCCCGGACATCGCCGATGTGATCCGGGCGGCTTATGATCCGGTGTTGCCGACGGCGGCACAGGATGCGTCACACGCCTTGCGGATCTTTGCCCGGATGGGGGCGGCGCAGTGAAACATCTCTTTCCCATTCGCGTCTATTACGAAGACACCGATATGGGCGGGATCGTCTACCACGCCAACTACCTGCGTTACATCGAGCGCGCGCGCTCGGATTGGGTGCGCAATCTGGGCAATGACCAGAACGCGATGAAAGATGCAGGCCTGGTCTGGGTCGTGCGCAAGATCGAGGCGGAATACCTCAATACAGCCAAGTTCGATGACGAGCTTCAGGTCGAAACCGAAGTGGCCAGTCTTTCGGGTGTCCGCCTGACAATGAACCAGCTGATCACGCGCGGTGACACGGAAATTTTCCGCGCATCGGTCACCGCTGTCTGCATGACAACCGAGGGACGCCCGACGCGCCTTCCGGCAGAGATTCGCGCATTGATGCAATAAATCGTGTGCTGGGGGTGGTTATGTTGGCATTTCGTGCCGATTTGAGATAGCGTCTGCCCAAACAAGGCCGACAAAACCGGCCGCAAGGCAAAGAACGAGCAGGTTCATGGAAGCAGAAACTCTGGCGCTGGCGCAGGAGATCGATTTCTCGTTTTGGGGATTGTTTGCGCGCGCGACGCTCACCGTCAAACTGGTGATGGTGATCCTGATGGTGGCGTCATTCTGGGCGTGGTCCATTATCATCCAAAAACTGATCATGTATCGGGCGGCCCGGCGCGAGGCGGATGTCTTTGATCAGGCATTCTGGTCGGGTGATCCGCTGGACGCGCTGTTCGAACAGATCGGGCCAGAGCCCAAGGGCAGCTCGCAAAAGATCTTTGCTGCGGGCATGATCGAATGGCGCCGCTCGCATCGCACGGATGGGGGACTGATCGCGGGTGCGCAGGCGCGCATCGACCGGTCGATGGACGTGGCCATCAACAAAGAGGCTGAAGCTCTGCAAAAAGGCCTGCCGGTGCTGGCCACCGTGGGCTCGACCGCGCCGTTCATCGGCCTTTTCGGCACCGTCTGGGGCATCATGAACGCGTTCATCGAGATTGCGGAACAGCAAAACACCAACCTGGCCGTTGTGGCCCCTGGCATTGCCGAGGCTTTGCTCGCGACGGGCCTGGGCCTGCTTGCGGCGATCCCGGCGGTAATCTTTTACAACAAACTCAGCGCAGACAGCGACCGCATCGTGGCAGGGTACGAGGCCTTTGCCGACGAGTTTGCGACCATCCTGTCGCGTCAGCTGGACAGCTGAATCATGGGCGCGGGTGTACAGCAACCAGCCGAGGCCAGTGGGCGGCGGCGTGGGCGCAGACGCGGTCGCGCGCGTCCCATGGCCGAAATCAACGTGACGCCCTTTGTCGATGTCATGCTCGTGCTTCTGATCATTTTCATGGTGGCCGCTCCCCTGCTGACGGTGGGGGTCCCGGTGGAACTGCCCAAAACCGCTGCAGGCGCCTTGCCCTCAGAAAGCGAAGAGCCGCTGACCGTGACCATCACCGCCGAGGGCGCGGTTGAAATCCAGACAACAGGCGTGGCCCGGAATGAGCTGGTGCCCAAGCTGCGCGCCATTGCCGCTGAGCGGTCCAGCGATCAGGTGTTTTTACGCGCCGACGGGGCCGTGCCTTATGCGTTGGTGATGCAGGTCATGGGCGCGCTCAACGCGGGTGGGTTTTCCAATGTGGGCCTTGTGACCGACACTGGCGGGCCCACGTTTGACGAAGGCGGAGAGTGAGGCAGCGGTTTGCAGACCGGCACCAAGATCTCGGCAGTTGTCCATGTGACGTTGGTCGGATGGGCATTTCTCGGCGGAGCCTTCCGGTCCGAGCCCTTGCCGTTTGACGTGCAGGACGTCTCGGTGATTTCCGCCGAGGACTTTGCGGCCCTCAGCGCGCCGGTGCAGACGCCCGAGGTGGCGCAGCAGCCCGATGCCTTGCAACAACCCGAAACGCCCGAGGTTGAGGTGGCCGTGCCCGAAGCACCACAGCCTGAGCCGGAACAACAACAACCGGACCCGGTAGTCGAGCCTTTGCCGGAACCCGTGCCCGATCCAGTGGTCGAGGCGCCTGATCCGCAAGTAAGCGAAGACACGGCTGTTCTGGTGCAGCCGGATCCGGAACCGACGATCGACTTGGCCCCGCCCGGCGCGCGCCCCAAGCCGCGCCCCGTCGAACGCGTGGCCCCGCAACCGGTCGCGCCGCCTCCGCCTGACGCGACGCCTGACGAGGTGGAAATTCCACCCGTCGTGGCCGAGGAAGGGGCAGAGGAACCACAACCCGAACAGGAACAGACCGCCCCCGAAGAGGCCACGGATCAGATCGTGACCGAGGCCGAGGAAAGCGATGAACTGGCCCCGTTGCGCTCGCCGCGTCCGCCTGCGCGTCGCCCGTCGCCGCCTGCGCAGACGGCTGAGCAGCCGACGCCGCAACCGGCCTCTCCCAGCGGAGTGCAGGATGCGTTGGCCGAAGCGCTGGCAGGCAGCCAAGAGGACATCCCGCTTGGACCGCCGCTGACCAGCGGTGAAAAGGATGGGCTGCGTTTGGCGGTTTCTCGCTGTTGGAACGTGGGCGCCTTGTCGTCCGAGGCATTGCAGACCACCGTCATTGTCGCCTTTTCCATGCAGAGGGATGGCAAACCGGACGCGGGCTCGATCCGCATGTTGGACAGCTCGGGCGGCTCTGCGTCCTCGGCGCAACAGGCGTATCAGGCGGCACGACGTGCTATTATCCGATGTGGCGCAAAAGGCTATGATCTACCGGCCGAGAAATACGGCCAGTGGCGTGACATCGAAGTGACATTCAATCCCGAGAGGATGCGGATCAAATGATGAAGTTTTTGGTAAGCCTGTTTCTGGGCCTTTCACTGATGGTCACAACGGCCCATGCGCAGAGCCAGCCGCTGCGGATCGAAATCACCGAAGGTGTGATCGAACCGCTGCCCTTTGCGGTGCCGAACTTTGTCCCCGACAGCGGGGCTGCTGCCGAGCTTGCAGGTCAACTGGCGCGCGTCGTGGCGGCGGATCTGTCTGGTACGGGCCTGTTCCGCGAAGTGCCCGCCAGCGCCTATATCAGCCAGGTCACGGGCTTTGATGACCCCATCAAATTCGCTGATTGGAAAGCGATCAATGCGCAGGCTTTGGTCACCGGCGCTGTCAATGTCCAGGGCAATCGCGTCACAGTGCGGTTCAGGGTCTGGGACGTGTTTTCGGACAAAGAGATCGAGCCGGGCATGCAGTTCTCGGGAACCAAGGATGGTTGGCGCCGCATGGCGCACAAGGTGGCCGATGCGGTTTACAGCCGGATCACGGGCGAGAGCGGCTATTTCGACAGCCGCGTCGTTTATGTGTCCGAAAGCGGCCCCAAGAACCAACGTCGCAAGCGCCTGGCGATCATGGATTATGACGGTTACAACGTTCAGTACCTGACTGACAGCTCGGCCATCGTGCTGGCGCCACGCTTCTCGCCCACTGGCGACCGGGTGCTTTATACCAGTTACGAAAGCGGCTTTCCCCGCATCCATGTGCTGGACGTGGGGCAGGTAAAGCGTCGCGTTCTGGAAAGCGCCGAAGGCACGATGAGCTTTGCGCCGCGCTTTTCGCCGGATGGCCAGACAGTGGTCTATTCGCTCAGCCAGGGTGGAAACACCGACCTTTACACAATGAACATCGCCTCGGGGCAGGCACAGCGGCTGACCAGCACGCCCTCGATCGAGACGGCACCCAGCTATTCCCCCGATGGCCAGCAGATCGTCTTTGAAAGCGACCGCTCAGGTACGCCGCAGCTGTATGTGATGTCGGCCAGTGGCGGAGAGGCCAAACGCATCAGCTTTGGCCAGGGCCGCTATGGCACGCCGGTCTGGTCCCCGCGCGGTGATCTGATTGCGTTCACCAAACAAAACAAGGGCCGCTTCCACATCGGCGTCATGCGCACCGACGGCAGCGAAGAGCGCTTGCTGACGGCCTCTTTCCTGGATGAGGGGCCAACCTGGTCGCCCAACGGTCGTGTGATCATGTTCACGCGGGAAACTCGAGGCGAAAACGGGCGCTCGTCTCTTTATACTGTGGACATCTCGGGCCGGAACCTGCGCCCGGTGCGCACACCTGACGGAGGCAGCGACCCGGCGTGGTCGCCGCTGCAGAAATGACAAGCACTTTATCACAGTTCCCCTTGCGTTCCCTTGGCTTGGGGGCTGTGATACGAAAAGATCAACAACAAGCGACACACGCGGGACAATTGACATGAACCTTTTGAGCAAGATTTCGATGGCGGTGGCGCTTGTGGCCATGGCTGCCTGTACGAACAATTCGGCGCTGGATGACGCCAATTCGGTCAACCTGGGGGATGCCGCAGCCGGATCGGCAGCGGATCCCAGCTCTCCGGCCTACTTCCAGCAGGCGGTTGGTGACCGCGTGTTGTTCGAGGTCGACCAGTCGACCCTAAACGACGCGGCACGCGCCACATTGCAGGCCCAGGCGGAATGGCTGCTGCAGAACACGGATTTCGCGGCCACCATCGAAGGTCATGCTGACGAGCAGGGCACCCGCGAATACAACCTGGCGCTTGGCGCACGCCGCGCCAATGCAGCGCGCGAGTTCCTGATTTCGCGCGGGGTGGCGGGAACGCGCCTCAAGGTGGTGAGCTACGGCAAGGAACGCCCGATCGAAATTTGCAGCGAAGAGGCATGTTATGCCAACAACCGTCGCGCGGTCACCGTGCTGGCCGGTGGATTGACGGGGTAAGATCATGCGTGTTCGAGGCTTGATTTTGGCAGCGGTTGTGGGACTGACCGCAGGTATGGCCTACGCGCAGGACGCGCAGACATTGGCTGATATCCGGCAGGAGCTGACGATTCTGCATGTGGAAATTCAGCGCCTCAAGCGCGAACTGTCGACAACCGGCGCGTCGACAACAACCCAGGCCAGCGGCTCGGTGCTGGAACGTGTGGACACGATCGAGGCCAGCTTGCAACGCCTGACGCGTCAGACCGAGCAGATGAACCAGCGCATCGACCGCATTGTGGCCGACGGCACCAACCGTATTGGCGATCTAGAGTTCCGGCTGGTCGAGCTTGAGGGTGGGGATGTTTCCACCTTGGGCGAAACCACCACTTTGGGTGGTGATACCGCGAGCCCACCCTTTGCCCCTGGCATTGAGGACGCGCGGCCCGATGACACCGAATTGGCCGTGGGTGAAAAGGCCGAGTTTGACACTGCCAAGGCGGCGCTGGATGCGGGTGATTACCGCAAGGCCGCCGATCTTTTGGCCAACTTTGATGCCTCATACCCCGGCAGCCCCCTGGGGCCAGAGGCGCATCTGAACCGCGGCAAGGCGCTTGATGGTCTGGGCGACACCCGTGAGGCGGCGCGCGCTTATCTGGCCAGTTTCACCAACAACTCAACTGGTCCTGTTGCCCCTGATGCGCTCTATGAATTGGGCGCTGCCTTGGGGCGTCTGGGGCAAGTCGATCAGGCCTGTGTAACCTTGGCCGAGGTCCGCGTCCGCTTTCCGGCCGCCACGGCCGTCAGCAACGCGCAGCAGGAAATGACCTCTTTGGGGTGCTCTTGAGCCCGCCTGAAGACGACCTTCTGAGCACGCTGAATACCTGTTTGAGCGCGCATGGTCTGGATCATGTGGCCGTCGCAGTGTCGGGGGGCGGTGATTCCGTCGCCCTTTTGCATCTGGCAAGCCGTTTGGCCGCGGCTCAGAACGTTCAGGTTCAGGCCGTCACCGTGGATCATGGTCTGCGTTCCGAGGCCGCTGATGAGGCCCGTCAGGTCGCGCAGCGGGCCACCGACTGGGGGCTCAAACACACCACGCTGAACTGGGCCGGATGGACCGGTGCCGGGAACCTGCAGGCCGAGGCGCGCAGGGCCCGTTATGCGCTGATGGCAGATTGGGCCAGGGGGCACGGTGTGCAGGCTGTGTTGCTGGCGCATACGGCAGATGATCAAGCTGAAACGGTTCTGATGGGCTTGGCCCGTGCCTCGGGCGTTGATGGTCTGTCTGCCATGCCCGAGATGCGAGAGGTCAACGGCTCCTGCTTGCTGCGACCCTTGTTGCGCCACAGTCGGCAAGAGCTGCGTGCCTATCTTGAGGCACATGGGGTGGGCTGGATCGAAGACCCATCGAATCAGGACATCCGGTTCGAGCGAATTCGCATGCGTCAGGCCAAGTCCGCTTTGGATGAATTGGGGCTCTCCGCCCCGGCATTGTCCCAAGTTGCACAAAATATGGCCCAGGCACAGGCGGCGTTGGATTTTCACACGCAGGCCAGCGCGCGCGCAATCTGTCAGCTTGATGCCGGTGATGTGTTGATCACGCTGGATAGCTTTGCCGCCCTGCCGCAAGAAACCGCGCGGCGGTTGCTTTTGGGGGCTGTGGCCTGGGTGAATGGCGGCAGCGAGCGCCCCCGGCGACAACCCACCCTGATGACCTTGACTGCAGCGCAGCAGGGTCGCCCTGCGCAGCTAGGTGGCTGCCGTATTGTCAAACAACGCAATCGGATGCGGGTTTGTCGCGAGCATCATGCGGTGCGCGATTTACGTACCCAGCCAGGAGAATTGTGGGACAACAGATGGCGATTGAGCGGCCCAGATGAAGATGGTGTCACCATTGCGGCCCTCGGTGAACAGGGCGTGTTGCAATGCCCCAATTGGCGCGAGACCGGGCGTCCACATGTTGCCATGCTGGCCGCGCCTGCGGTCTGGCGCGGGTCGGATCTGGTGGCCGCGCCGCTGGCAGGGATGGCGAATGGATGGCGTTTTGAGGGGCCGATGGATGAAGAAGAGTTCTTCGAGACTCTTTTATCTCATTGAACCTGCCTCAATCCTCTCTATTTTAGTGGTCTGATCGGCTAACCCTCCAAAAGCCGAAGATTTGGGAGATTTGCCTTGGGCAACGCACGCAATATTGCCTTCTGGGTTGTACTGTTCCTGTTGATTCTTGCACTGTTCAATTTGTTCAGCGGATCCGGGGGCACACTGCAAAGCCAGGAGCGAACCTATTCCGATTTTGTCAGCGCGGTTGAATCCGGCGAAGTCAGCCAGGTGACACTGGATGGCGAGCAGGTCCGCTACCGGATGGCGGACGGCAAGGATTATATAGCCATCAAACCTGGTGACGCCGAAGTAACCACGCTGCTGATCGAGCAGAACGTGCCGGTTCGCGCCGAGAAACAGCAGCAGTCGGGCTTTCAGTCCTTCATCATCACGCTGCTGCCCTTCCTGCTGCTTATTGGTGTCTGGGTCTATTTCATGAACCGGATGCAGGGCGGTGGCAAAGGCGGCGCCATGGGCTTTGGCAAGTCCAAGGCCAAGATGCTGACCGAAAAGCATGGTCGCGTCACCTTTGACGATGTCGCTGGCATCGACGAGGCCAAAGAAGAGCTGGAAGAGATCGTTGAATTCCTGCGCAACCCGCAGAAATTCTCGCGTCTTGGCGGCAAGATCCCCAAGGGCGCATTGCTGGTGGGCCCTCCGGGTACCGGTAAGACGCTTCTGGCCCGTGCGATTGCGGGTGAGGCGGGTGTGCCGTTCTTCACCATTTCCGGTTCCGATTTTGTCGAAATGTTTGTGGGTGTGGGTGCATCCCGTGTCCGCGACATGTTCGAACAGGCCAAGAAGAACGCGCCTTGCATCGTGTTCATCGACGAGATCGACGCCGTCGGTCGCCATCGTGGCGCCGGTTACGGCGGTGGTAATGACGAACGCGAACAGACCCTCAACCAGTTGCTTGTTGAAATGGACGGGTTCGAGGCCAACGAAGGCGTGATCATCCTGGCGGCCACAAACCGCAAGGACGTTCTGGACCCCGCGCTGCTGCGTCCGGGCCGCTTTGACCGCAACGTGACCGTCGGCAACCCCGACATCAAAGGCCGCGAAAAGATTTTGGGCGTGCATGCGCGCAAGACACCTTTGGGCCCCGATGTGGATTTGCGCATCATTGCGCGTGGCTCGCCGGGGTTCTCGGGTGCGGATCTGGCCAACCTGGTGAACGAGGCAGCGCTGATGGCTGCACGGGTCGGCCGTCGCTTTGTCACGATGGAAGACTTCGAGAACGCCAAGGACAAGGTGATGATGGGGGCCGAGCGCCGTTCGATGGTGCTGACGCAGGACCAGAAGGAAAAGACCGCGTATCACGAGGCTGGTCACGCGGTGGTTGGTCTGGCCTTGCCGGAATGTGATCCGGTCTACAAGGCGACCATTATTCCACGCGGTGGCGCCCTGGGGATGGTTGTGTCTTTGCCCGAGATCGACCGGCTGAACTGGCACAAGTCGGAATGTGAGCAGAAGCTGGCGATGACCATGGCTGGTAAAGCGGCCGAGATCATTAAATATGGTGCGGATCACGTTTCGAACGGTCCGGCGGGTGACATCCAGCAGGCCAGCCAATTGGCCCGTGCGATGGTGCTGCGGTGGGGCATGTCTGACAAGGTCGGTAACATCGACTATGCCGAAGCGCACGAGGGCTACAGCGGCAACACCGCCGGCTTCTCGGTCTCAGCCAACACCAAGGAACTGATCGAGGAAGAGGTGAAACGCTTCATCCAAGAGGGCTATGAGCGGGCGCACCAGATCCTGACCGAGAAGAACGCAGAGTGGGAGCGCCTGGCGCAAGGTTTGCTGGAGTATGAGACCCTGACCGGTGAAGAGATTCAGCGCGTCATGAAGGGTGAACCACCGAACGCGGGCGACGACGATGGTGACAGCCCGGATGAGGGCAACGCACCAAGCGTGACTGCCATTCCTAAAACCAAGCCCAAGAAACCCTCGGGCGACGGTGGGATGGAGCCCGAGCCCACAGCTTGATCTGACGAGATTGAGAAAAGCCCCGGAAGTTTTTCCGGGGCTTTTTTGTTGGCCAGGGGCACTCCCGCGTCCGCGCTGATCTCGGCTGAGCCGAAATCGCTGGCGGCCTTGGGCCGGGCGCCTCGCCTAACGGCTCGGCGCGGTCCCGCACGGGGCTAGAATTTCGCGAGAACGCGATCCAAGGCATGCCCTGCCCAGCAAAGCGAGGCCCGGCCCAACGGGAGACGGTGTTTCGCCAGAAGCACCGTCGACGGGCGGGAGCGCCTCGTTTTTCTGGATCGCACTGGGATTTGCCGTATGGTGTCCCCAATCACTCGTTACGTTCGAATACAGGCTGGGGAGGCACGGGATGCCGGTGCTCAAGGAAACGCATTATTCAGGGGAAATCGTTTGGCTGGGGCATGTACCGTCTGGTGGGACGCTCAAGGCAGACGCGACCGACCATTTGACCCTTGGGTTTGCAGGTGTTCCGGGTGAACGGCACGAGGGGGCGAACCGCGCCTCTTGCGTGCGGGTGCGCAATCTTTATGCCGAGGGCACCGAAATACGGAATGTTCGCCAACTGACAATCCTGTCTCAGGAAGAGCTGGATGCTGTTGCTGGCGATATGGGATTGGAGGCGCTCGATCCTGCCCTTTTGGGGGCCACGGTTGTCGTAAAAGGTATCCCCGATTTCACCTTTGTCCCGCCTGCCAGTCGCCTTCAAGGCCCATCTGGGGTGACGCTGACCGTGGACATGGAAAACCGTCCCTGCGTGTTGCCCGGGCGCGAGATCGAGGCGACATCGCCTGGCTATGGCGCGTCCTTCAAACCAGCGGCAAAGAATCGCCGTGGCATTACCGCTTGGGTCGAACGCCCCGGAGGGCTGGCCGTTGGGGATCGGCTGCAACTTTTCATTCCCGATCAACGTGCCTGGGCGCCCTGAAAGTATCCCAAGGGATACCGCGTTTCCGATTTGAAACGTCTAACGGCCCCCAACGCCGTTTCGAAGCATGAAAATGTCGGAATCTATACCCTGTTTCGAAATGGTGGCGGTTATGGGTTGAACAGCGCCGAAGGGGCGACCCTTCGGCATTGGCCGACATGCTTCAAGGATCTTGCTGATGAGCTACAAATCCGACATCGAAATCGCCCGCGAGGCGAACAAGAAACCCATTCAGGAAATTGGCGCCAAGATCGGCATTTCCTCGGATGATCTGCTGCCCTACGGCCACGACAAGGCCAAGGTGAGCCAGGACTTCATCAACTCTGTGCAGTCCAAAGAGGACGGCAAGCTGATCCTGGTGACCGCGATCAACCCGACGCCTGCGGGCGAAGGCAAGACCACCACCACCGTGGGTCTGGGCGATGGCCTGAACCGCATTGGCAAGAACGCGATGATCTGTATCCGCGAGGCGTCTTTGGGCCCGAACTTCGGCATGAAGGGCGGCGCTGCAGGGGGCGGTTACGCGCAAGTGGTGCCGATGGAGGAGATGAACCTCCACTTCACCGGCGACTTCCACGCCATCACCAGCGCTCACTCACTGCTGAGCGCGATGATCGACAACCACATTTACTGGGGCAATGAGGCCGAGATCGACACCCGCCGCGTCGCATGGCGTCGCGTGGTCGACATGAACGACCGCGCTCTGCGCCAGATCACTGCCAGCTTGGGTGGTGTTTCCAACGGTTTCCCGCGTGAAGCAGGCTTTGACATCACCGTGGCCTCCGAGGTCATGGCGATCCTGTGCCTAGCGAACGACCTGAAGGACCTGGAAAAGCGTCTGGGCGACATCATCGTGGCCTACCGCCGCGACAAGACCCCTGTCTACTGCCGCGACATCAAGGCCGAAGGCGCAATGACCGTCCTGCTCAAGGACGCGATGCAGCCGAACCTTGTGCAGACCCTGGAAAACAACCCGGCCTTTGTACACGGCGGACCCTTCGCCAACATCGCGCACGGCTGTAACTCGGTCATCGCGACCAAGACCGCGCTGAAAGTGGCCGACTATGTGGTGACCGAGGCTGGCTTTGGTGCCGACCTGGGTGCCGAGAAGTTCATGAACATCAAGTGCCGCAAGGCAGGCATCGCACCGTCCGCGGTTGTGCTGGTTGCCACCGTGCGCGCGATGAAGATGAACGGCGGCGTTGCCAAGGCCGATCTGGGCGCGGAAAACGTCGCAGCCGTGAACAACGGCTGTGCCAACCTTGGCCGCCACATCGAAAACCTCAAATCCTTCGGTGTGCCGGTTGTGGTCGCGATCAACCACTTTGTCACCGACACCGACGCCGAAGTTGATGCGGTCAAAGCCTATGCCGAGACCCATGGTGTCGAGGCGGTTCTGTCGCGTCACTGGGAGCTGGGTTCGGAAGGGTCCGCTCCGCTGGCCGAAAAGGTCGTGGAGATCGTCGAAAGCGGTACTGCCAACTTTGCGCCGATCTACCCCGACGACATGTCGTTGTTCGACAAGATCGACACAATCGCCAAGCGCATCTACCGCGCGGACGAGGTGCTGGCCGACAACAAGATCCGCAACCAGCTGAAGGAATGGGAAGCGGCCGGATACGGCAACCTGCCGGTCTGCATGGCCAAGACGCAATATTCCTTCTCAACCGATCCGAGCTTGCGCGGCGCGCCCGTGGGCCATTCGGTTCCCGTGCGTGAGGTTCGCCTGTCTGCGGGTGCCGGCTTCATCGTTGCTGTCTGTGGCGAGATCATGACCATGCCCGGTCTGCCGCGCAAACCGGCCGCCGAAACCATCTGCCTCAATGACGCAGGTGAGATCGAGGGCTTGTTCTAAGCTCTAAAATACGGTTTCTGCGGCCCGGACCCCTCCGGGCCGCAGGAGTTAGTGAAATGCCCTCTTTGACACCGCCAACCGATTGCGCCTCGATGCAGGCGCTGCGCGTCGAGATCGACAAGCTGGACCGACACCTGATCGACTTGTTGGTCACCCGTTCCGGATACATCGACCGCGCCGCCGAGCTGAAACCGGGCGAAGCCTTGCCCGCACGCATTCCGGCTCGTGTCGAAGAAGTGGTTCAGAACGTCCGCGCCACGGCCCGGGACAGGGGGATGGACCCCGACTTGGCTGAACAGCTGTGGCGCATTCTGATTGACTGGTCGATCGCACGCGAGGAACGTGTGATCGGCGTGGATTGACCGCCGCCCTTGCGGCAGGTGGGTTTTGAGCGAAGGGATCAAGACATGGTAGCGCAGGTTATCGACGGCAAGGCGTTTGCAGCCAATGTGCGGGGCCAGGTGGCCGAGCACGTGGCCAAACTGAAAGAGGAAAACGGCATCACCCCCGGTCTGGCGGTGGTTCTGGTGGGCGAGGATCCGGCAAGCCAGGTCTATGTCCGTTCCAAGGGCAAGCAGACCGTCGAGGTCGGCATGAACAGCTACGAGCACAAGCTGGATGTGGATACCTCCGAGGCGGACCTGCTGGCGCTGATCGACAAGCTGAACACTGACCCGGCGGTGCATGGCATTCTGGTGCAGCTGCCGCTGCCCAAGCACCTGAACGAGGATCTGGTGATCAACTCCATCGACCCGGCCAAGGACGTCGACGGTTTCCACATCTCGAACGTGGGCCTGCTGGGCACCGGTCAGAAATCGATGGTGCCCTGCACCCCGTTGGGCTGCCTGATGATGCTGCGCGACCACCACGGGAGCCTCTCGGGCATGGACGCCGTGGTTGTTGGTCGTTCGAACATCGTGGGCAAGCCGATGGCGCAACTGCTGCTGGGTGACAGCTGCACCGTGACCATCGCGCATTCGCGCACCAAGGACCTGCCTGATGTTGTCCGCCGCGCCGACATTGTGGTCGCTGCCGTTGGCCGCCCTGAAATGGTGCCGGGTGATTGGATCAAGGAAGGTGCGACCGTCATCGACGTGGGCATCAACCGCATCGACGCCCCCGAAAAGGGCGAAGGCAAAACGCGCTTGGTTGGCGACGTACATTACGAAAGCGCCGCTGCCCGCGCGGGTGCGATCACCCCGGTTCCCGGTGGCGTCGGCCCGATGACCATCGCCTGCCTGCTGGCCAACACGCTGACTGCTTGCTGCCGCGCCAACGGCCTGCAGGAACCGGAAGGCCTGACTGCTTGAGCTAGACGGGGACCGGAACAATGGTGCCCTGCAGGGCCGCCACGTGTGTTTCGGCTCCATCGCTGATGGCATAAACGTCAGCCGCCACAACAATCAGACGTCGGCCGGGTTTCAACACCCGGCCGATTGCCTTCAAGCGATCCCCACGACCCGGGGCCAGCAGGTTGATCTTGATTTCGGCGGTCACAACTTCGTGATTGGCGGGGGCGCACGTCAAAGCAGCATAGCCTGCTGCGGTGTCTCCCAAGGCAAAACTCAACGCGGCATGCGCATGGCCTTGTTGTTGCGTAAACTCAGGGACAATTGGTGCCGAAATCTCGATGTGGCCATCTTCAATCTTCTCAAGCCGCGCTCCCAGAGTGTCCATCATCCTCTGTTTCGCGAAACTTTCACTTATTCGTGTCTTCATATTTGTAATGCTCAACCTCTGGTGTTGCCCGGTCGGGTTCGATATTAATGGAACTCTGAAATACCACTTAGAAACGCTTTGACGATTTGAGGCCGTCCAGCGTCTGAGGTAAACAAAACAGCGTAGTAATTGCTCAAGTTCTCATAGTTCATGATTTCCAAGTTCAAAAAAATTCTAGCGGAACACAACCTTTTGGTTTTGGGGCCGTTGTTGGTTTTTCTGACACTTCTAGCGGCCCAGGCCAAACCTTTCGGCGCAGAGGGGGTCTCGTTCCTGGGACGTTTCCTGTTTTGGTCCGCGGTCATGGTGCTAGGCGCGTTGATCGCGCATTTCAGCGTCAGATGCATTCAACGATATGCCAAAAACCGCAAGCAAATCGTGCGCGATGTGGCCACGGTGGCTTTGGTGACGGTTTTGTTCACCCCAGTTTTATGGGCGTTGATATGGCTGACGGCGTTGCCCGAAACCAAAGAGGTGCCAGATCTGACGACGATGCTGCAATATGGAACGATCTTTGCCAGTGGATTGCTGGTGCTGCGTCGCAGTTTCCCGGGGCTGGACAGCCAAGCCCCAAAGGAAGAAGAGCAGATTATTCAGCCGCGTCTGTATCGCCGTTTGCCCGAAGGCTTCGAAGGGCCGATTTTGCGGCTCACGGTACACGACCACAGTGTTGATGTGGTCACGATGGATGAGGTGATCACGATCCGGTCGCGGTTTGCCGACGCCATTGATGAGATGGAGCCTGTCTTGGGGTATTGCACGCACAGGTCGCATTGGGTCACGCGTGAGGCCATCGAAAGCGTGGAACGCACCGGTGGACGCATCTACATCAGGCTGATCAACGGCGATCAGGTGCCCGTCAGTCGCAAGTATAAACCCAAGTTGGAAGAGGCCGGGATCGTCTGACGCTGACGCTTCAACGTGGCATCGGGACAAGGCAAGGCGTCGGACCAACCAAGATGGCCTGTGCCAGGGGGCTCATCAGATCGCAAAGCGGCGCGTCTTCGCTGCGCAGCCCGCCGGTATAGGTGCCATACGCGGGTTGAATGATCCGAACCTCATCCATCAGGAACGCCGGACGTGTTAGCGTGCGGCCCCGCATCCTGATCCGCGCCTTGGGGTGATAGTGGCCGGACACCTCGCCGGATGAGTCAGGTTTGGCGATGTGGCGAAAGGTCAGCCCGTCCAGGAACAGCTCTGCCACGTGGCTGCCGCCCAATTCCACCGGGCCGGGGTCATGGTTGCCTTCGATCCAATACCACTGCCGCCCGGCCTGGAGCTTGGCAATCCACAGGGCGTTGTCCTCGCCAATGGATTGGGCGGCCTGGGTGTCGTCAAAACTGTCGCCCAGGCAGATCACGGTTGTGACCTGTGTATGCTCCAGATCTCGGGCCAGGCGGGTCAGAGTGTCCTGGGTTTCATAGGGCGGTAGGGTGCCGCGGCCCAAACGTGCAAACCGCTCTGACTTCCCAAGATGTAGATCCGACACCGACAGAACGCTTTGCTCGGGCCACCACAAAGCACCGCTTTCCAGCGCCGTCAGTTGGATCTCGCGAAAGGTGAAATTCAAACCGTTCATGAAACGTTCTTTGCGTGTCTGATGCGCGGACGCAAGGGGTTTCTATCGCTCTGAAACCTGCGCTAATCCCGAGGCCTCCATCAGTCGTGTGCTTTCTTCCTGCAACAGCTTCTCCTCGGCCGATCCCTTGACCGGGACCTTGCCCACCTCAAGAAGCAGTGGAGCCGCAAGCGGCGACACGCGCTCCAGGCGCCTGAGGTCAATCCGTGTGCCGACACGGGCGATCATCTCTTCGATCCGCCCAAAATCGACCAGACCCCGCATCGCCTCGTCCCGAGTGATTTTCATCAGCAGGTGATCGGGGTCGTATTTCAGCAGCGTGTCATACAAGATGTCCGACGAAAACGTGGCCTGTCGCCCGCTTTTGCGAGCCGAGGGCGTGTTGCGTTCGATCAGCCCCGCGATCGTGGCGCAGCCCCGAAAGGTGCGTTTCATGACGGCGTTTCCTGCCAGCCAGGTGTCCAGCCCGTCGCGCAGGGCGTCGATCTGGAACAAAGGGGCGGGTTCGGTGAGCGGATCCAACCCCCAGATCAGCGTGGCATAATCCGTGGCGACAAAGCCAAGCGGGTGCAGTCCCAACTCCTCCATCCTTTTGGTCACCAGCAGGCCAAGCGTCTGCTGTGCGTTGCGGCCCGAGAACCCATAGATGCAGGCGTGCTCTCGCCCATCATGTGGAAAGCTCTCGATCAGCAACCGACCCCGCTCGGGCAGGGTTGACACATGACGCTGCAAGGCCAGCCACTCGGCGGTATGTCGTGGCAGTTGTGGCCAGGTAACCTGGGCGAACATGTCGAGAATGCGGTTGCTCAACTGGGTGGAGGTGGCAAACTTGGTGCCCGAGAACGTTGCGATCTTTGGTTTCTTGGCCGCATTGCGCGACACTTCGACCGTCATTTCGCGCAACCCCTCATAGCGCACGATCTGGCCGCCGATCAGAAAAGTGTCGCCGGGGGTGAGCGAGGCGGCAAAAGCCTCTTCAACCTCTCCCAGCGGCTTGCCACCCCGGTTCCGTTTCAGCCGAACCTTGAGCGTATCGGTGTCCTGGATCGTGCCCATGTTCATCCGGATGCGCGCAGCTGCGCGCGGGTCACGCAGTTGCCACGACCCGTCTGGGCGCTGCATCAGCCGCTGCCAGCGGTCATAGGCCCGCAGCGCGTAGCCGCCAGTGGCGCAAAAATCGAGGCAGGCGTCGAAAGCATCGCGGCTAAGCCCGGCATACGGACCGGCGGATGACATTTCGGCATAAAGGTCGTCGGCCACAAAAGGCCCGGCTGCCGCGGCGACTAGGATGTGCTGGCAAAGCACGTCACGGGGGCCGTCGCCGCGTGGATCACCATCAAGTGCATGGGCTTTGACCGCCTCCAGCGCGGCCACACATTCCACCACTTCAAAGCGGTTTGCGGGTACCAGCAGAGCTTTGGACGGGGCGTTGTACTGGTGATTGGCGCGCCCGATACGCTGTACCAGGCGCTTGACGTTTTTGGGCGCGCCGATCTGGATCACCAAATCCACATCCCCCCAATCGATACCCAGATCAAGGCTCCCGGTGCAGACGATGGCGCGCAGATCTCCGCGCACCATGGCGGCTTCGACCCGCTCGCGCTGTTGCCGGTCGAGCGAGCCGTGGTGGATGCCGATGGGCAGGGCGTTTTCATTGGCAAGCCACAGGTTGTGAAAGAAAATCTCGGCCTGCGCACGGGTGTTGTGAAAGATCAGCGTGGTCTTATGCGCCTTGATCTGCTCCATCACGGCGGGAATGGCATAGGCCGCGCCTCCCCCCGCCCAGGGGGGCGTTTCCTCGGTTTCTAGCATTGCGATGTCGGGGTCCGGGCCGGGATCGGCCAGCACGATGTTGCAAGGGTCCGGGTGGCAGGCCAGAAAGCGCGCGATGGCCTGCGGGTCTTCGACCGTCGCCGATAGGCCCACGCGCCGCAGACCGGGGCAGAACGTCTGCAATCGTGCCAGCGCCAGCATCAGCTGATCGCCCCGTTTGCTTTCAGCCAATGCGTGGATCTCATCCACGACCACACGCTGCAGTCCTGCGAACATCCGCGGTGCGTCTTCGTATGAAGTAAGAAGCGCCAGGCTCTCTGGGGTGGTCAGAAGGATATGCGGCGGGTCTGCGCGTTGTCGTTTTTTCTGCGTGGAAGTGGTATCGCCGGTGCGATCTTCGATCCGGATGGGCAGGTCAATGTCCTCTACCGGCGCGCGCAGATTGCGTTTGATGTCCGCCGCCAACGCCTTGAGCGGTGAGACATAGAGCGTATGCAGGCCCTCATGCGTGCCCTCTGCCAGTTCTGCCAATGTGGGCAGAAAACCGGCCATGGTCTTGCCGCTGCCGGTGGGTGCAATCAGCAGGGTCGCGGGGTCCTGCGCCCGGTCGAGCATGGCGTACTGGTGCGGGTGGATCGACCAGCCCCGGGTGGAAAACCAATCTGTGATCTGGGCGGGGAGGTGGGCCATGATGGGCAGCCTAGCCTGCGACAGTAAGTTGGAAAAGGGGGAAGGGGGCGCTGCCCCCGCCGCCCCTTGGGCGACTCCCCCGGGATATTTTTAGCAAGAGGAAGGAGAGTGCGTGTATGCGACGCGTTTTGCGAAGAGCGCACCTTTGAGTGCAGATATATGGGAAGAATGGCGTAGTTTTGCAAAGCTTCGCAAATTCTACATTTTGCGAAAATGGGTGTTTGATTGACTGCATGGGGCCTTGGGGTTGCGTCTGTGCCGCACTTATTTCACGATCGTCTCGTCCTTGACGAACATGTTGGCCCAAGCGCGGTCGATCAATTCGGGGGTCATCTGATAGGGGATGCCTTCGAACTCGCAGATCGCGATCATCTGGTCGATCAGGAACACCGGCTGATAGTTGGCGTAGGTGTTGTCGATGGTGGGATATTTTACCTTGAGCAGATGCACCAGGGCGCCTTCGTCCAATGGGATGCCCTTTTTGCGGGCCACCAGCGCAAAGATCTTCAGGAAGTTTTCTTGGTTCGGCCCGTCAATCTTGATCTTGAAAAAGATCCGGCGCAGGGCCGCCTGGTCAAAGATCTCGTTGGGGTGAAAGTTGGTTGAGAAGATCACCAGCGTGTCAAAGGGAACTTCGAATTTTTCACCCGACTGGAGGCCCAGAATGTCCTTGCCTTCTTCGAGGGGAACGATCCAGCGGTTGATCAGCGCCTGTGGCGGTTCCGCCTGACGGCCAAGGTCGTCGACGATGAAGATACCGCCGGTGGATTTCAGCTGCAGCGGCGCCTGATAGGTGCGCGCGGTCGGGTTGTAGACCAGATCCAGCATCGACAGCGACAGCTCGCCGCCCGTGACCACCGTGGGCCGCTCACATTGCACGTAGCGCGAGTCGAACCGCTTGCGACGGCGCAATTGGGTCGGGTCATCTGCCTCTTGCTCGATCGCGGTGTGTACGATGGGGTCGTAGACGGTGATGACCTGGCCCGAGTATTCTATGGCGCGCGGCACATAGACCGTATCGCCAAGTGAGTCGCGGATCCCGTTTGAGATCGAGGATTTGCCATTGCCCGGAGGGCCGTACATCAGGATCGAGCGACCGGCGCTGACCGCCGGGCCCAGATGATCCAGCAGGCTGTCGGGCAGCACCAGATGCCCCATGGCATTGGTCAGCTGCGTGCGCGTCACCTGAATGTTGCGGATCGATTGGCGCTTGACCTGCTCGCGGTAAACATCCAGCGGCACGGGCATGGCGCCGAAGTATTCCGACTGGCTGAGTGCATCCAGCGCGCGGGCTCTGCCCGCATCGGTCAGCTGGTAGCCCATCTCGTTGCCGTTGTTTGCGTTGAGCGTCCCGGTCGCCTCGAGCAGCTTCTGCTCGCGCGCCATATCGACCAGCTCTTGGGTGACGGAAAGGGGCAGACAGATCGCTTCGGCAATCTCGGTCACCATGTCCAGGTTCTTGCGAAACAGGGTCTTGAGCAAAATGTCCCGCATCATGACGAGGGGAAGCTGCATATCGCCCAAGCCTTTGGGGGCAGGGGGGGCAATGACCGAGGTGGGCTGCATGTTCATGGGTCTAGACCTGTCCGTTTCGCGATCAACACTTATGCTGCGGTGTCCCGCATTGGGCCAATCTGATCCAGCAATGTGGCATCACAAGGGCATAGGCACGGCGCGAAAAGGTTAGCTGCCGTAGATGGTGCCAAGGATCAGATACAGGCCCAGGGTTCCACCCAGGGCAAGGCCCATCGGGAACTCCAACCCCATGGTCCAGCTTTGCCAATTGGGGGCAAGACTGCGCAGCGGGGTGAACTTTGCGATCTTGTGGGTCGACCAGGCCGCCAGCAAGTTGGCGGCAAAGAGCGCGACGAGCACCCGGGCATCTCCGGCTGCGATAAAGGGTGCTGCAGCGGCGGCAAACTTTGCGTCGCCCGCCCCAACGGCGCCAATCATGTTGAGCACCATGCCCAACAGCAGCACGACGATCAGTTGAAAGAACTGCCAAACATAAAGAGGCAGCTCAACGGCAAAGGGGCCGACGAAGCCGACCTGCCAGGGATCGGTCAAGGGCAGAGCAAAGAGGCCCACGATCACATAGACAAAGAACAAGGCGGTTACGGACTTGTTGGTGATCCGCATCTCACGCAAATCTGTCAGCGCCACATACAGGCAGATTGGAAGGACGAAAGGCAGAAACCACCATGCCGCATAGGCCGTCAGTGCCATGGATCAGCTTTCAAGCGCCCGCAGGGATCGAACCGCGGCTTCAAAGTGCTGCGGGTGGGTTGCGATGGCTTCACGCAACAGGCCCTTGCCGGTGGTCACGTCACCCTGCTTCACTGCGGACAGAGCCATGGTGTGCAAAAGCTGTGCGCGCTCCATCTGGTCCATCGGGATGACGGGCAGGGTATAGTTGCGCTGTGCGCCACGGGCGAGAATAAGGTTGTTCTTGGCAGTGAACAGCGTTTGATCCTGACGGATCGCGTCGCCAAACAGGCGCTCGGCCTCGGCATAATCACCACGGGTCAGCTTGGAGTAGCCCCAGTTGTTCATCACGCTTGCAGGGCGCGTCGTCAGGCCAACGGCGGTTTCATAAAACGTGTCGGCGCGGTCCCATTCGCGGTTCGCATCGGCCACCATCGCTTCGAGCCGGTAACGCTTGAACGTCTCATGGGTGGGCGGCACGGTATCGAGCAGCTTTTCGGCACCCGCCCAATCGCCGGTGCGGATCAGCGCGTCGGCCAAGTCGACAGAGTCATCGGGGCTTGCACCGTCCATGCGCGAAACACGGGTCCATGCGGTGACACCTTCGGTGTTGCGTTTGGCGCGGACCAAGGATTTGGCCAAACCACGTTGCAGGTCGATCCGATCGGGGTTGGACTTGGATGCGCGCGCAAAATAATCGACCGCCTCATTGGGATCAGCCACTGTCAACATCACGTCGTTCAGGTCTGCTTCGTCGACGACATTGACGTCCTGAAACGCGCGTTCAACGGTTTCATCCCCGCTCTCGGAACATGCCGAAAGAGCCAGGCCACTGACCAGCATCGCCGGAATCAAGATGAGGTGGCGCATTTTTTGCGTCCTTTACTGCTCTTGCCCTAGTCATGGTGTCTTGCGGATTTGGAACTCGCCCTGTCCCCGCTGCACCAATTTATATTCTTGTTGTTGTCCAGCATTATTATCAGGATTTTCGGATTTTGCGAGTGCAATCCGTAAATTATCCCGAATTGAGTCACTTTCGCCATTGTCCAGGGCAAAAGCTTTGCGGAAAATCCCGGTGGCTTCGGCCAACTCTCCCCTTTCCATCAGCACGACACCCAGATTGTTCCAGGCTTCGGGCCAATCGGGGGCCTCTTCGACGGCGCGGCGCAGCATTTCTTCGGATTGCCCCAGGCGGCCCAGACCCAAATTGGCTGTACCCAATCCCGTTAGGATTTCTGTGGTCATGCCCTGATCTAGCGCTGCGCGGGTAAAGGCACCCAGGGCCAGTTCGTATTCTCCGGCGTTCAGCAAGCGCTGGCCCACCTCGACACCGCTGACCGCCTCTTGTTTGTGGTCAACACCGGGGGGGAAGGGGCCGTCAGGCAATTCTTCCAGACTGTTTGATGTGCAAGCAGCCACCGTTGCGGCAGCAACGATGGCCAAAGCTGTTCTTTTGATGGGGGCGGTCGTCTTCACACCTGGCCCGTGCCTTTTGTTAGTTACTGCTCATGTTGCCCAGATCCATGATGCCTTTTGCCGATGGCCCAACAAGGATGATCAGCAGGGGCGGAACCGTTAGCATCATTGTGGCAAGCGTCATTTTGGTTGGCAACTTGTTTGCGGCTTCTTCGGCCCGCATCACGCGTTTGTCACGCATTTCCCCTGCGTAAACCCGCAACGCCTCTGCAATTGATGTACCAAAGCTGGCGGATTGGATCAGCACGGTCACGAAGGATGCTACATCCGGTACACCACAGCGAATGCCCATGTCGCGCAAAACCTTGTCCTTGTCCTTACCTGCCTTCATCTCATAGGCGACGATTTCGAATTCGTCGGCCAGATCAGGATACGAGGCACGCAGCTCTCGGGCGACGCGGACGATGGATTGATCCAGCGACTGCCCCGCTTCGACACAGACCAGCATCATGTCGAGCGAGTCCGGGAAGCCGGCGGTGATGTTCTCTTTGCGGGTCTCGACCCGGCGCGTGATCCAATAACGCGGCAGGAAGTATCCCACACCGCCCGGGCCCAACACACGGATCAACATGGCCTGCGCATCGAATTCCTGATCGGCGGCAATGATGGTGACGTAGACCACCCCACAGATCAGGCCAAAGATACCCAAGGCGAACTGGGCAAAGTGGAAAAAGCGAACCGCATCCTTCGACTGGTACCCGGCCTGGCGCAGCTTGAGCTGCATGGCAGACAGCTCTTCGGCGTCCTGGGGTTCCAGGAACGTGGCAAAACGGTCCAGTTGTTCGTTGCGACCACCCTGGCGAAGTTGCTCTTTCTTTGGCTTCTTCTTGGTCTTGGGATCAATGTCGCGCTTGAGTTTCTTGAGCGGATCCTCGGGCTGGTTCAGCATCATCGGAACCGTCAGAAGGATCATGAACAGGCCCAACACGCCAACCACGATCAATGGGCCAAATTCGCCCAGATGTTGGGTTAGAAGGTCGTTGATGTTTTGCAGAAATTCCATGGCGCACCCTCGTTCAGACTTTGATGTTGGTCAGCGTGCGCATGACGAACAGATTGGCAGTAAGCAGTATGCCCACGATGAAACAGGCTGGGATGAAATAGGGGTGATCCATTACGCCGTCATAATAGGCGGGATCGTTGACCAGGATCACGGCCAGCGCGATCAGCGGGAAGGCGGACAGGAACTTGCCCGACCACTGCGCCTCGGCGGTGATGGCCTTGACCCGGCGGAACAGGCGAAAGCGCGCGCGGATCACCTTGGCCAGACCGGCCAGAACCTCGGCCAGGTTACCGCCCGACTGCTGTTGGATGGTCACAGCCACGGCAAGAAAGCGCAAATCCTGCATATCCAGGCGCTCGGCCATCTCTTTCAGGGCATCACCCACTTCGCGGCCATAAGTGCTTTCATCGGCGATGATGCCGAATTCGGTTGCGATCGGGTCTTCGGATTCCTTGGCCACGATCTGGATCGCGGACACGAACGGGTGCCCAACGCGCAGCGACCGCACCATCAGTTCCACCGCATCCGGCAATTGCTCTTCGAACAGGGCCATGCGTTTTTTTGCCTTGCCGTTGACCCAAACAAACACCGCGCCGACACTGATCAATACAGACGCTCCAACACGCAGGGGCACTTCGGTCTCGGTTCCGATGCTCAGGCCAACAAAGGCCACGCCTGCCAAGCCCACCATGATCATGATCAGCTGACGCGGCGTGAATGCAATCGCCGCCTTCTGCGCCTTTTCCGCCAGCAGCGAATAGAGCGGGATCGACGTTGATTTCATGTGCTGCTGCATTTCCTTGCGCAGCTGTTCCAGCACCTGTTCGCGACCAACGCCCTTGTCGAGCATTTCCAAACGGCGATTCACGCGGCTGTTCAGGCTGATCGATTTGCCAAAGGCGACCAGATAGATTCCGTTGATCAGCACCAGCACGCCGACAAAAATCAAGCCATAGATGATAGGTTCTGCACTCAGTTGCATGGCGTATCCCCTTACATTGTCGTCGGTTCATAGATGGATGGCGGCAGGTCATACCCCCACATCCGGAACCGCTCGGAATAATGGCTGCGCACGCCGGTCGCGGTGAAGTGACCGATAATCTTGTTGTCAGGCGTCAGGCCAACGCGCTGATAGCGAAAGATCTCCTGCATCGAGATCACGTCGCCTTCCATCCCCGTAATCTCGGTGATCGAGGTCATGCGGCGCGAGCCGTCCTGCAGGCGGCTGGCCTGCACGATTAGGTTCACAGCCGAAGAGATCTGGCTGCGCACGGCCTTGATCGGCATTTCGATCCCGGCCATGGCGATCATGTTTTCCAGACGGCTGACACCATCGCGGGCGCTGTTGGCGTGGATCGTTGTCATCGATCCGTCGTGGCCGGTGTTCATGGCCTGCAACATGTCGATGACTTCCTCGCCGCGGGTCTCGCCCACGATGATCCGATCAGGGCGCATCCGCAGGGCGTTTTTCAAACAGTCGCGTGGCGAAACCTCACCCTTGCCTTCGACGTTGGGTGGGCGGCTTTCCATCCGGCCAACATGGGTCTGTTGCAGCTGAAGTTCCGCGGTATCCTCGATCGTCAGGATGCGTTCGGCGTTGTCGATGAACGAGCTTAGCGCGTTGAGCGTCGTGGTCTTACCCGAACCGGTACCGCCCGAGACGATCACGTTAAGCCGCGTTGAAACAGCGGCCTGCAGATAAGCAGCCATTTCTTCGGTAAAGGCACCAAAATTCACCAGATCATCAATGCCCAGCTTGTCCTTTTTGAACTTACGAATGGACACCAACGAGCCATCCACCGCAATCGGTGGCACCATTGCGTTGAAACGCGAACCATCAGCCAGACGGGCGTCAACATAAGGGTTGGATTCATCGACACGGCGTCCCACGGCAGACACGATCTTGTCGATGATCCGCATCAGGTGCTTTTCGTCCTTGAAGGTGACGTCGCTCAATTGCAGCTTACCGGCACGTTCCACAAACACCTGTTGCGGACCGTTGACCAGAATATCGTTGACCGTCTCGTCCTGTAGCAAAGTTTCCAGCGGACCCAGGCCAGTGACCTCGTCGTAAAGGTCCTTGTTCAGCGTTGTGCGGTCTTCGCGGTTGAGCACAATGCCCTTCGATTCCAGGATTTCACTGGTGATGGTGCTGATTTCCGCACGCAATTCAGCCTCGGCCGCGTGTTCCAAAGCGGACAGGTTCAGGTTTTCCAGCAGTTCGCGGTGCAACTCGATCTTGATCTCGCCCATCCGCTCCTTGCGCTTGCGATCCTTATCGGTCGAGGTGACCTCGGCGGCCTTGCGGTCCAAGGGCTTGCGCAGGCTGGCTTGCGCAGGCTTCGGTTGGGGTGCGCTGGGCGCTGCTTCGACTTTCTTAACAGGCTTAGCCGGTTGAACCGGCTCGGCCTTTCCAGTCTTTTTGTATCTCGAAAACATCTTGGTCCCCCAATCTTACTCGTTTACGCGGCTTCGGCGTCGCTGCGACCCAGGTCATGCAAGGACTGGGCGAGCTTCGCGAGTTCCTTGCGCAAAGGGTTCTTTGCGGCGGACGAGGCCAAGGGCAGGCCGTGGTCGGCGCCCTGAGTGACCTGTTTGCCCCCATCAGGCAATTGCAGGTCGATGGAAATGCCCAGGGATTCGCCCATCCGCTTGACCCGGCTCTTGCCGCTGAGGTCGGTGAATTTGGGTGCGCGGTTCAGGGCAAAGCGCAGCTTGTTGAACGGCAGGTCCTCGGATTGCAACGCGCGCTTCATCCGCAGGGCGTTCTGAGCCGAGCGCATGTCCAGCTCGATCAGGGCAAAATAGACATGGGCCGCCTGCAACACGGTTTCCGACCACTGCACCAACGTCTTGGGCATGTCGACAATCACATAATCGAAGTGCGCCCGCGCCATTTCGATGACGCGTTCAATGTCTTCGGGGCTGATGATGTCGAGCGGCACCATGTCAGACGGCGCAGTCAGCACCTGCAGCTTGTCCTCAAAGCTCAGCAGAGCCTGACCAAAGACCTCTTCGTCCATGCTGTCTGTGTCTGACAGCATTTCGAACACGGCCTCGCGGCGTGGCAGGTCAAGAAAGGTCGAGACCGAGCCGTATTGCAGATCGAGGTCCAGCAGACAGACACTGGGTGCATCGTCCTTGTCGACGTTGGTCAGCTCCCACGCCAGATTCACGGCCATAGTCGTGGCCCCGGTACCGCCCGCCAATCCGTGCACAACAATCAACGCACCCTCTTTCGAGCTGCCGGATTTCAGTTGTGCAGTGTTGTGCTGCGACTGGTTGACCTCGGGCTCTGGTGAATTCAACCGCTCGATGGCGGACTGCAACTCGTGCTCGGGAAGGGGGTAGGGAACAAATTCGTCCGCGCCTTTGCGCAGCAGCTGGTGCAGTGAGGCCGGAGTGACGTCTTCGGCGATCAGAATGACCTTAATGCCGCGCGATTTGGCCTGGGCAATAATTTCTCCCATGAGAACAAGATTGTCCTCGTCCTCGCCGTCGATCGCCAAGGCAATGAATTCCAACGACTCGGCTTCCGGCTGTCCAAAAAAGGCCAGAGCCTCGGCAAAGCCCAGGTCTCCCCAGCTTTCACCAAGCGCAGTTTCCATGTCTTCGATCAACAGATCGAAATTTTGCACGTCCCTGCTGACTGTACAGGCCAGGATCGGGCTGTTCTCGGGTTGTGGCGCTACACTGCTCATTGCCTTCTTCCTCTTTACGGGGGGCACCAGAACCGAGCTTGCCTAGCTCTGGATCGATGCCGTCGCGCAACCTGCAAACGGTCGCACGTCACCTATTGGAAGCAATGTCGCTGTGAAGTTGGGCGAGATTTAGGCCGAAACAAACCAATTGTAGGGAATTGGGCGACGATACCGCCCAAATCACCCGGATTGTTATTCGGTAAAGCCACCTGCGCTGCTGGTGGTGGTCACCTTGCTCGGTGCCTCAGCGCTTTTGACGTAGTCGCGATAGATGATTTGCGCATATTTACCATCCAAAACAGTGGGATGGCGTCCGACAAAGCCCGAAACCTCGGTGACGGTGCGCCGGTTGCGACGGTCGCGATCGGGGGTGTTCACCAGCGGTTTGGTCTCGCCGAACGAGGCCAGGGCTTCAAGCCGCGAGCGTTTGATGCCTTGGGACGCAAAAAAGGCAACAACGGCCTGCGCGCGCCGCAATCCCAGGCGCTTGTTATACGCGGCCGAACCGACGGCGTCGGTGTGGCCGTAAACCCGGAATTTCACTTCAGGGAACTGGCGGATGAAATTGGCCTGTTTCAGAAGAGTTTGACGCGCTGTGTCGTCCAGTGACGCACTGTCAAAAGCAAAGTTGATCTGATTGGGCACTTCGCGGGCGAATCTGTCGGCCAGGGTCTGGGCGAAATTGCGTTCGCCGTTCTGCATTTGTGTGTTGTTCAGGGTGGCGTTGCCAAAGGTGCCAGAATCAACCTCATAGCCGGCTTCGCGTCCACAGGCTGCAACAGCAACCATCAAACCCAGTGAGACAACCCATTTATGCATCGGACCCATCCCTTGTTTAGTCCAGCACGTAGCCATACGAGCCGCTGAAATCCTGCTTGGCCACTTCCGAGGCCGCACCGCCACCTGCACGATCCGTGCTTGAGACCTGACCATAAAGGAACAGGCCGTTTTCGCTGGGTGGCTTCACCCGATCCGTTGGCAGGGCCAGCGCCTCGCCGCGGGTGGGTGTCACCAGATGCGCGGTCACGATGATGACCAGCTCGGTCTGGCTGCGCTGATAGTTGGCGCTGCGGAACAAAGCGCCCAGTACCGGAACATCACCGATCCAGGGCAGTTGCGAGTTGTTGTCCAGGAATTCGTCTTCGATCAGACCGGCAATCGCAAAGCTTTCGCCGTCGCGCAGTTCCACCGTGGTCGAGGTTTCGCGGCGGGCAAAGGCCGCGATGTTAAAGCCGTTCACCACAACGCTGTTGTTGGGGTCCAGCGACGACACCGCTGCCAGCAGTTCCAGATTGATCAGATCGCCATCCAGAACGCGTGGAATAAAGCTCAGCTCGATGCCAAAGGGTTTGTATTCAACGGAAAACAGACCGTCACGTTGAGCCACCGGGATCGGATACTCGCCACCTGCCAGGAACTTGGCTTCTTGGCCTGAAAGGGCCGACAGGTTGGGTTCGGCCAGGGTGCGAACAACGCCTTTGCGCTCCAGTGCTTCGATCAGCAGGCGGATCTGCGTCGCGCCCGCGCTAAAGCCAAAGAGGATCGCACCGGTGTTCTGGTTCGTTGCCGGGATATTGCCATTCAGGGCGCCTGTGAGGTTCGGCTGGTTGTTCAGAGTGTTGATACCACCTGTGGCGTCACCCCCGCTGAAACCCAGCGAGGCGCTCAGCGACTTTGACACCGACCGCTGCATTTCGGCAAAGCGCACTTTGAGCATGACCTGCTGCACGCCACCCACGCTCATCAGGTTCGACACCCGCTCGGGGGCATAGCGTTCGGCCAGATCCAGAGCCCGCTGGAGGCGTTGGGCGCTTGAGACCGTGCCTGAAAGCACAATGCCGTCGTTTGCGGTGCGCACTTCGATTTTTTCGCCGGGCAGGATTTGCCCCAGGCGTTCCTTGAACTCGGTCACATCTGCCGCCACACGGACGTTCACGTTCGTGATCAGGCGACCGGTGGCATCCAGCAAGGTCAGAGTGGTCAAGCCAGGGGATTTGCCCAGGACATAGATCGTGCGATCCGACAGAGATGAGATGTCAGCAATTCCGGGATTGGCGATACTGAGTTCCGCAAAGGGTTGGTCGCTTTCGACAACCACCGCACGGTTCATGGGCACATCCAGCGTGGCCGCCGTGCCTTTTTTCACAACACGCAGATTTTCCGCCTGCGCCATGGATCCGATGATCGGGGTACACGCCAGCGACAGCCCCAGCAGGGCTGCTTTGATCCATCCATCAATCTTCATGTGACCTGCCTCTCCGATCACGCCTCAAACCCGGGTCTTGTTGCCCGCTCTTTGCGACACTGTGCGCCAGTTCCGATTTTTTTGCAAGAATCAATGGTTTCCGGCGCGTTTCTTATGTGTGGTCCAAGCAACAACACAAAAGAGGCCCGCACGGGGTGTGCAGGCCTCTTTTTGTAACCAACTGATTTTGCATCAGTTTGTGCACGGGATCGGAATTTCCATAACTTCGGCACCGCGGCGCGTCCGAATGGTACAAACCTTCTCTTCAACCGGTTGAGGGGCGGCTTCGATCTCTCCCAGTCCCAGAAGGGACCGCTGGTTGATTTCCAGGGCAGAGGCCAGAGTGTCGTCTTCCGCTCCAACCAGCGACAGGGACAAGCGGCCGGTCTGTTGTGCCAGCTCCAATGCCAGTACGTCTGCGGGCGGGACCGAAACGGTGACCGTTCGTGCAATGTTGGCACCGGTCAGGTCGCCGCCTGCAATCTGATCGATTGCAATGATCTGCACGCTCGAGCGGATCAGTCGCGAAACTTCGCCACGAGAACCTTCGACTTCGCCGACGTTGCCGGTCCAGATCACGTCAACCCGGTCCCCGGGGCGCAAAAAGCCCGATACGCCCGACGATACGTCCACGCGAATGGCAAAGGCGCGCATGCCGCGTTCCAACTGCGAGGTCAGGCCGGCATCTTCTCCAGGCTCGGTCACCTTGACCGCCATAATGGCTTCGCCTTTTTCCATCGCCCGCAAAACAAATCGATTGTCTTCGGTGTTTTCGGGGAACAATACGGGGACTTCGGTGAAGACCCCTTCGGGCAGGGCGTTTTCCGGCCACTTCACCTTCAACACGTCTTCTTTGTTCAGACGCTCACCATAGCGAAGCGGACGCGCTGCGACCATCACATTGGTTGTCGGCACAATGTCCTGACGTGCCATGTTGGCCTGCGCGAGCGCAGTTTTGTGCGCCGAAATGTATTTTTGCGCCATCATGACCGCGCCGCCTGCAAGGGCAACGCCCACGATCAACACTAATCCGAATACTGCACGCATGATCCACCTCTACTTACATTCTCACTTGCGCAACTGGGGCAATCCGATTTGTTCGGTCCCCTGGCGCAAACACCCGCAACAACAGTTATTGGCCAATTGTGTCACAAAAAGGGACGATACGGGCCAATTCGAGGGTTGTTGTTTTTCTTTTGAATCAACTGTTTCGGGGTTGGGTTCAGATGTCAGCTTTGCCTGACACGCCAACGGCAGCCTTCTGGCTGCTTTCACGATCTAGGGATCGTTGGCTTGATTATTCGCCACCAACCGGGACCGCGACGGTCGAGTTGCTGAGCGAGTTGTTCAATGCGGATGATACATCACCGGTTGGTCCATGAAGCGAGGCAATCGTTGCCCCCGCCAAGCCAACAACGGCTGCGCAAAGGACGACCCAATCTACGGTGACGGCGCCGTTTTCATCCCGAAAGACATTCTTTACTCTTTCCCACATGACATTTCCTCTCTGGGCAGCTTCCTGAGGAACAAAGGGCCGCGTCTTCGTTAAGACGCGGCCCCTCGAAAACTTTTGGCTCTAAGCCGGAATATTATTCGCCGCCAACAGCAGTTGCCACGGTCGAGTTGGTCAGAGCGTTGTTGACGTCGGTCGACAGAGCGCCAGTACCGCTGTTGATGCCCTGATAAGCAACGCCAGCCAGTGCAACAACAGCTGCGGTCAGAACGACCCAGTCAACAGTCACAGCACCGTTTTCGTCTTTGCGGAAGTTTTTGATGAACTTGATCATGGTATGTCCCTCCTAAAGGATCACTTAGATTTGGTTGTCTCAACCCTCGGTGACCTTCGAACCTGCTCTCTCTCGTTGGTCCGTGTCCGCCGTGGTATGAATAGAGTTTTGCCCGTACCGCGTGGCAGGATTTGGGCCAAAAGCAGAATTTTCCTGCCCGAATTTAACATTTCGCTTAGAATTTCCGTAAGGTTTTGATTTTTAACAAAAAGAATTCTGAATTTTTGCTCATTCAACCTATGCGGCGGTGCAAAATGGTGCCAAATGGGGCAAAATCGCCCTATTTCGGCGGGTTTTTCTGGCTTTTGAGCACCTTTTCGGGAAGAAAAAACAAAAAAACATATCAATGAGGCGAGCAGAATGAACCTCAGATTATTTGTATTGGGCGCAACCGCGCTGCTTTTGGCGATTCCAGGTGTCGGATTCTCGCAATCCCCGACGCCGTTCCCTGATTTTCAGGCCAAACGCTTGAAAGCACCGCCCAAAGGCAGCCGTCCCAAGATTACGGTGCAGATCGATCCGACTCAGCAAGTGCGCCCGGCCAAGGCCAAACCGGCCGAAGACGCGCCCGCAGCACAATCTCCAGACGCCCCCGGAAAATATGCCTGGTTCTGGGACAAGGTTTCGCCGGATCTAAGCAAATCTGGCCCGGGGCGGTTAGAAGAGGCGATGCATACTCTGGCCGCAACCGGCGGAGTTTCTGTGCCGCGCCTGCAGTTCATGCAGGACATCGCAAAAGAACGCGGCATCCCGATTCTGCGTTCAACAGTGGGGACAGATGTGTCACCCGCACTGGTCTTGGCCGTGATCGCAGTGGAATCGGCCGGCAAATCAGATGCAGTCAGCGGGGCAGGGGCCCAAGGTCTGATGCAGCTGATGCCCGCGACGGCCGCGCGCTTTGGTGTCAGCGACAGCCTGGAGCCGGACGAGAACATCGCTGGTGGCGTCAAGTATCTGGATTGGCTGATGGGAGAGTTCGGTCACGATCCGATCATGGTGCTGGCCGGATATAATGCGGGCGAGGGGTCGGTGAAACAACACCAGGGTGTGCCGCCGTTCCCTGAGACGCGCGATTACGTGCCCAAGGTGCTGGCCGCCTTTCAGGTCGCGCGTGGGCTTTGTGCCACGCCGCCACAGCTGATCTCGGATGGCTGTGTGTTCACCGGCATGAACTAAACACATCTCGAACCGTCAAAAAGATAAGGCCCGCCGAACTAGGCGGGCCTTTGTCATTCTGTGTTGGGGAAGATCAATCCACGATTGTGGCTTGAGTCGCTGCACGCAGTTCTTCCTCGGTCACGCCATCGGCGGTTTCCACGATCTTCAGACCGCCCTCGACAACATCCATGACGCCCAGGTTGGTGATGATGCGGTCGACCACCGATTTGCCGGTCAGCGGCAAGGTGCATTCCTTCAGCACCTTGCTGTCGCCGTGCTTGTTGGTGTGATCCATCACGACAACCACGCGGCCAACACCGGCCACCAGGTCCATCGCGCCGCCCATGCCCTTGACCAGCTTGCCGGGGATCATCCAGTTCGCCAGATCGCCATTCTCGGCCACTTCCATCGCGCCCAGGATCGCCATGGCGATCTTGCCGCCGCGGATCATCGCAAACGACTGTGCACTGTCGAAATAGGCGGTTTGGGGCAGTTCGGTGATGGTCTGCTTGCCTGCGTTGATCAAGTCGGCATCTTCTTCACCCTCATAGGGGAAGGGGCCCATGCCCAGCATGCCGTTCTCCGACTGCAGCGTCACTTCTACACCCTCGGGGATGTAGTTGGACACCAGTGTCGGAATGCCGATGCCCAGGTTCACATACCAGCCGTCCTGCAGTTCCTGCGCGGCGCGTGCCGCCATTTGGTTACGATCCCAGGGCATTATGCTTCCTCCCGCTGGCGCACGGTGCGCTGTTCGATGCGTTTCTCGTGATCGCCTTGGATGATGCGATGCACGTAGATACCGGGCAGGTGGATGGAATCCGGCTCCAGCGAGCCGGTGGGCACGATTTCCTCGACCTCGACCACACAGACCTTGCCGCAGGTCGCGGCCGGCGCGTTGAAGTTGCGTGCAGTCTTGCGGAACACCAGGTTGCCGGTCTCATCCGCTTTCCATGCCTTGACGATGGCCAGATCGGCAAAGATGCCCTCTTCCATGATGTAGTCTTCCATCGCGCCATCTGGCCCGGTGGGGAACTGCTTCTCCATCTTGCCGTCCGCGATCACGGTGCCCACGCCGGTCTTGGTAAAGAAACCGGGGATGCCCGCGCCACCTGCGCGCATACGCTCGGCCAGGGTGCCTTGGGGATTGAACTCCAACTCCAGCTCGCCAGACAGATACTGGCGCATGAACTCGGCGTTTTCGCCCACGTATGAGCTGATCATCTTTTTGACCTGTTTGGTCTGCAACAGGATGCCGATGCCGAAATCATCGACGCCCGCGTTGTTGGACGCAAATGTCAGGTTCTGTGTGCCTGCATCCTTGATGGCGTCGAGCAGCAACTCGGGAATGCCGCACAGACCGAAGCCACCGGCGGCGATGAACATGCCGTCATGCAGCAGTCCGTCGAGTGCCTCGGCGGCGTTGGCGTAAACTTTCTTCATGGAAAACTCCCCCAATGACTTGGTGATGAGAGGCGTTGTGCCGCCGCGTCACGGTGAAGTCAACAAAGCGCAGGGGGCGCTGGTATTTCTACCTAATCGCGGGGCCGGGCCCAATGGGCTGGCCCCGCAGGCTGATCAGCTTTCGGCGGCTTTCTTGGCCGGAGCCTTTTTTACAGGAGCCTTCTTTGTCGTGGTCTTTTTGGTGGCCGCTTTCTTCTTGGGGGCTGCCTTTTTCTTGGTGCCCTTCTTGGCGGCCTTTTCGTTGACCAGCTCGACCGCCATCTCGACGGTCACATCCTCGGGCTTGGTCTCTTTGGGCAGGGTCGCGTTGACCTTTTCCCACTTCACGTAAGGACCATAACGCCCCTCATAAACGGCCATTACGCCACCATCGGGATGCTCGCCCAGCTCACGCAGGGGCTTGGCTGCCGTACCACGTCCACGACCAGGGTTAGCCCGCTTGTCAGCCAAAAGCTGCACGGCGTGGTTCATACCGATGTCGAACATCTCTTCCCAGGTTTTGACGTTCACATAGGTCGGCTTCTCCGCATCCGGTAGCTTGTGCATGATATAGGGGCCAAACCGTCCCAGGTTGGCGCTGATCTTGCCGCCTTCGGGGTGATCGCCCACATGGCGCGGCAGGCTGAGCAGTTTCAGCGCCTGCTCAAAGGTGGTGTTCTCCTTGGGCCAGCCGCCATGACGCACCTGCGGCAGCGAGCTGCGCTTGGGGCGCTTGTTTTCCGGCGTCACCTCGCCGCGCTGCACATACGGGCCAAAGCGCCCGTCCTTGAGCCAGATTTCGTCGCCTTCGTCCGTGCCCAACAGCTTTTCTTCGCCCTGCGCTCCTTCGCCCGCAATGGGGCGGGTATAGTTGCACTCAGGGTAATTGCCACAGCCGACAAACCCTCCGGTGCGCGAGGTTTTCAGATGCAACTGCCCCGTGCCACACTTGGGGCAAATCCGGGGATCGGTGCCATCCTCACGCGGCGGATAAAGCTGCGGGGCCAGCGCCTCGTCCAGCTTGTCCAACACCTCGGAAATCCGCAGCTCGGACGTCTCGCCAATCGCAGCCGAGAAATCGCGCCAGAACTTGGCCAGCAACTCTTTGTAATCGCTGTCACCCGCGCTGACGTGGTCCAGCTGACTTTCCAGGTTTGCGGTGAACTCGTACCCCACATACTGACGGAAGAAGTTCAGCAAAAAGATCGTGACGATCCGGCCCTTTTCTTCGGGAATCAGGCGGTTCTTGTCCTTGCGCACATATTCGCGGTCCTGAATCGTGGTCACGATCGAGGCATAGGTGGATGGTCGTCCGATCCCCAACTCCTCCATCCGCTTGACCAGAGTAGCCTCGGTATAGCGCGGCGGGGGCTGGGTGTGGTGTTGCAGGGCCAGCACCGCTTCGTTTTCAGACAGGATCGCCTCTTTCGCGATCTTGGCCCCTTCGGTCACCTGCGCCTCGCCGGTTGCCTTGGCGAATTGGTCGGACAGAGATGTCTTGGCGAAAACAGCCGGTTCGCCCTGCATCACCTGCGGCAGGCGCTTGTCGTCCTCGTCCGCAACATCATCGCGGCCCTCTTCATAGACCCGCATGAACCCGTCAAAAAGCACGACCTGCCCGGTGGCGCGCAGGCCCACCTGGCCATCGTCGCTGCCGACCTCAACCGTGGTGCGCTCCAGCCGCGCGGCGGCCATCTGACAGGCAATCGTCCGCTTCCAGATCAGATCATAAAGCTTGCGCTGATCATCCTCGATCCTCAGCTGCGAGGCATCTTTGGTCATATCCGTGGGCCGGATACATTCGTGCGCCTCTTGCGCGTTCTTGGCCTTGTTCTTGTACATGCGCGGGCTGTCGGGCACGTATTCAGCGCCATAGCGATCCGCAATCGCATCGCGCGCCGCCGTCACGGCCTCGGGCGCCATGTCGATGCCGTCGGTCCGCATATAAGTAATGTAGCCCGCCTCATAAAGCCGCTGCGCCGTGCTCATGGTCTGACGCGCGCCCATGCCGAACTTGCGGCTGGCCTCTTGCTGCAGGGTCGAGGTCATGAAAGGCGCCGAGGGGTTGCGGTTCGCAGGCTTCGCCTCAACCGACTGTACGCTCAAGGCACGCGACGTGATCGCCTGCACCGCCAGCTCGGCTTGCGTCGCGTTGGTCAGGTCCATCTTGTCGAGCTTGTTGCCCGCCAGCTTGACCAAACGTGCCTCATAGGTCTGACCGCGCGGGGTGTCGAACAGCGCCTTGACCGACCAGTATTCGACGGGCTTGAAGGCCTCGATCTCCATCTCACGCTCGACGATCAGGCGCAGGCAGACGGATTGCACGCGGCCCGCCGATTTCGCACCGGGCAGTTTGCGCCAGAGCACGGGCGAGAGGTTGAAGCCCACCAGATAGTCCAGCGCGCGCCGCGCCAGATAAGCCTCAACCAGGGGCATGTCGACCTGGCGCGGGTTCTGCATCGCCTCGGTCACCGCGGATTTGGTGATGGCGTTGAACACCACGCGGCTGACGGGGGTGTCTTTTTTGATCGAACGGCGCTTGGTCAGCGCCTCTTGCAGGTGCCAGCTGATCGCCTCGCCCTCGCGGTCGGGGTCGGTCGCGAGGATCAGTTCGTTGTCTTCTTTCAGCGCATCCGCGATGGCTTTGACATGTTTGCGGCTGTCGGTGCCGACCTCCCATTTCATGTCAAATTCGTTGTCCGTATCGACCGATCCATCCTTTGGCGGCAGGTCGCGAACGTGACCGTAGGAGGCTAAGACCGTGTAATCGGAGCCAAGATATTTGTTGATCGTTTTGGCCTTGGCTGGCGATTCTACAACAACTACGGGCATTTAGGGGCAAACCTCATTAAGCGGATACGGCGCGTTCTATGGCCGGGCAAGATGTGGGGTGCAAGGGCCGATTGTCAATCCGTGCCGTTTCGGCGCAGGATTGACGAAGCGTTTTTGGTACAGGGGGCAGGGATGCGTGCGGTTTGGGCATTGGTGATATGGGTACTGCTGGCGGCGTCTGCGCAGGCCTGGACAGAACCCGCACGCGGCAGCCAAACCCGCAGCGATCTGATGAGTGCCGTGCGCCCGCTGGTCGAATGGCAGTTGGGCGCGCCAGTGCAATTTGTGGTGAACGAGCTGCGGGTCGAAGGCGATGTCGCCTATGGGGCTTTGTCGCCGCAAAGACCCGGTGGTGCTGCGATTGATTTGTACTCCACCCCAGCTTACCGGCGCGGCGCGCTGAGTTTTGAGGAACTCGATGGCCTGCGGTTTCATGTGCTCTATCAAAAATCCGGCAGCGTCTGGGTTGCTGTGCAGTGGTCGATGGGGGCGACAGATGTCTGGTGGGCCGCATCAGAATATTGCGCGATCTGGCGTCCTGTGACGCCCGAGGTCTGTCAGGGGTTGTAACCTTCAGTGCGCCAATGACAGCAATCCGCCCGCCTGCCGGTTGATCTTGCCATCAAGCTCCAGATCCACCAGCGCAGGGCCTACATCTCCGGCCGAGGCCTGCAAATCGCGGATCAACTGATCTTCGGCCACGGGTGATGGTCCCAATCGGTTTAGGATCTGGGTGTGCAGCTGCGCGGTTTCCTGCAAGCTGCGTTTTGGCGCAGGGCGCGGGGCCTCTTGCAGGACCTGATCCAGGGCCAACTGTTCGGGTTCCTGCATCGGCAATGCGGCAATCACGTCATCGGCATTGCGCACCAGCTGTGCCCCGTCGCGGATCAACATGTTGCAGCCTGCAGCGCGCGCATCAAAGGGGTGGCCTGGCACCGCCAGAACCTCGCGTCCCTGATCCAGCGCGTCGCGCGCCGTGATCAGGCTTCCGGATTTGGCGGCGGCCTCGACCACGACCACGGCCTGAGACATGCCAGAGATGATCCGATTGCGGCGTGGGAAATGCCGCGCCTGTGGGCGCATGCCCATCGGTTGTTCCGAAATGCGCAGCCCTTGCTGCGCGATATCATTGGCCAGACCGGCATTCTCTGACGGGTAGATCACGTCGACTCCACCTGCCATCACGGCCACGGTGCCTGTCTTCAGCGACGCCAGATGCGCCGCCGTATCAATACCCCGTGCCAGCCCCGACACGATCACATTGTCCTTGGCCCCCAGATCATGCGCCAGCGCCCGAGCCATGCGGGCCCCCAACGAGCTGCAATTGCGGGCACCGACCATCGCGATCATCGGGCGTTGCAGGATCGACAGATCACCAATCGCCCACAACAGCGGCGGTGCATCAGAGATGTCGGCCAGAAATTCGGGATACAAAGCATCGCCCAGGCACAAAAGCCGCGCTTTGACGGCCTTTGCGGCCTTGAGCTCTGCAGTAATGACGCCGGCCGGACAGATTTCATAGTCCTCTTCGCCGGCAGCGCGCGCCACTTCGGGCAACGCGGCAAGCGCGTTCTGCGCTTTGCCATGCTCGCTCAGAAGCCGCCGAAACGTTGTCGGCCCGACCCGTCGCGAGCGCAAAAGACGGAGCCACGAAAACCGATCCTCTTCCGTGGTGGGTGGGAGTGGGGGGTGATTGGAAGAATGCTGTTCCTCGGTCATCCTGTGCTCCGCCTTGTTGCAAAACCGGTTTAGCGCGGACGGGGTTAACAGCTCGTGAATCAACGCAAATTCTCGATAGTTTTTTCCGAAATTTTTCGGATGAGCGTTAATGACCATAAAAAACAGGGGCCTAAAGCCCCTGTCCTGGGCCGTGTTGAACGGCATCTAGCGAATCAAGCGGCCGAGCCGCCCACCGTCAGCCCGTCCATCAGCACAGTGGGCTGGCCAACGCCCACGGGCACCCATTGGCCGTCCTTGCCGCAGTTGCCCATGCCGGGATCCAGCGCCATGTCGTTGCCCAAACCCCGAATGCGCTTGAGTGCCGAAGCCCCATCCCCGATCAGGGTCGCACCCTTCACAGGTGCGCCGATCTTGCCGTTTTCGACGCGATACGCCTCGGTGCAGGAGAAGACAAACTTGCCATTGGTGATGTCCACCTGACCGCCGCCAAAACCCACGGCCCAGATGCCATCCTTGATCTGCGCCACCAGATCGGCCGGGTCGGCATCGCCGCCCAACATATAAGTGTTGGTCATGCGTGGCATCGGTTTGTGGGCATAGCTTTGGCGCCGCCCGTTGCCGGTGGGGTCAACTCCCATCAGCCGCGCGTTCTGCCGGTCCTGCATGTATCCCACCAGAATGCCGTCTTCGATCAGCGTGGTCTTGTTCGATGGCGTGCCCTCGTCATCCACGGTGATCGAGCCGCGTCGGTCCGGGATGGTGCCATCATCCAGCACGGTCACCCCCTTGGCGGCCACCTGCTGTCCCATCAACCCTGCAAAGGCCGAACTGCCCTTGCGGTTGAAATCCCCCTCCAGCCCGTGACCGATGGCCTCGTGCAACAGAATGCCGGGCCAGCCGGGGCCAAGCGCCACCTCCATCACGCCTGCGGGCGCAGGGACTGCCTCAAGGTTTACCAAAGCCACCCGCAGGGCCTCGCGCGCCTTGGCCTGCCAATCCATCGGGTTAATCAACCCGTCCAGCCCCACACGTCCGCCGCCCCCGGCGCTGCCGGATTCGCGACGGCCACCTTGCTCCACGATCACGGACACATTCACGCGGGTCATCGGGCGCACGTCGCGCACATGCACCCCGTCGGGGCGCAGAATCTCGACCTCCTGCAACGACGCGGCCAGCGACGCCGACACTTGAACCACCCGCGAATCCAGATCGCGGGCAAAAGCGTCGATCTCGCGCAGCGTCTCGATCTTGACCGGAAAGGAGGCAGATTCGATCGGATCGGCGTCCGTATATAGATGTGTATTGGTGCGGGCAGGGGCCTCGGCCAGGGTGCCGCCGCCGCCGCCCACGGCAAGGCGCGCGGTTTCCGCCGCGCGTTTCATCGCGGGGATCGATACCTCGGTCGAATGGGCATAGCCGGTCACGTCCCCCTGCACCGCGCGCAGCCCGAACCCCTCGGACGCATCATATGACGCCGACCGCAGCCGCCCGTCATCAAACACGAGGGATTCGGATTTTCGCCGCTCTACAAAGACTTCTCCGTCATCGGCCCCATCGGTTGCCCCTTGCAGGACAGACAGGGCGTCATCCATGGGAAGAACGGTTTCAAAAGGTCGAAAGGTGTCCTGGGACATGCGCGGGGCCTCGTTCATTTGATCCAGATCAAAAATAGCGTCTGTTTGACGCAAGCATTTTGCTTTATCTGCCACCCGGAATATGATTTTTAGCGTCGACAAAGACAATGGGAGCGGTGCGTTTTGATTCACCGTGCCCCGTCAGGGACAAAAAGATCAAACGATCAGGACACGAAATGAAAAACCTTTTCACGCTTACGGGGCTGTTTGCCACACTTCTCAGCCTGCCCGCCGCGGCGCAAGATCTGGAAATCATCGGCAAGCCCGTCGACGGCGCCATGGGCTTTCAGCCCGCAGCAACCGGTCTGGCCTCAGAATTGCAGTGGCTGGACAACCTGCTTTTGATCATTATCACCGTGATCTGTGTGTTTGTTGCCGGGCTGATCCTTTACGTGATCCTGCGTTTCAACCGCCGCGCCAACCCCAACCCGTCGTCGTTCACCCACAACACGCCGATCGAAATTCTGTGGACCATTGGTCCGATCTTGATCCTGGTGTTCATCGGCGCATTCAGCCTGCCGGTGCTGTTCAACCAGCAGGAAATCCCCGAAGGTGACATCACCATCAAGGTGACAGGCTACCAGTGGTACTGGGGTTATGAGTATGTCGATCACGAGTTCGGTTTTGAGAGCTTCATGCTGGGCCGTGAAGGTCTGGAAGACGCCGGTTACAGCCAGGACGAATACCTGCTGGCCACCGACACCGCCGTTGTTGTGCCCGTTGGCAAAACTGTCGTGATGCAGGTGACCGGTGCCGACGTGATCCACTCGTGGACCATCCCGGCCTTTGGCGTGAAACAGGACGCGGTTCCCGGTCGTCTGGCCGAACTGTGGTTCAACGCCGACAAAGAAGGAATCTACTTCGGTCAGTGTTCCGAGCTTTGCGGCAAGGACCACGCCTATATGCCGATCACCGTCAAAGTGGTCAGCCAAGAGGCCTATGATGAATGGCTGAAGGGCGCGATCGAAGAGTATGCGGGCGTTCCGCAGGCCTATCAGGTCGCCTCGAACTAAGTCGGATGGGGTGTGTCCTGCACACCCCGACGCACCCGAACGTGACAAGTAAGGTGCGCCACGCGGCGCATTTTTCGCCCCCGAAGGACCCAAGATGACCGACGCAAGCATCAACGCCAGCACCCAGAGCCAGACCCAAGGCTATGAGGACGAGGCCAGCTTTGGCGACTACTTCGCGCTGCTGAAACCGCGCGTGATGTCCCTTGTCGTGTTCACCGCCTTTGTGGGTCTGGTGGCGGCACCGGTGTCCGTACACCCGGTGATCGGTTTCTGCGCCATCCTGTTCATTGCCATTGGCGGCGGTGCGTCTGGCGCGCTGAACATGTGGTGGGATGCGGACATCGACCGCGTGATGAAACGCACCAAAGGTCGTCCGATCCCGTCGGGCAAAGTGCAGGAAGGCGAGGCGTTGAGCCTTGGTCTGGCACTGTCGGGTCTTTCGGTGATCATGCTGGCGCTGGCGACCAATGTGTTTGCCGGCCTGTTCCTGGCCTTCACCATCTTTTTCTACGTCGTCATCTACTCGATGTGGCTGAAACGCTCGACCCCGCAGAACATCGTGATCGGTGGCGCGGCGGGTGCGTTCCCGCCCGTGATCGGCTGGATCGCTGCAACTGGTTCGATGGCGGTCGAAGCCTGGCTGATGTTTGCGCTGGTGTTCATGTGGACCCCACCGCATTTCTGGGCGCTGGCGCTGTTCATGCGCTCGGACTATGACGATGCGGGCGTGCCGATGCTGACCGTGACCCACGGTCGCCGCGCCACCCGCGTGCACATCCTGGTCTATACCGCGCTGCTGGCCCTGCTGGCCGTTGGCGCCGCGTTCTCGGACATCGGTGGCCCGACTTATCTGGTGGTGGCTGCGGTCATGAACGCCATGTTCCTGCACGGCGCCTGGAAGATCTCACGCCGCAACGAGGACGACTCCGAGGCCGACAATTTCAAGGTCGAGCGCAGCTTCTTCAAGCTCTCGCTGCTTTACCTGTTCCTTCACTTTGGCGCGATCCTGGTCGAAGCCGTCCTGAAACCCTATGGTCTGGGAGGCTGGTCATGAGCCTGCGCAAAGAGCATGAACTGCACGGCCGTCGTTTTGGCCGCAACCTGGGCGTTGGCCTGACGCTGGCCGCTTTCATCGTGATCGTGTTCAGCCTGACCATCGTCAAGGTCTCGCGCGGTGATTTCCAGATGGTCCCCAACACGCAGGTGCAGAACTGATGGCGATGAGCGGTCCTCAAAAAACGGTTCTTCAGACCGTTAGTGTGGTTGTCCTGATGGGCGGCTTGGCCTGGGCTTCGGTGCCGTTTTATGACTGGTTCTGCCGGGTCACCGGATTTGGCGGCGTCACGGGCGTGGCCGAAACCGGGTCTGACACCATTCTGGACCAAACCATCAAGGTTCGCTTCGACGCCTCCAAAGACCGCGACATGCCGTGGGAGTTCAAGCCCGTCGAGCGCACCATGGAGGTGCGCATCGGCGAGACCGGGCTGGCGTTTTATGAGGCCTACAACCCCACCGACCGTCCCGTTGCAGGGCAGGCGTCCTACAACGTGACGCCCTATGCCGCTGGTGGGTATTTTGACAAGATTCAGTGCTTCTGTTTTGAGGAACAGGTGCTGCAACCAGGTGAACGGGTGCAAATGCCCGTGACCTTCTTTGTCGATCCCGAAATTGTCGAGGATCGAGAAGCCAAGTATGTGCATACGATCACGCTGTCGTATACATTCCACGAAATTGATCTGCCCGAGGGCTACGCCGCCCTTGATACAAAAGCAGACAATCAAACGAACTAAGCCGCTAGGTGAGGGACACTTAAATGGCACACGCTAAAAACCACGACTACCATATTCTACCGCCATCGATCCTGCCTCTGCTGGGCGCGATCGGCGGCTTTATCATGCTGTTCGGCGCTGTGCTGTGGATGCACGGCATCACGCCCTACATGTTCTGGGGCGGCCTGGTTCTGGTGCTCTACACCATGTACGACTGGTGGTCCAAAGTGGTGCAAGAAAGCCGTATCGGCGATCACACCAAGGTCGTGCGCATCGGTCTGCGCTATGGCTTCATCCTGTTTGTCATGTCAGAAATCATGTTCTTCTTCGCGTGGTTCTGGTCGTTCTTCAAACACGCCATGTACCCGATGCAGGAATACACTGGCACTGAATACGTTCAGCCCGACATCCATGTTGTCGACGCCTTCCACCTGCCGCTGATCAACACCGTTGTTCTGCTGCTCTCGGGCTGCGCCGTCACTTGGGCCCACCACGCGCTGGCACATGACAATGACCGCAAGGGCCTGATTCAGGGTCTGGCAATCGGCATTGTCCTGGGCGTCTTCTTCACCTTCCTGCAGGCGTTCGAATACTACGAGCTGCTGGCCCACGAAGGCTGGAAGTTCGGCGACGACATCTTCTACTCGAACTTCTTCATGGCAACCGGTTTCCACGGCTTCCACGTTCTGATCGGCACCATCTTCCTGCTGGTCTGCTTGGCCCGTGCGGGCAAGGGCGACTTCACCCCCGAACAGCACGTTGGCTTTGAGGCCGCCGCCTGGTACTGGCACTTTGTTGACGTTGTCTGGCTGTTCCTGTTCTTCGCCGTTTACCTCTGGGGCCAATCGGTTCTGTAATTAGGGGCGTCGAGCGGTTGCAAAACGGCTGACAACACGTAACAAGCACAGCGCGCGGGCAGGTCCCGGGCGCTGTTTTCGTATCACCACGCGCGCACAGGGCACATCATGGGCCGTTTCCTCTTTCTGCTGATCATCGTGGCCGCGGGCCTCGGGGTTCTGCTGTATCTGGGCACCTGGCAGGTGCAGCGCCTGGCCTGGAAAGAGGGCGTGCTGGCCGAGATCGAGGCCCGCATTGCCGCCGACCCCGTCGCCGTCCCTGATCAGATCGACCGCGAGCGTGATCGCTATCTGCCGGTCACCGTGACCGGAGCGATGTTGCAGGGGGAAATCCACGTTCTTGTCTCGGTCAAACGCGTTGGCCCCGGATACCGCATCCTTGCCCCGTTTGATGATGGCACCCGCGTGATCATGATCGACCGCGGCTTTGTCCCGCTGGACGACAAGAACACCCCCCGCGCCATTGGTCCGATGACGATCACTGGCAACCTGCACTGGCCGAACGAGGTCGACGAGTATACCCCCGAACCGGACGTCGAGGGAGAGATCTGGTTCGCGCGCGAGGTCGACATGGCCTCGGTCGTTTTGGGCACCGATCCCATTCTGCTGATCGCAAAGTCCAAAACCGACCCGAATGTGACGCCCTTGCCGGTCGACACCAGCGGCATTCCCAACGATCACTTGCAATACGCCATCACTTGGTTTGGCCTCGCCCTGGTCTGGGCCGCCATGAGCGTGTTTTTCCTGTGGCGCACCCGCGCCCGTACAGAGAGCTAGAGAGCGATGAAATACATCTCGACCCGGGGCCAAGCGCCCGAGCTGACATTCGAAGAAGCCATGCTGACCGGCCTGGCGCGCGACGGTGGCCTGTATGTGCCCGCCGAAATTCCGACGATGACCAAGGACGAGATCGCCGACCTCGCAGGCAAATCTTATGAAGAGGTTGCTTACCGCGTCATGCGCCCCTTTGTGGGCGACAGCTTCTCGGGTGATGAGTTCCGCGCCATCATTGACCGCGCCTATGCAGTGTTCGGTCATGACGCCCGCGCGCCTTTGGTGCAGCTCAACGAAAACCACTACCTGCTGGAACTGTTCCACGGGCCCACGCTGGCGTTCAAAGACTTCGCAATGCAGCTGATCGGTCAGCTGTTTCAGGTGGCCCTGAAACGTCGCAATGACCGCGTGACCATCGTTGGTGCCACATCGGGCGACACCGGTTCGGCGGCGATGGAGGCATTCAAGGGCCTCGATGCGGTCGACGTCTTCATCCTGTTCCCCGATGGGCGGGTGTCCGAAGTGCAGCGCCGCCAGATGACCACGCCGCAGGAAAGCAACGTCCACGCGCTGGCGCTGGATGGGGATTTCGATGACTGCCAGGCGGCTGTGAAAGAGATGTTCAACGATTTCGGCTTCCGCGATGGCGTCAAACTGGCGGGTGTGAACTCGATCAACATCGCGCGCGTGCTGGCGCAGGTGGTCTATTACTTCACCTCTGCCGTCTCGCTGGGGGCCCCGCACCGCAAGGTCAGCTTTACCGTGCCCACCGGTAACTTTGGTGACATCTTTGCAGGCTTCATCGCCAAGCAGATGGGCCTGCCGATCGACCGTTTGGTCGTGGCGACCAATCAGAACGACATCCTGCACCGCTGCCTGAGCGGGCAGGGCTATCACAAGGGCGAGACGATCCCCTCGATCAGCCCGTCGATGGACATTCAGGTCAGCTCGAACTTTGAGCGCGCGTTGTATTTTGCCTATGGCCGCGACGGCAACGCCGTGGCGCAGCTGATGGATGAACTCAAATCCGGTGGCGGGTTCGAGGTCAGTCGAGGCGCGATGGAAGCCTTGGGTGAGCAATACGACTCGGGCCGCGTCAGTGAAGACGAGACACTGGCGACGATCAAATCGACACTGGCGTCGAGTGGCGAGCTGCTTTGCCCGCACTCGGCTGTTGGTGTGATGGTGGGCGAGGCGCAACGCGACGCCGCCATCCCGATGATCACCCTTGCCACCGCACACCCGGCCAAGTTCCCCGCAGCGGTCGAAGAGGCCAGCGGTGTACATCCGCCTCTTCCCTCTCGCATGTCTGATCTATATGAACGCTCGGAACGGATGACCCGCGTTGCCAATGATCTGGGCGTCCTGCAATCCCATATCAAAGAGCATATCGCCAAGTGACAGTAAGACAGGACCAACTGAGCAACGGTTTCCGGATCGTCAGTGAACATATGCCGGGGCTGCAATCGGCCTCGATCGGGATCTGGGTTGCCGCAGGCGCCCGTCACGAGCGCATCGAGCAGAACGGCATCGCGCATTTCCTTGAGCATATGGCGTTCAAGGGCACCAAACGGCGCAGCGCCTTGCAGATCGCCGAGGCGATCGAGGATGTGGGTGGCTATATCAACGCCTACACCTCGCGCGAGGTGACGGCGTACTATGCCCGCGTGCTCAAGGCCGACGTGCCGCTGGCGATGGACGTGATTGGCGACATCGTGATGAACCCGGTTTTTGATCCCAAAGAGATCGAAATCGAGCGCGGCGTGATCCTGCAGGAAATCGGTCAGGCGGCGGACACGCCCGACGATGTGATCTTTGACTGGCTGCAGGAAGAAAGCTATCGCGACCAACCCCTGGGCCGTACTATCCTGGGGCCAACCGAGCGGGTCAGCAATTTCACGCGCGAGGATCTGTCTGGCTTTGTTGCCGAGCACTATGGCCCCGAGCAGATGATCCTGTCCGCAGCCGGTGCCGTGGACCACGACATGCTGGTCAAACTGGCGACCGAGATGTTTGGCCACCTGCAACCCCGCAAGGGCCTGATCGCTGACGCTGCGCGGTTCACCGGCGGTGAGGCACGGCAGCTCAAGGATCTGGAACAGGCGCATTTTGCTTTGGCCCTGGAAAGCCCCGGCTATCGCGACGACCAGATCTATACCGCGCAGATCTATTCCAGCGCTTTGGGCGGCGGCATGTCGTCCCGTCTGTTCCAGGAGGTCCGCGAAACCCGTGGCCTGTGCTATACGATCTTTGCCCAGACCGGCGCTTATGCCGACACTGGCGCCACCACGATCTATGCCGGCACGTCTGGCGAGCAGGTCGCGGAACTGGCCGGGATCACCATTGATGAGATGAAGCGCGCCGCTGATGACATGTCGGATCAAGAGGTCGCCCGCGCCCGCGCCCAGATGAAGGCCGGGATGCTGATGGGACTGGAAAGCCCCTCCAATCGTGCCGAACGTCTGGCCCGCCTGGTGCAGATCTGGGACGAGGTGCCCTCGCTTGAGGATACGGTCGCCCGGATCGATGCGGTCACCACGGACGATGTGCGCGCCTTTGCCGAGCAGATGGCCGTCCGCGCCCCCGCAGCGCTGGCGGTCTATGGCCCGGTTGATGCGGCGCCGTCGCTGGAGGAGTTGCAGCAGAGGCGCGCCGCCTGATGCTTCTGTCCAAGCGCAAGCTGAAGATCGAGACCGAACGTCTGAGCCTGCGCCCGCCGGTGCATTCGGACTTTCGCGAATGGTCCGCCTTGCGCCGGTCCAGCGAGGCCTACCTGACCCCGTGGGAGCCCAGCTGGGCCCCCGACCACCTGACCCGCAAGGCCTTCACCAACCGGGTCTATTGGGCGCAACGCTCGGTCTCGGGTGGCACTGCGATCCCACTGTTTCTGTTCCGGCGCGAGGACGACCGCCTGATGGGCGCGATCACGCTGGACAACATCCGACGCGGGCCTGCACAGGCGGGCACGCTGGGGTATTGGACCGGTCAGGCCTATGCGCGCCAAGGCTTTATGCGCGAAGCCATCGGTGCGATGCTGCATTACGCCTTTGCACGGCTCGACCTCAGCCGGATCGAGGCGGCCTGTCTGCCCGAAAACGCGGCCTCTCGCGGGTTGCTTGAAAGCTCGGGCTTCAAATACGAAGGCGTGGCGCAATCCTATCTGCAGATCGGAGGGCGCTGGCGGACGCATGTTTTGTACGCCTCGCTGCGCAGCGACCGGCGTGGGAAAACCGACGTTGGTTGATTGGGGTTTCACCCCAAACCCCAGAGTATTTCCAAAAGGGTGAAGAACAGGGTGACTTGAGGCTCATCTGCGCTAGACTTCGCACATGCGGTGGATTTTGGCAGGGATCTTGAGTTTGGTGGCGGCAGTTGCGGGTGCGCAGGAGCGGCGGCCGAGCCATTGTATTGCAATCGCAGATGCCGCGCCCGGTCTTGAATATCTGCACAAGGCCAGCTGGCAAGATCCCGTACCGAAGTATTCCGTCCGGATCAGCTATATCGCCCATGCTTCGTTTCTGTTGCAGACCCATGGCGGGCTAAGCGCTGTGACCGATTTCACGGGCTTCATCGGCAATGTCGGTCTGATCCCCAATGTGGTCACCATGAACCATGCCCATGAAACCCATTGGACCGCCTTTCCTGACCCGGCGATCAAACACCCCCTCAATGGGTGGGGGCCGTTTGGCGAGGGGATCGAGCATCATCTGGATCTGGGCGAGATGCTGATCCGCAACGTCTCGACCGACATCCGCTCGCAATTCAGCGGGGTCGAACCAAAGGGCAATTCGATCTTTGTGTTCGAAGTCGAGGGGCTGTGTATCGGCCATCTGGGCCACCTGCATCACATGCCAAGCGACGAACAGTTTGCCGCCCTTGGTCGGCTCGACGTGGTAATGGCGGCAGTGGACGGGGGGTCAACACTTGCGCTGCCGGAGATGATCAAGGTGATCAATCGGCTCAAGTCGTCGATTGTTATTCCCATGCATTGGTTTGGCGACTATACGCTTGGGGCGTTTCTTGTCGGAATACGCGAAGAATTCGATGTGCGGCGCGACTGGATAAGCGAGATAGAGGTTTCCCTGGCAACCTTGCCCGACCGCCCCACGGTGATCGTGCTCGAGCCCAAATACCTGATTGAACCTGACGACTAGCTCTTGAGGATTGGCATGACTTTGAACGCGGCGGATGAGGCATTTGCAACGCGGTTGAGCACCCTTGTGCCCGAAGATGTGCTGCGCCCGGCTGAGGCACGCTATGCCCAAGACCCGCGCGGTCGCCGAGAAGGGCAAGTAGGGGTTCTGGCCCTGCCGCGCGACGTACATCAGGTATCAGCCTTGGTCAAAGCCGCAGCAGAGGCACGCGTGCCGGTTCTGCCTTATGGCGGCGGCACTGGTTTGGTGGGCGGGCAGGTGGCCTGGGATGGGCCTGCACCGCTGGTGATATCACTGGAACGCATGTCGGCGATCCGGGGCGTCTATCCGACCGAGAATGTACTGGTGGCCGAGGCGGGCGCGGTGCTGGCCGATGTTCAGGCTGCGGCCGAAGCCGAGGACCGGCTGTTCCCCCTGTCTCTGGCTGCCGAAGGGTCCTGCCGCATCGGCGGTAACCTGTCGACCAACGCAGGCGGGGTGAATGTGCTGCGCTATGGCAATGCGCGCGATCTGTGTCTGGGGCTTGAGGCGGTGCTGCCCAACGGCGAGATCTGGCACGGCCTGACCCGGCTTCGCAAGGACAACACTGGCTATGACCTGTGCAACCTGCTGGTGGGGGCCGAGGGGACGCTGGGGATCATCACGGCGGCGGCGCTGAAACTGTCACCGGTGCCGGTGGGGCAGGGCACGGCGATGATCGTGGTGCCGTCTGCTGCTGCGGCGCTGGATCTGCTCGCATTGGCGCGCGCGATCGTGGGCGACGGCGTCAGCGCCTTTGAGTTGATCCATCGGCAAGGGCTGGAGTTTTTGGCCGAGGTGCTGCCAGACGTCCGCCAACCCTTTGCCGAGCCGCCCGAATGGTGCGTGTTGATCGAACTGGGCCTGGCAGCCGGGCTGAACCCCGCGCAGATGCTGGAGCAATTGTTCGAACAGGCGGTAGAGCAAGACCTGGCGCTGGACGGCGTGATCGCGCAGTCACAGGCGCAGCGGCATGAGCTGTGGACCGTGCGCGAGCACATTCCCGAGGCCAACCGCCTGATAGGGTCCATCGCCAGCCACGACATTTCTGTTCCGATCTCTTTAATCCCCGAGTTTGTGGCCGAGGCGGGTAAGCGCCTCGCAGCGAAGGGTGATTTCCGCATCAACGCCTTTGGCCATGCGGGCGACGGCAACCTGCACTACAATATCTTCCCGCCCAAGGGGCAGTCTCGTGACACGTACAAGCCCATGGCCGCCGACCTGACCCGCATCGTGCATGACCTGGTGCACGAGATGGGCGGCTCGATCAGTGCCGAGCATGGCATCGGGCGACTCAAGGCGGCGGATCTGGAACGCTATGGCGACCCGACCAAACTGGCGGCGATGAGGGCGATCAAAACCGCCCTCGACCCCCTGGGCATCATGAACCCCGGCGCGGTATTGCGAGCCTAATCAAAAGTGGACGGCGAGCCGCCAACCCATGCGACAAATGTCGAAACGCCTCTGGAACATCCCTGAGGTGACAGGCTTTGTGAGCGTTTCCACCCGAAGATTTCTTCGAGAGCAACATAATTTCCCAAAAGCAGGCGTTGGTATGGCTCTGAGCAACGGCCGCTATGCGGGACAAACCAGACTGTGCCCCCGGCCAAACTAAGGTCTGCTCACCACACACTTTGCGGACAGAGCCACGTGATCGAAGTGTGTTGTCCTCCCGATTAAAGTTGCTGAAAAATCGGAGCCGTGCATGATCATGAAAACTGATCATGAGGTTAAAAGTGATAAAAAGCCAAATCACACTTAAGCAGCTCGAAGCCTTTTCTTTTGTTGTAGACATGGGAACTTTCAGAGCGGCCGCCGGTGCCCTTGGCACAACTCAACCCAACATCTCATCGCGGATCTCTGCATTGGAGGCCGCTTTAAATGTCACGCTTCTTTATCGCGATGCTGGTTCCGTGCGTCTAACTACCAAAGGCAAAGAGCTTCTTGAGCGGACTCGGGACGTACTTCGGGCGGGAGAAGCGTTGCTGGAAGCGGCGGGTCGGCAGGAGCTGATCGAGGAACGTTTGCGGCTTGGTGTAACAGAACTGGTCGCCTGCACCTGGCTTCAATCCTTCCTGCGCCAGTTGCGGCGGGAATATCCCAACCTTCGGGTTGAACTTCAAGTCGACTTGTCTCGCCAGATCGAAGAGCGTTTACGAGAGGGGCAGCTCGACCTTGCTCTACAGAATGGCCCGTTTACGTCACGGGCGACAGGCGAACGAACGCTATCCAGCGAAACATATGTTTGGGTGGCGAACGAAGAGGTTGCAAAAAGCCTTGGGGGCGGAGAGTCGGTCGGGCGTTTCTTTAAGCGAGCTGTCTTGACCCATGCGCGTCACACTACCGCGGGGAATGCCTTGCATGAATTGGCGAAGGAGCGCGGCTATGACGCGGGCAAGATCGTTCACTCCAGCGCGTTGTCCGCCTGTCTGCCGATGGTCAGCGAGGGGATGGGTGTAGCGCTTCTCCCAAAATCGCTGGTTCAAGGCGAATTGGACGCGGGTCGGTTGAAGTTACCAAACGCCGATTGGATTGCCCCGCCCCTGGCCTTCTTCGCCCGCTTCAATGCGGATCGCGCCCCACGTTTTATCGAAAAGGCGAGTGATATTGCAGGCAACATTAGGCCGCCTGCAAAAGAAGATAATAAAAATCTATAGGGTGTAGAAAATCAATTGATTTGATTTCTGATCTGCCATGGTCCTACGTCTACATGCTGATCTTATGTGGATGTGGAGAGACTGATGAAGGCCGAATCTATTCGAATGGGCGTCGATATTGGCGGGACATTCACGGATGTCGTTCTGGAAAAGGCGGGCGAACAGTATTCGGTCAAAGTGCTTACCACCTACGCGGCCCCCGAGAACGCGATCATCGACGGTATGCATCAGGTTTGCGCCAAGGCAGGTGTCAATCCCTCAGCCATTGAGCAGATCATCCATGGAACAACTCTGGCCACCAACGCGCTGATTGAGCGGCGCGGTGCCAAAACTGCGTTGATCACGACGGAAGGCTTCCGCGATGTGATTGAGATGCGTACCGAAAGCCGGTTTGAACAGTACGACCTGAATCTGAACCTGCCTGATCCGCTGTTGCCGCGTCAGATGCGTTTCACTGTCCCAGGACGGGTGAACGCCAAAGGCGAAATTCTGGTAGAGCTTGAGCGTGCAGATGTCGAAGCCGTTGTGGACCGCATTGCAGAAGCGGGATTCGAAAGCGTCGCGGTTGGTTTGATCCACTCGTACCTCAACCCCAAACATGAGCAGTTGGTACGTGATGTTTTGGCCGAAAAGCTGCCAGATGTTTCGGTGTCGATCTCGTCCGAGGTTTCGCCGCAGATGCGCGAATACGAACGGTTCAACACCGTGGTCGCCAACGCCTACATCAAGCCGCTCATGGCCTCCTACCTTGGACGGCTCGAAGATCGTCTGCGCGGCGAAGGCGTCGATTGCCGTATCTTCCTGATGCATTCAGGCGGCGGGATCATCTCGATTCAAAACGCGGCCGATTTCCCGGTGCGTCTGGTGGAAAGCGGACCGGCGGGTGGCGCGGTCTTCGCGGCCCACATTGCCGCCCGCTATGGTCTGGACAAGGTGCTGTCCTTTGACATGGGCGGGACCACGGCAAAGATTTGCCTGATCAAGAACCAAACGCCAAAGACCAGCCGCGTGTTCGAGGTCGCGCGAACCTACCGGTTCAAGAAAGGCTCGGGCATGCCGATCTCGATACCGGTGATCGATATGGTCGAAATTGGTGCGGGTGGCGGGAGCCTCGCCCATGTGGACGGCATGCGGCAAATTCGTGTCGGCCCTGAAAGTGCAGGGTCCGAACCTGGACCCGCCTGTTATGGGCGCGGCGGCACGCGACCGGGTGTTACAGATGCCGACCTTGTGCTGGGCAAATTGGATCCGGACAATTTTGCCGGTGGTTCGATTGCCCTTCATCCCGATCGATCGGAACAAGCGTTGAGCGCACATGTCGGTGACACTCTGGACATGGACGCGGTCGAGGCGGCATTTGGTGTGGCCGAGGTGGTTGACGAAAACATGGCCAATGCGGCGCGGGTTCACGCCGTCGAGAATGGCGAAGACCTGAGCGAGTACACCATGATCGCCTTTGGCGGCGCAGCTCCGCTGCATGCCGGGCGTCTTTGCGAAAAGCTTGGGGTTGAGCGGCTGCTTGTGCCGCCTGGCGCAGGTGTCGGTTCTGCCATTGGCTTCCTGCGCGCGCCGTTCAGCTTTGAGGCCAACCGGTCAGTCTATATGAAGCTGAGCGATTTCGATGCGGACAAGATCAAAGGCCTCCTGACCGATCTCAAAGCCGAGGCGACAGGCTTTGTGCGCACCTGCGATGAAGTCAGCCCGATCCTGTCGGAGTTCAAGGTCTACATGCGCTACACCGGTCAGGGCTGGGAAATCCCAATTGACCTCACCGAAGAGCAAGCGATGAATCCGGACGCGGCGACATTTGAAACACGGTTCGAAGAGGATTACACCAAGCTGTTTGGTCGTCCCGTCGCGGGCATGGATATCGAGATTACCGTCTGGTCGGTGAACGCCACAACGCCGCCGGAAGACGTCGCGCGCATTGAAACCACAGACGGCAGCGCGCCTGTTGTGCTGAACGGTACGAGGCAGCTCTTTGACGCGGCATCCACAAAATACCTTGATGCCCGTGTCATCGACAGGAGTCTCATGGAGGCAGGCCAGCGCGCACATGGCCCTGCCGCCGTAACCGAAGCTGAGACGACCATTATTGTTCCCGCCAGTCGGGACGCCATCCGCCAGCCTGATGGCTGCATCGATGTCGTGACGAGGAGAGCTGTCCAATGACTCAAGAACACTCGAAAGTCGCCTATCAGGTCATGTGGAACCGCCTGATTTCGGTCGTCGAAGAACAGGCGCAGGCACTGGTGCGCACGGCGTTCTCAACCTCGGTCCGCGAGGCCGGGGACCTGTCGGCAGGCGTTTATGACACGCATGGCAACATGCTGGCGCAGGCCGTCACGGGCACCCCGGGACATGTCAACGCAATGGCCGATGCCGTAGCGCATTTCATCCGCCGGATTGGGCGGCAAAACATGTTTGAAGGCGATGTCTACATAACCAATGACCCGTGGGAGGGCACGGGACACCTGCATGACATCACGATGGTCACGCCCTCTTTCCACAAAGGCACCTTGGTCGGCTTCTTCGCCTGCACGGCGCATATCGTCGATATCGGCGGGCGAGGCTTTGGCGCGGATGCGCAGAGCGTTTATGAGGAAGGTCTGTATATCCCGATCATGAAATTCGCTGATCGAGGTGAGGTGGACGAAACGCTTGTCCGCATCATCAGGGGCAACGTGCGGGAACCGGATCAGCTGATCGGCGACATCTACGCGCTGGCAACCTGTAATGAGATCGGACACCGCCGCCTGATAGACATGATGGAAGAGTTCGAACTCAGCCATCTGGACGGCATCGCCGCTTTCATCCTCGAAAACTCGCGCCGGGCGACGATCGAGGCGATCGCTGCATTGCCGCAGACATCCGCCACCGGCGAAATGACGATGGACGGCTTTGATGTGCCCATTGCGCTGAAGGTGAAGGTTAGCGTTGAAAAAGACCGTATCGTCACCGACTTCACGGGAACGTCCGGCCTCGACAGGAAGGGCATCAACTGCCCGCTTGTCTACACCAAGGCTTACGCCTGCTACGCGCTCAAAGTGGCGATTGCGCCGGAGATACCGAACAACGCAGCCTCGCTTGCTCCGTTTGAAATCACAGCACCGGAAAACTCCATAGTAAACGCGCTGCACCCCGCTCCGGTCGCTTTGCGTCACATCGTGGGGCATTTTGTGCCGGATGCGGTCTACGACGCGTTTGACAAGATCGTACCCGGCTTAGTGCCTGCCGAAGGCGCGGGATGTCTGTGCAATTTCCAGGTCAGCTTGCGCCCGCGCAGCGACGCACCAGCCCCTGCGGATGCGCGTCGTTCGGAAGTTTTGACCTTTAATTCCGGCGGTTCCGGCGCGCGGCCCGAGCACGATGGCATGAACGCGACAGCCTTCCCATCGGGCGTGATGACCATGCCGATTGAGGCGACCGAACACGCAGGCCCCGTCATCATTTGGCGAAAGGAACTGCGGCCCGACAGCGGCGGCGCGGGCAAGACACGCGGCGGTTTGGGGCAATACATGGAAGTCGGCGCACAGGAAGGCCACGAGTTCGATATTCAGGCCATGTTCGACCGCAGCCAGCACCCGGCGAGGGGTCGCCGTGGCGGCCAGAACGGCGCACCAACGACGATTGCACGGGACGATGGATCGGCGATGCGGGTCAAGGGCAAGCAATTCGTCCCACACGGCCGAAAGGTGGTGATGGCCTTTCCGGGGGGCGCTGGCTACGGCGATCCATTGGGCCGCCCGAAAGACCTTGTAAAACGCGATCTGGCGCGGGGATATATTACTGAAGAAACAGCTCGGACGGACTATGGTTTGTCCGCTGAGGACATCACGGCGGTGCAATCTGCTGTTGAAAAGGGGGACCAGATATGAGCAACCAAAGCCCATCAAAACAAAGTTATGACGTGATCATCATCGGAGGCGCCATCATGGGCGCCTCGACCGCTTGGTTCCTGTCCGACAACAAAGATTTCGATGGCTCTGTCCTCGTCGTCGAACGGGACATGACCTATGAGAATTGTTCGACCACGCACACAAACTCCTGCATGCGGCAGCAATTCTCGACCGAATTGAACGTGCGGATTAGCCAGTTTGCTGCCGACTTCGTCAAAAACATCCGCAGCTATATGGGTGGTGATGACCGGGTACCGGAACTTGGCATCCGCTCCTTCGGGTACATGTACTTTGCCGACAACGAAGGATTTGCCGATGTGCTGCGCGAAAGCCAGAAGGTGCAACTGGCGGCTGGCGCGGCAACCCAGCTTATGACACCCGACGAGATCAAAACCGCTTATCCCTTTTACAATGTGGACGACATCGTGCTTGGGTCCATCAACCTGGTGGATGAAGGCTATTGGGACGGGGCCGCCGTCAATGACTGGTGGCGACGTCAAAGCCGCGAGCGCGGTGCCGAATGGATTCAGAACGAAATTGTGGCGATGACCCGCAACGCTGCTGGCAACCGCGTCGAAAGTGTCACTCTCGCATCAGGCGAAGTGATTGCCTGTGGTCAGGTCGTCAATGCGTCCGGCCCACGCGCGGCACGCACCACCCAGATGGCGGGCATCGACGTGCCGGTGGAGCCGCGCAAACGCTATTCGTGGATCTTTAAGGCCGAACAACCGCTGGATCAGGACTTGCCGCTGACCATCGACCCCTCAGGTGTGCACGTGCGCGAAAACGGCGGCGGCACATATCAGTGCGGTGGGCATTCCGATTACGATCCTGCCGTAGACTTTGATGACTATGCGATGGATCACTCCATGTGGGAAAACCACGTCTGGCCCATCCTTGCGACGCGTATCCCGCAGTTCGAGGCGATCAAAGTGCAATCCGAATGGGGCGGGCACTATGCCATGAACACTTTTGATCACAACGCGATCATGGGACCCCACACAGAACTTTCAAATTTCATCTTCCTTAATGGCTTCTCCGGCCACGGGCTGCAGCAGTCGCCTGCCATGGGACGCGGGACTGCTGAGTGGCTGACCTACGGCGAATACCGCGCGCTTGATCTGACACCGTTCAATTACGAGCGGATTCCAGAAAACAGGCCGATCATCGAGAAAGCTATTATCTGATGAAGCTTCCCGCCAATCCCTTCACCCGTGCCATCGCAGCCGGTGAGAAACAAGTCGGCCTTTGGATCAGCCTGTGCAGCAACTTCGCCGCAGAGGTGGTATCGACCGCTGGATTCGACTGGGCGCTGATCGACATGGAGCACAGCGCCAACGACTACTTCAGTGTAATCGGTCAGCTTCAGGCGTTTGCGCCGTCCCCGACTACGGCCCTCGTGCGTGTAGAATGGAACGACGCGGTTGCGGTCAAGCGGTTGTTGGATCTGGGCGCGCCGGGCCTGTTGTTTCCAATGATCCAATCGGTGGAAGAGGCCAAACAAGCGGTTGCGGCGACGCGCTACCCGCCACACGGCGTTCGTGGCGTCTCGGGCGCGACCCGAGCAACGGCCTTTGGGCGCATCACCGATTACGTGGCTCGAGTTGAGGAAGAAACCGCTGTTCTCTTGCAACTGGAAACCCGCGAGGCGGTAGAACAGGCCGAAGCGATTGGCGCGGTTGATGGCGTCAATGGCATTTTCTTTGGACCCGCAGACATTGCGGCCGATATTGGCAAACTCGGCAAGCCGATGGACCCGGATGTCTGGGCCTTGGTCAAGCCTGCGGCGCAAAAACTGATTGCGAAAGGCATGCCAGTTGGCACCTTGGTCACGGACCCCGCCTTTGCGGCTGACCTTTTGAACGAAGGCTTCACCTTTGTTGCCATTGGGACAGACACGGGGCTTTTGGCGCGGGCCGCTGATGCGGCCCTGGCGCAAACAAAAGGCGCGCAGCAATGAGTTTCGCCTCATCGCGTCTTGCTCAGGTCAAGCCATCCGCTTCTGCCTGGGTCAGCCAGGCTGCAAAAGAGGCCAAGGCGCGCGGTGAAGATGTCATTGATCTTGGTCTTGGCGAGCCGGATTTCGACACGCCCGATCATATCAAGGAAGCGGCACATCAGGCAGCTCTCAGGGGCGAAACAAAGTATCCGCCGACGAACGGCACCCTCGCGATGCGGCAGGCTGTCGTGGACAAGTTCAAACGTGAAAACGCTCTGAACTATGCGTTGGACGAAGTGATCGTGTCGAACGGGGCCAAACAGGTGCTTTTCAACGCCTTCATGGCCACGTTGGAGCCGGGCGACGAGGTGCTGCTCTGCGCGCCCTATTTCGGTCAGTACAAGGACATTGTACTTATTCTGGGCGGCGTGCCGGTGCCGCTAGAATGCCCGGCTGAAGCTGGCTTTCTACTGACGCCTGATCAATTGCGCGACGCCATCACGCCCAAGACCCGATGGCTGCTCTTGAACCAACCGTCGAACCCATCGGGTGCGGTCTATTCGGATGCCGAGATCACGGCACTCGGCGACGTGCTGGTCGATCATGAGCGTGTGCTGGTCCTGTCGGACGAGATCTATGAGCACATCCTGTTTGACGGGCGCGTGTTCCGATCGTTTGCGGCGCTTTGCCCGGGTTTGAAAGACCGCACTTTGACGGTCAACGGCGTGTCCAAAGCCTATGCCATGACGGGTTGGCGCATTGGTTATGGTGCTGGGCACAAGGATCTGATCGCGGCGATGACCAAAGTGCAAAGCCAGATCTCATCAGGAGCGTGTTCCATCGCCCAAGCGGCTGCCGCGGCCGCATTGAACGGGCCACAAGATAATGTCCTCGGCTTTTGCCGGGCGTTCGAGGCGCGCCGTGACCTTGTGGTCGCGCGTGTGGCCCAGATCCCGGGCCTGACGCTCGATGCACCGGGCGGCGCGTTTTATGGCCTGATCGGCTGCGCCGGTCTGATTGGCGCTAAGACCCCTCTGGGTGAAACGCTCGCGAACGATACAGATGTCACAGCCTATCTTCTAAATGCTGCAGGCGTCGCCGCCGTGCCCGGCAGTGCCTATGACCTTTCACCGTTTTTCCGAATTTCAACAGCGACCTCGGAAGAGATTCTAAACGATGCGATGGATCGCATTGCTCGCGCTGTTTCTGACCTCAAAGGACTGACTTTATGAAAAAGATCGTACTCACAGGCGCGGCTGGACGCCTTGGTTCCTACTTACGCGAACCACTTTCCAAGATGTGCGAAAACTTCGTATCCTCGGACATTGCCGACAGCGTCACAAATCTTGCTGCGAATGAAACCTATGTGAAAGCCGATATCACCGATCTCGACGCCATGGTTGCGCTTCTGGAAGGCGCGGACATGGTGGTGCATTTCGGTGCGGTCGGCGACGAAGCCCCGATGGAAGTGCTTTGGGGGCCGAACTTCTACGGCGCCTATACTGTGTGGGAGGCTGCGTATCGCAATAAGCTGCGCCGCGTTGTCTATGCCTCGTCAATCCACGCGGTGGGCATGCACAAAAAGACCGATTTCATCGGCATTGATGCCCCCCATAAACCCGACACGTTCTATGGGCTTGCGAAGTGTTTTGCCGAAGACCTCGCCTCTCTCTATTGGGACAAGCGCGGGCTTGAATCCGTCTGCATGCGCATCCTGTCTTGCGCGCAGCCGACCAATTCACGCGCTGTGGGCACCTGGCTCAGCTATGATGATCTGATCCACATGGTAGAACGCGCGATCACCACGCCCATCACAGGTTTCAGCGTGGTCTACGGCGTGTCGAATAACGATCGTGCACCAGTCGATAACGCCAAGGCGCAACACTTGGGCTACCGCCCGAAGGATAACGCCGAGCAATTCGCTGCAGAAATCTTTGCCGCAGATGGCCCGCTCGACCCCCGTGATCCCGCCAACACCCACCACGGCGGCCCGTTTGCATCCGTCGAGTTGGGCAATAGCGGCATGGCCCATCTGAACCTCAGCGCAGACGACACCGGAAAGGACTAAGCACATGGAAAAAGTTGCACTGATTACAGCGGGCGGATCAGGTATGGGCGCAGACAGCGCACGCGCCTTGGCCGCAGATGGCTTCAAGGTTGGGATTCTGTCTTCGTCCGGCAAAGGCGAAGCACTTGCCAAAGAACTTGGCGGTATTGGCATCACAGGCACCAACAAATCTGAAGAAGACCTGCAAGAGCTGGTCGATGCGGCTGTGAACCACTGGGGCCGTGTCGACGTTTTGGTGAACTCCGCCGGTCATGGACCGCGCGCACCGGTCCTCGAACTCACCGATGAGGACTGGCACGAAGGAATGGAAGTCTACTTCCTGAACGCCGTACGCCCCTCGCGTCTCGTCACACCGATCATGCAAAAACAGGGTGGCGGGGCGGTCATCAATATTTCGACCTTTGCCGCGTTTGAGCCGAACCCTGTGTTTCCAACCTCAGGCGTGATGCGCGCCGGGCTTGCGGCCTTCACAAAACTCTTTGCTGACAAATACGCAGCCGAGAACATCCGCATGAACAACGTGCTGCCAGGGTTCATTGACAGCCTGCCAGAGAAAGAGGAATTCCGCTCCATGATCCCGATGGGACGCTACGGCAACTCGCTTGGCGAGATCGCAAGTGTCGTGGCCTTTTTGGCCTCGGAGGGTGGAGCTTACAGCACTGGTCAGAATATCCGGGTCGATGGGGGTATTACCCGGTCGGTTTAGTACCAATGATAATGAGGCCAAGTGCACCGCTGGTCGCCGGCGCGATCGTGGCTTGTCATCGTCGAAGTCCGCTATCCGCACTTGGCTGCCATTTATGCATCTTGCAGCATCGGCGATTCTGGGCTCAAACCGGTACTTCGCCGCGTATGGGGTGAACGGCAGCATTTGGTTCATTGGAAGTGACTCCATCACACATGTGGCGGAGCCATCCGCAATCGACACTTGCAACATGGGCTGGCGGCGAGCCGCCCCCCACTGGATTTGGTTCAGGCCCGCATATTCGCGCCATTGGCGTCATAGATTGGCGCGCCCAGAACCTCGGTGTCATACATCTCACCCAAAATCTCGACCTGCAGCTGCGTGCCGGGTGCGGCGTGCTCCGCCGCGATGTATCCCATCGCCATCGAACGCTGCGCATGATGCGCGTAGCCGCCCGAGCTGACATATCCCACCGCTGCGCCATCTTTCAGGATCGCCTCGTCGTTTGAGACATCAATCCCGTCCACATCGATGGTCATCGTCACCAGCCTTTGCTTTGGCCCCGCCGCGCGCGCGGCCAGGGTGGCGTCTTTGCCGACAAAGTCCTTCTTCCAGTTGATGAAGACGTCCATGCCGCTTTCGACCGCGTCGAAATCAGGGCGGAAATCCAGCGTCCACACGCCCCAACCCTTCTCCAACCGCATCGACATCAGCGCGCGCGCGCCATACCAGCGATAGCCCAGATCAGCGCCCGCCTCTTCAATCGCCTCGGCCAGGCGCAGCAGGTATTGCGGCTTGCAATAGATCTCATACCCTAACTCACCGCTGAACGAGATCCGGTTCAGGATCACCGGCACCCCGCCCACGAAGGTTTGTCGCAGGTCGCGGAACTTGAAGGTCTGGGCCGAAATATCCTCACGCATGATCCCTTGCAGCAGCGCCCGCGATTTCGGCCCCGACAGCGCAATCCCGTGCCAATCATCGCTGACGTTGGCGTAACTCACGTCATCGGGCAGATCCTTTTCAAACCACCTCCGATGCGCCTCTTGCATGGCGCCCGAGCCGAACAGCATGAAATGCTCTTCGCCCAGACAAGCCACCGTCAGATCACCGTACAGTTTGCCGTTGGGTGTCAGCATCGGCGTCAGCGTCAGGCGACCCGGTTTCGGCACATAGCCGGCCAGCACGCGATCCAGATAGGACCGCGCTCCGGGACCCTTGAACTCATGCTTGGCGAAGTTGGCGATCTCGATCCCGCCAACAGCCTCGCGCACCGCCTGAACTTCGCGTGCGACATACTCATGGGAGCGGTTACGCTCAAACGTCGGCTCCTCGTGGGCATCCTCTGGCCCATCGGCGAACCACAACGCGTTCTCAAGGCCAAACCCCTGACCCATCCGCGCGCCCCGCGCGACCAACCGATCATAGAGCGCGGTGGTCTTCTGCATCCGCCCCTTGGGTAGCGTTTCATTGGGGAAGGTCATCACGAACCGGCGCTCATAGTTCTCGGTCGATTTCACGGTGCCCCAATCAGGGGTCGCGAAATCGCCAAACCGCGCCACATCCATCGCCCAGACGTCGATGGACGGCTCGCCGTCAATCATCCACTCGGCCATGGTCAGACCCACGCCGCCGCCCTGACAGAACCCCGCCATGACGCCCACGGCGCACCAGTAGTTCTTCATCCCCGGCACTGGCCCGATCATCGGATTGCCATCGGGGCCGAATGTGAACGGCCCGTTGATCATATCCTTGATGCCGACCTCTCCAATCGCCGGGATACGTTCAAACGACATCTCCAACCGGTCCGCGATCCGGTCCAGATCCGGCTGCAACAGCTCGTGACCAAAGTCCCACGGCGTGCCACCCACCTTCCACGGCGTTCCCTTGGGCTCATAAGTGCCCAATAGCATCCCCTGACGTTCCTGCCGGAAATAGATGTTGGCCTCGTAATCAATGCCGGCGGGCAGGCGGGTTGGGTGCTTGGCCACTGCGTCGATCTTTTCGGTGATCAGATAGTGGTGTTCCATCGGTTGCACCGGCAGGTTCAGCCCCTGCATATGCCCCACCTCACGCGCCCATAGACCGCCACAGTTCACGATATGCTCGGCGTTGATCACACCCTTGGGCGTGGTCACATCCCAGCTGCCATCGGGGCGCTGCCTGGTCGCTGTGACGCCACAATGGGTGAAGTATTGCGCCCCATGTACCTTGGCCGATTTGGCAAAGGCATAGGTCGCGCCCGATGGATCCAGATCGCCATCCTGATCATCCCATAGCGCCGCATAGTAATGTTTCGGATCAATCAGCGGATGCCGCTCGGCCACCTCGGCGGGGCTGATGAACTCCTGGTTCAGCCCCATGTAGCGCGCTTTGGACCGTTCGCGCTTGAGGTAGTCATACCAGGTCTTGTTCGACGCCAGATAGAAACCGCCAGTGATGTGCAGACCCACGGAATGGCCCGAAGTCTCCTCGATCTCCTTATACAGATCGATGGTATAGCTCTGCAGGCGCGAGATGTTGGGGTCCGAGCTGATGGTGTGGATCTGCCCGGCTGCGTGCCAGCTCGATCCGCTCGTCAACTCGTCCCGCTCCAGCAGGACAACGTCTTTCCAACCAAACTTGGCCAGATGGAACAGGATCGAACAGCCGACAACGCCGCCGCCGATGACCACGACCTTGGCATGCGACGGCAGGGGTTTGCCGCCGGTGCCTTCTTCCTTGTGGATGTTGAGTGTGGATTGGGTGAATTGATCTGACATTTCTGTTGTCCTCAGGTCTGGGGCAAACGGCGGATGGGAAATGGGAGCGATGGCGCAAAACCGGTGCACGGGTTGTGCACGCATGGTGCACGCTTAGTGCACAGGTGTTTTCGCGGTTTCGCATCACCTGAGCATATGCGTGAAGATTGGGTTAACTCAGTACCACGCATCCGGCAGTTCCTCCTTGCGGCGGGCGACATATGCGGCCAGTTCTTCGCGCACTCCTTGATTCATGGCCGGGGGCTCATAGGCATCCAGCATCGCATTCCAGCGTTCATAAGCGCGCCGACGCATGTCCTTGGATCCGCCTTCCTCCCAGCTTTCAACATTCTCGCTATCGCTCAGAGCAGGCTCATAAAACGCGGTCTGATAGTTGCGCATCGTGTGGCCGGATCCCAGGAAATGCCCGCCGGGCGCAACTTCTCCATAGGCATCGCGCGCCAACGCCTCGTCACCGGTATCCAGGCCCTGCGAAAGTACCTTTTGGTACGACCCAAGCCGGTCCGCATCCATGATCAGCTTTTCGAACCCGGTACACAGGCCGCCCTCCAACCAGCCGGCCGAATGCAGCACGAAATTGGCTCCGGCCAGCATGGTCGAATGCATCGAATCCGCGCTTTCATAGGCCGCCTGCGCATCCTCAATCTTGGATGCGGTCAGCGACCCGCCACAGCGCAGCGGTAGGCCAACGCGCCGGGCCAACTGACCAATCGCATAATTCGAAATCACCGGTTCGGGCATTCCAAATGTGGGCGCGCCGGATTTGAGCGACATCGAACTTAGGAAGTTGCCCAGCACAAAGGGCGCGCCGGGGCGGATCATCTGGGCATAGGCGCAGCACATCATCGCTTCGGCCATGGCCTGCGCCACGCTGGCTGCCGTCGACACCGGACCCATTGCGCCAGACAGAATAAATGGAACAACAACAATGCCTTGACCGCGCCCGCAATAGGTGCGGATCGCCTCGGTCACCACCTTGTCCACCAAGAGCGGCGAGTTGGTGTTGACGTTGCCCATAATGACGCAATTGTTCTCCATCACATCCGCGCCAAACACGATCTCGGCCATATCCACACTGTCCTGTGCGCGGCTCATTTCGGTGATCGCGCCCAGATGAGGTTTGTCGCTAAGTGTCATGTGGGCAAAGAGCATATCCAGGTGCCGTTTGCTGACAGGGACGTCGCAGGGTTCGACAATCACAAGCCCGGTGTGATGCAGATTTGGGTGAAGATAGGCCAGCTTCACCAGCTTTTCAAAACTGTCCATATCGCCATAGCGCCGCCCACCTTCCAGATCGCGCACAAAAGGCGCGCCATAGATCGGCGCGAAAACTTGATGGGGACCACCGATGATGACCGACCGCTCGGGGTTGCGCGCCAGCTGCGTGAACTGCGACGGGGCCTTGGCACATAAATCGCGAATCCAGGCCGCATCGGCGCGCACGATGTCGTCCTCGATCCGGGCGCCTTTCTCGCGCCACAGATCCAGTGCCACCGGATCGTCTCGGAACGCGATGCCAACGTCCTGAATGATCCAATCGACCTGCGCCTCCAGCGTGGCGATCTGCTCTTCGTCCAGCGGATCAAAGAACGGCAGGCGTCGCTGAATGTGCGGCGAGGCCGGTGCTCCGGTCTCTGCAGTTTGCCGGGCGCGGCTGGCGCGGGCACGTCGGGCCATAGGCTCTCTCCCTTAAGTGATGCGTAAGGTTAGGGTGCTAAAACGGGCCTGTGACGGTTGAAAAACTTGATGCTTTAGATAAGCATGAGTTATGCAAGAACTCTGGAAACTCGTCACATCCCCCCGCCACCTCATCGTGTTTGAGGTCGCCGCGCGACACGGATCGTTCACACGGGCGGCAGCTGAGCTGAACGTGCAGCAACCCGCCGTCAGTGCGTCAATCGCGCAGCTCGAGGCCTCTCTGGGTGTGCTGCTCTTCGATCGGGCACACCGCAAAGTCGGGTTGACCCACGCCGGAGAGCGTTTGTTTTCAGATGTTTCCGCTGCTTTGAACCGAATTCTGCAATCCGCGCGAGAGGTGCATCAGCGCGGGCGTAACGACCATGTGACCGTCTCGGTCAGCTCGGCCTTTGCCAACTATTGGATGGTGCCGCGCTTGCAGCAGTTCCATGACAGCCATCCGGGCATCGATCTGCGGGTGCAAACCAGTGACCGTGAGCCCGACATTGACGCCGAAGGAATCAGTCTTGCCATAAGACGGGGCGATGGATCATGGCCTGGCGTCCATTCCGCCCTGATCGCCCATGAGGTCATCTCTCCGATCGCCAGCCCTCAGGTGATGGCAGCGGCGGTGAACCTGGTCACGCCGGCCAATCTTTTGCATGAACGGTTGATTCACCTGGAAGAGCCGGTGCGGGAACGGCCCAGCTGGCAGGCCTGGTTCGCGCATCACGACATCCCGGCGCAGGCACCCAAGGCGGGGCTCAGATTGAATGACTATGCGCTGGTGTTGCAGGCGGCGATGGCAGGCGAAGGCTTTGCCTTTGGCTGGCGCCATGTGACCCGTCGGCTGATCGAGCAGGGGTTGCTTGCAGCGAAAACGGATTGGGCCTGGGAGACCGGCAAGGGTTTTTACCTGGTCTGGTCCAAGACCGTGCCCCTCATCCCGCAGGCCGAGCAGGTGCGCGACTGGATGATCGGGATGGGCGAGGGGGAGGAGCAGCACCAAAGCGCTGCTCCAGTCAAACTTACGAGCTTGGCAGAATGACCTTATCGATGACGTGAATGACGCCGTTGCTGGCGGCAATGTCGGCGTCCACGACCGAAGCGTCGTTGATCATCACGCCGTTGTCCAGGTCGATGGTGATCTCACCGCCTTGAACGGTTGCGGCGGACATGTCGTCGCTCAGGTCGGTCGACATGACCTTGCCCGGCACCACGTGATAGGTCAGGATGGCGACCAGCTGATCCTTGTTCTCGGGCTTGAGCAGGTTTTCAACGGTACCTTCGGGCAGGGCTGCAAAGGCGGCATCGGTCGGTGCGAATACAGTGAACGGACCGTCTCCCTTGAGAACGTCGACCAGATCGGCGGCCTGAACAGCGGCCACGAGGGTGCCAAAGTTACCTGCACCCACAGCGGTGTCGACAATGTCCTTGGATGAATTGCCTGCAAATGCAGCCGTGGCTGCGACAGCGGTGGCGGCGGCGGTCAGTACGATTTTGCGAAACATTTTGAATCCTCCATGTCATGCCGTCAGTGGCATTGCAGGAGGTACGGGGTCTGTTCCCGGATGGATCAGAGCAGGTTTCAAGTTTCCATACTTGATCTGCAAAGGCCTTGCGCTAAGCCGCGCAAGGCCTGGACTTCCAGTCACGATCTTGTGATCGTATCAGGGCTTATTCGCCCTCAAACGCGCACAGGACGTGCACATCCATGCCCATCTCTTCCAACCGTTTGCGGCCGCCCAGATCAGGCAAATCGACGATGAAAGAGCACGACACGATCTCGCCCCCAAGACGTTCGATCAGTTTGATGCCCGCCCCGGCGGTGCCGCCGGTGGCAAGCAAGTCATCGACAACCAGGATCTTTTCACCTGGCTGGATGGCGTCATCGTGGATCTCGACGATGGCTTCGCCGTACTCCAGTTTGTAGTCTTGGCTGATCGTGGTGCCGGGCAGCTTGCCCTTTTTGCGGATCGGGACAAAACCGACGCTCAGCTGGTGCGCAATCGCCCCGCCCAGGATGAAGCCGCGCGCCTCGAGCCCGACGACCTTGTCGATCCGTTCCCCAGCATAGGGGTGCAGCATCTGGTCAATGGCCATGCGAAACCCGCGCGGGTCGGCAAAGAGCGTGGTCACGTCGCGGAACATGATCCCTTCGTGGGGGAAATCCACAATGGTGCGGATGTAATCTTGGACGGATGTTTTCTTTGGCATGGTAGCCCCCGTTCAACTAAGTCGAACGGGGTTTGGCCGATGTCGGCACAGCTTGCAAGGGACAAGAGGTCACGATCAGGGGCGTTTCACCCAGACTGCCCTATTTCTTGCCCTTCTTGCTCGCGTACGAACGGTAGAGGGCAGAGGGCAACCACAGAAGATGCGGTTTACGCCAGTCGCGACGGTCCTGGACAAGTAGAGATGAGGCGGCCAATAGGTTCATTTGCTTTCTGCTCTTTTCTGTTGTTACTGTCTGGTAATATGGATTTGCTATCCATTGTATATACAACGTATATCAAAATGAATCAAGCGACGCACTGGGTGCGGATGGGGCGTGGGTATCGTGGCAAAGAAAGACAGCAAGTCGTCTGGCAAGAAGAATGCGCAACTTGTTCTGCGATTGGACAAGTCCGAGCGCGACGCTTTTGTTGATCTCTGCAAAGAGCTGGACACAAGCGCCGCACGCGAAATCCGCCGGTTCATCCGGGGGTTTCTAAAGGAAAACGTCCAAGATTGAGCCTTAAGGTCAGGACCCTAGGCCGGTCGGCGCAGGAAGGCCGTGGCCAGCCCCATTCCCATCAGCGTGACGCCTCCCATGCGGGTCAGACCAGTGATCACCGACGGGCGGTCGATCCACTGGCGCAGCTTGTCGGCCAGCAACGCATAGGCCAACGCGTTGAAACCTGCGAGCCCAACAAACGTTGCGATCAGAATTGTGAATTGCGGCAGCAATGGCTCGGCCGGGCGAAGGAACTGCGGAACAAAGGCGATAAAAAAACGCAATGGATTTGGGGTTCAGCGACGTTACAGCAGCAGCATGCATAAACACGCTGCGCGGGGTGACATCCTTGCCGTTTGCGACGGTGCCCATTCCTTGCGAGGGGGCCGATCGGAGTAGTTTGAACCCCAGCCACAGCAGATAGGCCGCCCCGACCCATTTGAGCACGGTAAAGAGCGTGGCCGAGGCCAACACCAGGGCACCCAGACCCGCGAGCGAGGCTGTCATTGCGATCAGATCCCCCAACGCCACCCCCGTGGCCGAGGCCACAGCGACGGGTCGTCCTTTGGACAGGGCGTAGCTGAGCACCAGCAGAACGGTGGGGCCAGGGATCAGCAGCAGCGCGGTCGAGGCAGCAGCAAAGGCCAGCCAAAGATCAAGGGGCATGAGGGCTCTCTTGGCAGATGGTCGGAATCATCCGGTGACTTTGCGCATGATGGCTTCCAGCGGACCTCGACGGAAGAGGCGGAACCACAAAAGCGCAAAAATCGATGTGGTGGCCGCAAATCCCAGCCCAATCCATGTGATTTGCGGCGCCGTCAGCGAGCCGTCCAGCAATCCGAGCTCCTCCAGCGTGCCCATTCCGATCAGGATGTGCGCCACGTAGAGTGTCAGCGTCTGTTTGCCTGGAGCGGTTAGAACAGGCGACACGCGCAACCGGTCCAAGGCGGGCATAAGCTTGAGCGTTAAACCGATGATCGCACAGGCCGTGCCGGTACCAGCCATGATGTAGAACGGGCCTGGCGGAATGGACTCGGTTCCCAGCAAAGCTTGCAGATCCGGGTCTTGGGTCAGAAATTGCGGGACAAGCGCAAAGAGCGCGGCGGCAAGCCCCCACAGGATCAACCGATGTTGCGTGCAGCGGGCCCCAAGGTCACTGCGCCCAAGTGCCATTCCGATCAACAGGAACGCAGCCCAGGGCAGTACAGGGTGCCAGCCATTGAAAATGGCGTTGCGCAGGAAACCCGGCACGGTCCACAGGTCCGTGTAGATCAAAGCATCCCAATCCCAGCCTGTATCGTATTCGATGACGCCATGAACGAGCACGGACGCGGCGACCACACCGATTGCTCCAATCCACAGGGTGCGACTGCCGCTGCTCAAAAAAGGGACCGCGACCAGAAAATAGAGGGCATAGAAATGCAGAATGTCGGCGTCGAAGATCGTCATGTTCACAACGCCTATGACAAACAGAAACGCTGCTCGTCTGATCATGAGCCCTGGCGTCGGCTTGCCCAGTGTGACACCGATCCCGGCAAGAACGACAAACAGCGCGGCTGCGCGTCCTTCGAGGCTGTCGATCATCACGCTGGCCCAGTCGGTTCCGGGCGCGACCGCGGCCGCGATGCGAAAGTTCACCAGAACCATGCCGCAGAAGGCCAGAAAACGAGCCGCGTCCAAACCGTGCAGACGGGGCACGCCTTTGGTTTCAATTTTGGTCATGACTACCTCGAACGATTGTCGCAAAAATCATCCAACTCACCAATGTCGTGAGTTTCCAATCCGTTTCGACATTGTATGGGGGCGTCTGGGTTTCAACCCATGCAAGGTCGGTGGTGTTCCACGCGTGGCGTTCTTGCCTCATGCCGACCTTGAGGGGCCTGCGCCGCCCGGTGGACGTCCGGCCGCGCCAGCGGATTCGGAGTTTTCGCGATTTTGTGCTAAGGTGGCCGCATTGATTTGTTGGAGTTATTGCTATGAAACTATTTGCAGCGGCCCTTTTGGGCCTTTTCGTCGTTCTGCCCACAGCCTCACATGCATGCCCCGAAGGATACTATGACTGCGGCGGTAACTTGTGTTGTCCAAAGTGAGGCGCGCCATGTCACGTAATCTGTTGTTGATTGCTGCGGTTGGTCTGATCGTCATTTTCGCGGTCTCGCGAAAAAGCGTTCTGGATGCAGACCAATTGGATCTCAGGTACCATTTCAAATTGGTTGATGCGGCCCATGTAAATGAACCCAAACCGGGCGATGCGTTCGCCTATCACGGTCCGTCGGGTACTTTCGCCGACAATGCGATCTGCAGCCTTTATGGCGAGCAGTTCGTATCCCATCCCAACGCGGTGAACCTGACCGTTTTCAACTATCTTGGGGAAAGCGTGAACTGGGCCATAGGGCGGAGCGAGACAGTCTCACAACAAAGCCTGTGGGATTGGTTCCATTTCGACGAGCACATTTATTCCATCTCGCTCAACAAGATCTTTCGCCAGACCGCCGCGCGCGAAAACATGCGCGAATCCTGCCAGGACAACGTGTTCGAAAAAGCCACAGAGGATGGCTATTTCGTCTTCATCGTTGAAACGGTTTATCTGGATCGTGATGTGTCAGGGCTCGAACGATATGTGAAATTCAACCCAAGACCGATCGTAACAGCCGACTGCGCCGCACATTGCGGTGAAGGTGTCTCGCTTGAAACGCTCTTGGATGTGGGCTGGCTGACCAAGCAGAAAAAGAACTGGAACATCGTGCAGGTCTTTGGCGCCAATCAGCCAAGTGGGGAAGACGCGTAACCTGAAGACGCGTGAAATCGGGTCATCCTCCCGGGACCCGAGGCCTCCCGCCGGTTTTCATGATCGGCGGGAGCGCTGTTTTTGGCTTACAGAATGCGACCGGCAACCGCGTCAAGCTTGGCCAGCAGCGCAGGATCGCGTTTCTCAGGGGCGGTCAGGATCGCATATTCCAGCGCCCGGTCGCAGCCATGGGGGCAAGGATCGCGATCTGCCCCCAAAAGGGCGGGCAACCCTTTGACCAGATTGCGGCCCTTTTCGGCGTTGCCTGTCAGGGTGGCGATGATGGCGGTCACGTCCACCTCGCCATGATCGGGGTGCCAGCTGTCATAGTCGGTGACCATGGCGACAGAGGCGTAGCAAAGCTCGGCTTCGCGGGCGAGTTTGGCTTCGGGCATGTTGGTCATGCCGATGACATCCGCGCCCCAGTGTTCGCGGTACATCTTGGATTCCGCCAATGTCGAAAACTGCGGGCCTTCCATCGCCAGATAGGTGCCACCGCGATGCACGTTGATGTCAGCAGCCTTGGCTGCGGTTTCGCAAGCATCGCTCAGGCGCGGGCAGGTGGGGTGGGCGACACTGACATGCGCCACGCATCCGGTGCCAAAAAAGCTTTTGTCGCGCGCAAAGGTGCGGTCGATGAACTGATCGACGATCACAAAATCTCCCGGTGCCATTGCTTCGCGGAACGACCCGCAGGCGCTAACGCTGATCACATCCGTCACGCCCAACCGCTTGAGCGCGTCGATGTTGGCGCGATAGGGAACGTCGGTGGGTGAATGCACGTGGCCCCGCCCGTGGCGCGGCAGGAATGCCATGTCGACCCCGTCCAGGGATCCGGTAAGAATCTGATCCGAGGGGGAGCCCCAGGGCGTGTCGACGCTGACCCATTCAGCGTCCTGCAACCCGTCGATATCATAAATGCCCGAGCCGCCGATGACGGCGATTTTTGTTTTGCTCACGGGTTCTATCCCCCTGTTGGATTGAGTGTTTCGCAAGTTGTGAGGGCTGAGGCCATGTTTGGCAAGGGTGGGCTATTCTTCAACGGACAAAAGGCCGCGCGCCTCGGATTGCTGCTGAAAATCCCGCCAAGCCTGACCGAAACCGGACAAGGACCAACTCAGATCCTGTGGTTGTCCATGACGGTCGCGAAAGGTGAAACGGAACGCCTCACCATCCTGCATGCTGGAAATGAGCACATCGGCGTCATCGCCGGTGAAGGTGCAGCTCAACCCCGTCAGGCAGCCGGGAAACCGGGTGCGCCAGATGTCGCCCTGCATCGTCTCGATCCGGAACCCGTCGGGTGAAAACAACGTTCCCGGCTCCATCCCGAAGTCGACCTTGTAACCCTCCACCTCAGGCGTGATGAACAGGAACTGTGCCGCAAACTTGGGGCGCGGGGAAAAGACATCGACCCTGCGCAGATAGCATCGCTGCACCAGTGTGCCCTGTTCCTCGCGCTCGTCACACATGGAATTCCAGATGTCGTGGATTTCGTGATGCGTCACGCGCCAGTTGCCCGGAGTGTCATTGCCCTGCAGGTCCTGAGCCCACGCTGCCCAAGGGAGCAGCACAAGTATCATCCAAAGCCATCTCATGCCTCAGGGATGACGGTGGTGTGGCATTCTCGCAAGTCACGTTGGCGAGAGGGGTGGTTTTTCACCTCAGGTATGTTAAGGGCTGCGCGACGTCTCTTGCCGGGCTCGCAGGGTTTTCCAGCGGTTTTCGGCGAAAACGCGCCATAGTCGCGAACAAACCCCGTAGGATCCCGCCATGCCCCGAGCCCTTTTGGCCTCATTCGCCAGCCGTCTAGACTATCCCGATCTGCGTTGGATGCCCGACGAAGGCTTCAGCATTGGCCGCATCCGGATTGAACTGCTGTCCGGCCTGACCGTTGCCCTGGCCTTGGTGCCCGAGGCGGTGGCTTTTGCCTTTGTTGCTGGCGTTCACCCGTTGGTCGGCCTTTACGCGGCCTTTTTGGTTGGTCTGATCACCGCGCTGATCGGTGGTCGCCCCGGCATGATCTCGGGCGCGACTGGGGCTTTGGCCGTGGTCATGGTGGCGTTGGTGGCGCAGCACGGCGTTGAGTACCTGTTTGCGACCGTTGTTTTGATGGGGATATTGCAAGTCATTGCGGGCGTGATGCAGTGGGGCAAGTTCATCCGCCTGGTGCCGCATCCGGTGATGCTGGGCTTTGTGAACGGTCTGGCGATCGTGATTTTTCTGGCCCAGATGGGCCAGTTCAAAGTGCCCGGCACGATGGAAAACACCGGCCACGGCATGTCGGGTGGCGAATGGCTGTCCGGCACACCGCTCTACATGATGCTGGGGCTGGTGGCGCTGACCATGGCAATCATCTGGGTCATGCCGCGCATCACCCGTGTGATCCCGGCGCCTCTGGCAGGCATTGCCGTGGTCGCCGGTCTTGTCATCGCGATGGGTCTGGATGTTCCGCGCGTGGGCGATCTGGCCTCGATCAAGGGCGGTTTGCCGAGCTTCCACATCCCGATGGTTCCGCTGAATTGGGAAACTTTTGAAATCATCCTGCCCTATGCCGTGATCCTGGCCGCCATTGGCCTGATTGAATCGCTGTTGACGCTGAACCTGGTGGGTGAAATGACCGGCAAACGCGGTGGTGCCAGCCAGGAGTGTATCGCCCAAGGTGCGGCCAACGTTGTCACTGGGTTCTTCGGCGGCATGGGCGGCTGTGCGATGATCGGTCAGTCGATGATCAACGTGAAATCCGGCGGACGGACCCGTGTTGCAGGGATCGCTGCGGCCTTGTTCCTGTTGCTCTTCATCCTCGTCGGCTCACCCCTGATTGAACAGATCCCGCTGGCCGCGTTGGTCGGTGTGATGTTCATGGTGGTGATCGGGACCTTTGCCTGGAACTCGTTCAAGATCATGCGCAAGGTGCCCCTGATGGACGCCTTTGTCATCGTGCTGGTGACGGTTGTGACCGTGATGGAAGACCTCGCCGTCGCCGTTGTGGTTGGTGTCATTGTCTCAGCTCTGGCCTATGCCTGGAACAATGCCAAACGCATTCACGCTGAGACCCGCGAGTCGCACACCGAAGAGGGCGCCAAGGTTTACGAAATCAACGGCCCGCTGTTCTTTGGGTCGGCCGATGGATTTGGTGAACTGTTCACTGTAAGCGAAGACCCCGACACCGTGATCGTGGACTTCGCCAACAGTCGCGTCGTGGACCAATCGGCGCTGCAAGCGATTGAGGCGGTGGCTCTGAAATACGAAGAAGCGGGCAAAAAGATCATGCTGCGCCATCTGACCCGCGACTGTCACCAACTGCTGACCAAAGCCGGTCACCTGATGGTCGACAGTGACGACGACCCCGATTACGCGCTGGCCGTTGATTACTCGGTCCGCACTGGTGTCTTGGGCGGGCACTGATCCAAATCACAAGCGGGCGGCCAAGCGGTCGCCCGACTTGTTTCAAATCCGCTTGAGTGCGTCGACATCTCCACTCAGCAAGGCAGATTCGGCTTGCGCGATCTGCTCTGCGGGCCAGTCCCACCATCCCGTATCCAGCAGCGCCGCGATCGTGTTTGCATCGAACCGGGATTTGACGACCGTGCCCGGATTGCCGGTCACAACGCCGTAGTCCGGCACGTTTCCACGCACCACTGCACCTGCGCCGATGATGGCCCCGGTTCCGATCTGGGCGCCCGGCAGGATCAGGGCGCCGTAGCCGATCCAGACGTCATGGCCAATCATCGTGTCACGCGTGTCGGGCTGATAGCTGCCCATCTGCGCCGGGTCGAACACCGGGAATGGGAAACAGGTCAGGCTGTCCATCGCGTGGTTGGCCGAGCTGGTGATGAAGCGCACCCCATGGGCAATCTGACAGAACTTGCCGATGCGAAGTGCCTCGGTCGAGGTTGCAAACAGATAGGGCGCAAGGTGGCTGGCCCAATCCTGGGGCGGGTCGAAATCCGACGCGTAGGTGTAGTCGCCCACCTGAAACCGCGGATGATCAATCACGCGGTTCAGGAACACGGTTCCCTTGTGTTCGCTGCCATCGGGCAGCGTCACTGGATACCGTCGTGTGGCGTCGGGCATGGGCATCAATCGTCGGGTCGTTGCAGCGAGAACAGCTCGCGCACTACGGAATAATCGCGGTACCCCAATCGGGCCAGTGGCCGATAGGTTGTCACGTCAAAGATCCCATCGCGCAGGCAATCATCGCGCAAATGAATACCGGTAACTTCGCCGAACGCCACGCGGTTCGATTCCCCCGGCAAGGTCACGATCTTGGTCAACTTGCATTCCAGCGCTGCTGGTGCCCCTTCGACGCGGGCGCAATTGATGGTCTCGCATTCGACCGCCGTCAGGCCCGCATGGGCAAACTCGTCCACCCCTTTGTCCAGGGTGGCAGAGCTGGCGTTCATCGCGTCGCGGGCGGCAAATTCGACCACGTTGACGCAGAACTCACCCGTCTCTTCGATATTGGCCATGCTGTCCTTGGTGTTGTCCTGATCCTCTTTCGCCCCGGTCGAGGCGAACATGACCTGCGGCGGGAAATAGGCCACGCCGTTGAAAAACGAATAGGGCGCCAGGTTGTTCACACCATTGCCATCGCGTGAGGAAATCCACCCGATCGGGCGCGGGGTGATGATGGCGTTGAACGGGTTGTGGGGCAGGCCGTGGCCGTCCTCGGGGCGGTAGAACATGCAAATCTCTCCAAGTGTTTGCCCTAGGGGTAGCGAAGTGGTAGGGCGATTGCCACCCGTGGAAAGAGTTGGGTAAAGGGCAAGACGCAGTTGATCGAGGTCAAACCGGAAACGGCCAACGATTGGTGGGAGGTCGAGGCGCTTTTTGACCTGTGCTTTGCGCCGGGGCGCGAGGCGCTGTCGTCTTACCGGTTGCGTGACGACGTAGAGCCGGTGAAAGAGTTTTCTCTGGTTGCGCGCGATGAGCTGGGCATTCTGGCCGGCGCCATCCGCTTTTGGCCGGTACATGTGGGCGATCATGATAGTCTGCTGCTTGGCCCTGTGGCCGTGCACCCGACCCACCAAGGTGAGGGGTTGGGCGGTTTCCTGATCCAAGAGGGGTTGGAGGCCGCCGCGAAACACGGTTGGCATCGATGCATGCTGGTGGGCGATGCGCCCTATTACAACCGGTTCGGATTTGAGCGTCTTGACGGTGTGAACATGCCGCCGCCCACGAACCCAGACCGCGTGTTGGGCTATGCGCTGCAAGAGGGTGCCTGGACCGATATCACAGGCGATGTGTCCCGCTGGACTGCTTGAAATTCCATACTTCTCTTCCAATGTTGAAGGGAGCTGAAGGGAGCCTCATGCACGACATCATAACCCGCCCGCTGCTGGATACGGACACGGAACTGGATCGGATCGCCAAGCATTACCGCTCGGCCGGGGGGGCGGGTGTGCAGATGCTCAACGCCTTGGGGGGCAAGGCCGAAGGTCTGCTGGACCAACTGCCTGCCAATGTTCGCGATGGTTTGACCGGGGCCACGGAACGCGCGCTGCGTCTGTCTGTGCAGGCCGCCCAAGGCTCGCGCCGGGCCGTGCCGGATCAGAACGAATGGGTCAATGCTGCGGTCACCACCGCCATGGGGGCGGCTGGCGGATTTGGTGGCTTGCCCGGCGCTTTGGTCGAATTGCCTGCGACGACCACAATGCTGCTGCGCGCCATTCAGGGCGTCGCGGCGGGGACTGGCTTTGACCCGGCAACCGAAAGCGTCCAGTTCGATTGCGTTCGTGTGTTTTCTGCCGCTGGACCGTTGGATTTCGACGATGGTGCCGATCTGGGGTTCCTGTCGGCGCGCATGACGTTGACCGGCGGGGCGATGCAGAAACTGATCGCCACTGTCGCGCCCAAACTGGCAACGGCATTGGGACAGAAACTGGCGGCGCAAACTGTGCCAATTCTGGGCGCGGTTGCTGGGGCTGGCACGAACTTTGCCTACACGCGCTATTACCAGCAAATCGCCCACGTCCAATTTGGCCTGCGCCGCTTGGCCGTGGATGCAGACCTGCCGCAGGACGAATTGGTTTTGCGTTTACGCTCTAGAATGTCGGATCAAATAAGCTAGAGTGAATGTGACGGGGTTTAGCGGCTTTCCTGTTGTGATCTTGGGGCTTTACGTCCGGGCTTGATCTTGGGGCCGGTGTGGATATCTATTCGCGAACCTAAGTGATGAGCCGACAATGATTCAGTATGCGTTGAAATGCAGCAAAGACCACAGCTTTGACAGCTGGTTCCAGTCCGCCGAAGCTTATGACAAGCTGGCGGCTGCGGGCATGGTGTCCTGTGTGGTCTGTGGCGATGCGCAGGTCGAAAAGGCGATCATGACGCCGCGCGTGCGGCCCGCTCGTTCCGCCGTGGCAACGCCGCCCGCACCCGAGGCCGCTCCGGCGCCAAAGCTCAGCGAACCAACCTCTGACATGGAAAAAGCCCTGGCCGAGGCGCGCAAGCAGATCGAAGAGAACTCGGACTATGTCGGCAAGGATTTCGTGTCCGAGGCGCGTGCCATGCACGAAGGAGAAGCGCCGGAACGGTCGATCTATGGTGAGGCGAACCTGGAAGACGCCAAATCCCTGATTGATGATGGTGTGCCGGTCACACCGCTTCCTTTCATGCCTAACAGAAAGACAAACTGATCCCATGCATATCCTGATCACGGGCGCCAATCGCGGTATCGGCAAGGAAATCAGCAACAGATACCGAGCAGCAGGCCATACGGTGACCGGAACAGCACGGGACGGCTCTGAATCAGTGACGTTGGATGTCACCGATCCCGGACAGCACCGCGCGATGGCCGAGCAGATGTCGGGCAAACCTGTGGACCTGCTGATCTGCAATGCAGGCGTCTATCTGGACAAGGGGCAGGAGCCGGACGGCTACCCGGCCGAGATGTGGGCGCAAACCTTTGCAGCCAATGTTACCGGCGTCTTCTTGACCGTGCAGGCGATGATGCCGAACCTGGAGATGGCCGAGGGCGCGCGCATTGCCATCATCTCGTCGCAGATGGCGTCTCACACTCACGCTCCGGGGGGCAGTTATATCTATCGCGCCTCCAAGGCTGCTGTTTTGAACCTGGGCCGCAACTTGTCCGCTGACCTGAAGCCAAAGGGCATCGCGGTCGGCATCTATCATCCCGGCTGGGTGCGAACGGACATGGGGGGCGATGCTGGCGACATTTCAGTCGATGAAGCCGCCGATGGTCTGCTCGCCCGATTTGCCGAGCTTGATATGGACGCCACCGGCTGCTTTAAAACCTGGGACGGTCGCGATCACGCCTATTGAGGTTGCACGGCGTCTGCCGGAACCTCAAAAACCTCGCCCGGCTCGATGAAGATCCGCATGATCCCACCCTGCACCTCGTGGCTGATCGGCGTGGGAGAGCTGGAGGATGTGGGTTTGCCGTCTTCGAAATAGATACGCCGAACATCGCCGCCGGGGATCTGAACAGCCAACGTGACGCCTCCGCCCTCTTTGCGGCGCAATTCGGCATGGCAGTTCTGCAGGGCCGCGCCGGGGGCCGCGCAAGGCACAGTGCCTAAGGCGTTGTTGTTCCCATCGGTGCCGGAAACGGTAGCCTGCTGCGCAAACGCGGCAGAGGCTGTGATGGTCAAAGCAAGGGCTGCGGGAAGCAAACGCATGGAATTTCCTGTGAGATCAGTGATTTTGTTTCAAACTGGCACCGCAAATCGGGGCTGTAAAGCGGTTGCGACATTAAAGCGACGCAGATGACGCTAACATTGGGACCTCGCCACTTGCGATTGAGGACCCCCTCGCATATGAGGCGTGGAACCAATAATCCAAGGCGCGGAGACTTCTGACCCCATGCCCGTACTCGTTATGAAATTCGGTGGCACCTCGGTTGCCAACCTAGATCGCATCCGCCGCGTGGCCAAGCGCATCGGTGTCGAAGTGGCCAAGGGCTATGACGTCATCGTCATCGTGTCGGCCATGTCGGGCAAGACCAACGAGTTGGTGGGCTGGGTGAATGAAACCTCGCCGCTCTATGATGCGCGCGAATACGACGCGGTTGTATCCTCGGGTGAAAATGTGACTGCCGGTTTGATGGCGCTGACCCTGCAGGAAATGGACGTCCCCGCGCGCAGCTGGCAGGGCTGGCAAGTGCCGCTGATGACCACATCGGCCCACGGTCAGGCCCGGATCGAAGAGATCCCGACCAAGAACATCAACGAGAAATTCGGCGAGGGTATGCGCGTTGCCGTGGTCGCGGGATTCCAGGGCATCAGTCCCGAGGGTCGGATCACCACCCTGGGCCGGGGCGGTTCGGACACGACTGCGGTGGCCTTTGCCGCGGCGTTCGAGGCCGAGCGCTGTGACATCTACACCGACGTTGACGGCGTCTATACCACCGACCCGCGCATCTGCGAAAAGGCGCGCAAGCTGGACAAGATCTCGTTCGAGGAAATGCTCGAACTGGCCTCGCTGGGGGCCAAGGTGCTGCAAACCCGCTCGGTCGAGCTGGCGATGCGCTACAAGGTAAAACTGCGTGTTCTCAGCAGCTTTGAAGAACAATCCGACGAGGCCGGAACCCTGGTCTGCGATGAGGAGGATATCATGGAATCCAATGTTGTGGCCGGTGTGGCCTATTCCCGCGACGAAGCCAAGATGACCGCCGTTTCGGTGGCCGACCGCCCCGGCATCGCATCCACCATCTTTACCGCGCTCAGCGACGAGGGTGTGAACGTCGACATGATCGTTCAGAACATCTCGGACGAGGGGCGCACAGACATGACCTTCTCATGCCCGACCGATCAGGTGGCGCGTGCGGAAAAAGCCCTGTTGGCGATCAAAGACAAGGGCGAGCTGAACTATCAGGAGCTGGTTGCGGACACCGACGTCTGCAAGGTCTCGGTTGTGGGCATCGGCATGCGCTCGCAGTCGGGTGTTGCGGCCAAGATGTTCAAGATCCTCTCGGATGAGGGGATCAACATCAAAGTCATTACAACCTCTGAGATTAAAATTTCCGTGCTGATCGATCGGAAATACATGGAACTTGCTGTTCAGGCGCTGCATGATGCCTTTGAACTGGAAAAAGCGGCCTGAGCGAAACGCTTTGGGCCGGTCTGAGTAAGACAAGGTACAGGCCCGATGGCGGACGGCACAGAAAGTGAATCCCGCAAGCTGCTTGGACGGCTGCGCGAAGCCCTGGCCAGCGATGACGCTGGCCAGGCGCGTCTGGACAAGATCACCCATCTGATCGCGGACAGCATGGGAACCGAGGTCTGCTCGATCTACCTGTTCCGCGATTCGGAAACGCTGGAACTATGTGCGACCGAAGGGTTGCAGCCCGAATCCGTCCACCAGACCCGTTTGCGTATGGGCGAGGGGCTGGTGGGGCGCGTTGCCAAATACTCCAAGGTCATAAACACCCCCGACGCGCCGTCGGCCAAGGGCTTCCGCTATATGCCGGAAACGGGGGAGGAGCGGTTTTCGTCCTTCCTGGGTATTCCGGTGCAGCGTTTGGGTGAAAAGCTGGGCGTTCTCGTCGTTCAGTCCCGCGATGCACGTGAATATTCAGCGGACGAGGTTTATGCCCTCGAAGTGGTTGCGATGGTCGTGGCCGAGATGACAGAATTGGGGGCCTTTGTTGGCGAAGGCGCGGCCCTGTCGCCGCTGCACCAGCAATCGGTTCTGTTGCGTGGTGGCACCGGGCAGGAGGGCGCGGCCGAGGGTCATGTCTGGCTGCATGAGCCGCGCGTCGTGGTTACCAACCCCATCGCCGACGACCCACATCGCGAGCTGGAGCGCCTGACCGAGGCCGTCGAAGAGCTGCGCGTTGGCGTCGACAAGATGCTCGAGATGTCCCAGAACGGCGACAAAGAGCAGCTGCAAGTCCTTGAGGCCTATCGCATGTTTGCCAATTCCAAAGGCTGGATGCGGCGCATGGAAGAGGACATCGCCCGCGGCCTGAGCGCAGAGGCGGCGGTGGAAAAGGAACAGTCCCAGGCGCGCGCGCGCATGGAGCAGGTAAACGACGCCTATCTGCGCGAGCGACTGGCGGATCTGGATGACCTCAGCAACCGCTTGCTGCGCATTCTGACCGGTCAAGGGCGTGACTCCGGTGTGGAGCTGCCCGCCGATCCGATCCTTGTAGCCCGCAATATCGGGCCGGGGGAGCTGCTGGAATACGGCCGCTCGCTCAAAGGTATCGTACTCGAAGAGGGCTCTGTGGGTAGCCATGCGGCCATCGTGGCTCGGGCGCTGGCGATCCCGCTGGTTGTGCATACGGCCCGGATCACGACCGAGGCGCTGAACGGTGATCACATCATGGTTGATGGCGATCAGGGTATCGTCCACCTGCGTCCTGACGACACAGTCGTGGCGGCCTTCCGCGACAAGATCGCAATGCAGGCAGACGCTCAAGAACGCTATGCATCGATCCGGGATCGCAAGACCGAGACACAGGACGGCAAAGAAATCTCGTTGGTGATGAACGCTGGGTTGATGGCCGATCTGCCGTCACTCGACAGTTCCGGCGCCGAAGGGGTGGGGCTGTTCCGGACCGAGTTGCAGTTTCTGGTGCGCAACCAGATGCCCAAGCGGTCCGAGCTTGTGTCCCTTTATAGCCGTGTTCTGGACGCTGCGCATGGTAAGCGTGTGGTGTTCCGCACGCTTGATATCGGATCGGACAAGGTACTGCCCTACATGAAGCCCACGGACGAGCCGAACCCCGCTTTGGGGTGGCGCGCGATCCGGGTTGGATTGGACAAACCAGGCGTGATGCGGATGCAGCTGCAGGCGCTGATCCGGGCTGCCAATGGGCGTCCTCTGACCATCATGTTCCCTTTTGTTGCGCAGGCCGAGGAATACCACATGGCCCGCGCTGAGGTCGACAAGACCATCGCGCGCGAAAAGCGGCTGGGGCACGTACTGCCCGAGTCGCTTGAAATTGGCGCCATGCTGGAAACACCATCCCTGGCGTTTGCACCGCAAAAGTTCTTTGACGATGTTGGATTCCTGTCCATCGGGGGCAACGACCTGAAACAATTCTTCTTTGCGGCGGACCGCGAAAACGAACGCGTGCGTCGTCGTTATGACACGCTCAATGTGAGTTTTTTGAGTTTGATCGAGCGGATCGTGGAGCGCTGCGCAATCTCAGGCACGCCGCTGAGCTTTTGTGGCGAAGATGCAGGGCGCCCGATCGAGGCGCTGTGCCTGGCCGCCATGGGAATCCGAACTTTGTCCATGCGCCCGGCTTCAATTGGCCCAGTCAAAAGCTTGCTTTTGCGGTCAAATCTGGATGATCTGCGCAAGATCATCACCGACGCCCGCCATCGCGGAGAGCAAAGCGTCCGCCCTGCTGTGATGGAATGGCTGAAACAGCAGAGCTAAACACAAGCTCTGTGGTTTTGCCATGATCCGTGAAACCCTCTGACTTCAGTTACTTGCGGCAATGTTTTGGCGTCAAGCTGAAAGCGCGCGCTCCGCGTTTCACTCGGGAAACAGTCCGCGGCCCAACTGTTCATTTTCCCTAGGTTTATCCACTGAAATTTGAGTTGGATGTGGATGGAGTTGCGTTCAAAAATTTGCTTTTTTCTGACATTTTGGGGCAAGAAATTCTTATTTTTTCCATTTTAATTTCGAAAAGGCGACAATTTGTTTTATTTACGATCTGTTTGCCACCAGGATTGTCCATAATGCGGTCACACCGATGCTTCGGGTTCACAGCCTCGGCCGACGGCCCCTTGAATGTCGTTCAGTTCGCAGCCTGAACAGATAGTCTGTCTTGGCTAAAAACCTGTTAAATCAATAGATTGTGTGATCCAGCGTAAGCTTTTCGCTTTGCGTTGTAAGGCATTGAAATGAAACAGTTGTGGATAACTTTTTATGCGGAAAACTGGTGTAAGGCATTGAGAGTAAAGCATTTATAATTCTTCGGATGTATCCTGCAAACACGTGTTGCCTGTGCTGTTGTCGCACGCGTGTGCCGAAGCTTGCGCATTTTCTGCGCTAAACTGCCGGACGGTGCTAGGGTCGTGAGGTGGGTTGCTTTTTGTTAGACAAAGCGGCAAAAGGCTCACAACATATGTTAACGCTAACATTGCTTGCTCGACAAGGCAGGCAAAAGGAGCAAGCCGATGGTTTCGCGTGTCATCCCGGTTGAACCGTTCGACCTTGTGCTGTTCGGGGCGACAGGGGACTTGGCGCATCGCAAGATTTTGCCGGGGCTCTTTCATCGTTTCGTCGTGGGGCAGATGCCGGACACGGCGCGGATCATCGGGTCTGCCCGCTCGGACATGAGTGTTGAGGAGTTTCGCGGGACCGTGCGCGCGGCCATCTTGGAGCAAGCGGGCGATGAGGTTGGACCCGAAGAGGTCCTGGCCGACTTTCTGTCGCGCATTGATTATGTACGGGTGAATGCCACCGGCGACGAGGGGTGGGACGAACTTGCAGGAAAACTCCGCGCCGACAGGGTGCGCGCCTTTTATCTGTCGGTGGCCCCGTCACTTTTTGCCGAGATTGCCGAGCGGCTACATGCGGGTGGATTGGCAACGGGCGACAGCCGGATCGTGGTTGAAAAACCCTTTGGCCGTGACTTGCAATCAGCGCAGGAATTGAATGCGGGACTGCGCGCCTGTTTTGACGAACATCAAATCTATCGTATCGATCACTATCTGGGCAAAGAGACAGTCCAGAACCTGATGGCATTGCGCTTTGCCAACTCTCTTTTTGAACCGCTGTGGAATTCGACCCATATCGACCACGTGCAGATCACCGTGGCCGAGAGCCTCGGTATCGAAGGGCGTGAGGCGTACTATGACAAATCCGGCGCCATGCGGGACATGGTGCAGAACCATCTGGTGCAACTGCTGTGCCTGACCGCGATGGAACCCCCGTCCAAGTTCACGCCAAATGCGGTGCGAGATGAAAAGGTCAAGGTGATCGAAGCCCTTGATCCGGTGCCGGATGAGGATATCGCGCGAGGCCAATACCGGGCCGAAAAGGGCGGTGATGGATATTTGGATCACGCAGGTGACCCCAGCAGTCGGACCGAAAGCTTTGTGGCCATGAAAGTGCGTGTCGCCAATTGGCGCTGGTCGGGGACACCCTTCTACTTGCGAACAGGCAAGCGTTTGCGTGCCCGAGAATCCGAGATTGCAGTGGTGTTCCGTGACCCGCCGCACACGATCTTTCCAAACGTTGGTCATTTGCGCGGCAATGTCCTGGTGATCCGTCTGCAACCGGACGAAGGGATCACATTGCGCACCACGATTAAGGATCCGGGCCCCGGGGGCCTGCGTTTGAAAGAAGTCTCACTGGATATGTCCTTTGCCGAAGCCCTTGGCGCTGACAGCCGTCCGCAGGATGCGTATGAACGTTTGGTGATGGATGTGATCCGGGGCGATCAAACCCTGTTCATGCGCGGCGATGAGGTCGAAGCTGCCTGGACTTGGGCCGACCCGATCATCCGGGCCTGGGATGAGCGAACCGATCAGCCGACGCCCTACGATACAGGCAGCTCAGGCCCCGAAGATGCCTTGATGCTGATGCACCGCGACGGGCGTCGGTGGCGTCAAGTAGGTGAGGGTTGAAATTGCCGTTTCACCCTGGGGTCCTGACCCCAGGGATTGAATGTTCGGGCGAACGCGCAATGTTGCCCTTTCAGCAGGGATGAGGGGCCGATAGAGCGGCAGAATTGAAGGCCCCTGTGACCTTGGCAGCGAACAGAGCTGCGCCTTGAAAAGTTGCTCACGCGGTAGACTGAGGTGCTGACACCTCAGGACATGAGGCGTCCGAAGACACGTCGCACCCAAGAAGTCTGACGCAGATCCTCCTTCTTTGACTGAGGTGTCAGCGCGGCCACTCCCTCGGGGTCGACCACTGTTTTGCCGTCTTGGAATTGCAGGCGGTAGAGATCGGAATAGATGCCGCCGCGTGCAAGAAGCTCTTCGTGCGTGCCTTCATCCACGACCTCGCCGCGCTCCATTACCACGATTTTGTCTGCGTTTCTGATTGTGGAAAGGCGATGTGCAATTACGATTGTCGTACGGCCGCCAGACAGCCGGTCAAGCGCTTCTTGCACCACTTTTTCGGATTGCGCATCCAATGCGCTGGTGGCCTCATCCAACAGAAGAACGGGTGTATCTCGTAGCAAAGCGCGCGCGATCACAACCCGCTGGCGTTGTCCACCAGACAGCGCCGATCCACGTGGGCCAACCAGCGTATCTAGCCCCTTGTCCAGCTTGGGCAGGAAGTCCGAGACATGGGCCGCGTCTAGCACATCCTTTAGCTGTGCATCGCTGACATCTGTCCGCCCCAGCAAGATATTCTCGCGCAGGGAATCGTCAAACAACAACGCCTCCTGTGACACCACCGAATAGAGATCGCGCAGCTTGTCGAGCGCCATATCGCGCACCTCGACATCGCCCACGCGGACCGAGCCGGATTGCGGATCAACCAGGCGCGTCAGCAAGTTGAAGATCGTTGACTTGCCAGCGCCCGAGGCCCCAACCAATGCCGTCGTCTTGCCGCTTTCAGCATGCAGGTTTAGCCCGCGCAATACTTTGGCATCGCCATAGTTCAGCTCGACGTCCTTCAACGAGATATCGGGGCGGCCCGAGGGAGCTGCAACAGGTTTTTCCGGAGACAACAGCTTGATCGGCGCATCCATCAGGTCCTTGATGCGTTCCAAAGCTGCAGCTGCGGCCTGCCATGTGCCGCTGACCGAAGCAAGTCGACGCATCGGATCAAAAGCCAGGCCGATGGCTGTGAAAAAGCTCATGAATTCACCGACGGTCTTCTCGCCCGAGATGATCTCGGATCCGCCATAGAGCAGCACGCCCATAAAGCCGACACCGGCCATCACATCGATCAGGCCCGTGATCGATGCCACACCAAAACTTGCGCGCACCTCAGAGCGGACAAAGCCGCTCATATGCCCGGTGAAACGATCGACCTGATAGGTCTCGAGGTTGTTGAGCTTGACCGGAACGATGCCGTGGAAAATCTCGTCCAATCGGGTCGACAGATCAGCCCCCAGATCACGGGCTTGGGCCGCCTTCTTGCGAACATAGCGTTGTGCTGCGGCAACTGGCAGCAGGAGAACCGGCACGCCGATCAGCATCACGGCGGTCCAAACAAAGTCCACGTTGATCGCAACACCAATGAGCACGACCAGCGATACCGCGTCTCTGCCGGCGCCGGTGATGATCACCTGCCAGACCTGATTGACGGCAAAGACGTCCATTTGAACCCGTTGGATCAGGAACCCCGGCGGGTGAGTCTGGTGGAAGGAAGTATCCTGCCGGATCAAGCGGTTGAGCAGATCCAAGCGCAGATGTGCGGCTGTTTCCTGGGAAATCCGAACCAAAAGGACTTTTTGAACAACGCCTGCGCCGCCGCGCACAGCAAAGATCACCAGAAACGCCAGGCTTACCCATTTCAGCGCACCTGTGTTGCCCTGCACAAACACGTCATCGAACATTGGCTGCATCATATAGCTGAGCACGCCGACCATACTGCCTTCGAGCAGCATGAAAATCATCGCAAACCCCAACAGCGGCAGGTGTTTGTGCAGATATCCCCGCCAGAGCCAGCCCATGAGCTCACGGCTTGATTTGTGTTTTACACTCATGGCGTTGCTTTCAGTTGGGGGAGGGGGTGTGTCGACAGGTTTTGGGTCATGACGCGCCCATTTAAGCACGTCACAGCCAAGGCGCAAGTTTGCAGCGTGCTTGCCGTTTGGTGAATTGACGCCGCGCACGCGTTCGCTAGGGTGGCCGTCGGAGAGAAAACAGGCATTCAAATGACAACGAATTCGACACCAGTATCGGGCCGCCACTACCTTGCCATTCCGGGCCCCTCGGTGATGCCCGATGCGGTTTTGCAAGCTATGCACCGTGCCGCGCCGAATATCTACGACGGTGAATTGATCGACATGATGCCGGGCCTGACGGCGGATCTGCGCCGCGTTGCCCGAACTGAACACCATGTGGCGATCTACATCGCCAATGGCCATGGCGTGTGGGAGGCGGCTCTGGCCAATACGATCGCACCGGGTGAGCGGGTTCTGGTGCCCGCTACCGGGCGGTTTGCGCACGGCTGGGCGCTGACCGCGCAAGGGTTGGGAATCGAGACGCAGATCCTGGATTTCGGCAAGTCCAGCCCATGGGACATGGACCAGATCGCCGACGCTTTGCGGGCCGACACAGGGCATCTGATCAAGGCCGTTCTGGCGGTGCATGTGGATACCTCTACCTCGATCCGCAACAACGTGCCTGCATTGCGCGCGCTGCTGGACGAGTTGAACCACCCCGCACTGTTGATGGCCGATTGCATCGCGTCGATGGGCTGTGACCGGTTCGAGATGGATGCTTGGGGCGTGGACGTGGCGGTCACCGGTAGCCAGAAGGGGCTGATGGTGCCGCCTGGTACAGCCTTTGTGTTCTTCAACGACAAGGCGGCGGCCAAGCGGGCGTCGATGCCTCGGGTGTCGGGCTATTGGGATTGGACGCCGCGCGCGCACCCGGACGAGTTCTATCAGTATTTCAACGGCACAGCGCCGACCCATCACCTCTATGGCTTGCGTCAGGCCCTGGACATGATTCATCGCGAAGGAATGGAAAATGTCTGGTCCCGGCACGAGGTTCTGGCCCGCGCCATTTGGGCCGCCTGTGAGGTCTGGGCTGAAGGTTGTGCAGTGACGATGAATGTGAGCGACCCCGAGTTCCGCTCATACGCCGTGACGTCTTTACGCCTGGATCAGGGACGCGGTACCGCGTTGCGCAATTGGGTAGAGGGCAACCTGGGGCTGACCCTGGGGATTGGTTTGGGCATGGCAGAGCCCGATGATCCAAAGCGAGATGATTTCTTTCGCTTGGGGCATATGGGACATTTGAACGGCCACATGGTCATGGGGATGCTGGGCGGTGTCGAAGCAGGCTTGGCTGCGCTGGATGTTCCACGTGGCAAAGGTGCGCTGGAAGCGGCGGCAGCTGTCATCGGACACGGGTAAGGTCCGGACCTTGAACGGTTCGGGGGAGCTCCCGCCCGTCGGTCGAGCATCAAAGATGCCCGCCTTCCGTTGGGCCGGGCCGCCGCGCTTTGCGCGGCGGCGGGTGCTGCGCCGCCCCCTGCAAGACAAGAGTTGTAAGGTCAGCGATGTGCGGTACCGCGCCGAGCCGATAGGCGAGGCGCCCGGCCCAAGGCCGTTCGCTGAGCTGACGCAGTCAGGTTGGCGCGGGCGCGGGAGTACCCCGCCCATGGCTTCAACTTGCCCGTCGCCCAAGCCGGGCGATGCCTGCATTCAACAGCGCGGCCAGGATTAACGCAACGCCAAAGCCAAAGAACGCCCAAATCGCACAGAGGATCCACATCAGGTTCACGCCCAACATGGTCAACGCGGCAGTGGTGTAGTCGGGCGCGCGGCCCGGCGGCTTGTCTTGCACGATACTCTCCTCTGGCTGATATCATAGCGCAGAGGTGGGATTTGTCAGGTCACGCGCCCGTGTCCGCGCGGCCCCGTGCAACCTCCAGCGCGCCGGGCAGCGCCGCGGCGAAGGCATCAAGATCCCGCGTAGGGCCGCAACTGATGCGAATGCAGCGGTTTTGCGGCGCGGCAAAGGGCATGCGCACAAACAGCCCCTTGGCGATCAACGCATCCAGCACGGCCTTGGCAAATACCCCATCTTGACCACAGTCGATTGCGACGAAATTGGTGGCCGATGCCAAGCTGCAGAGGCCATTTTCCCCGGCGATCTGGGCAATGCGACCGCGGGCGGTGCTGATTTCAGACTGCACATGAGTCAACCAATTGCGATCTCGCAAAGCGGCCAATGCTCCGGCCTGCGCGGCTCGGTTCATCCCGAAATGGTTGCGGACCTTGTTGAAGGCCGAGATCAGTTCAGACGCGCCAAGGGCATAGCCCACTCGGGCGCCAGCCATGCCGTAGGCCTTGGAAAACGTACGCATCCGGATCAGGCGGGGGTCATCCACAGCCACAGGCGCGGCTGTCCCCTCGGGCGCGCATTCCACATAGGCTTCGTCCAACACCAGCAGGCAGCCCCGGGGCAAGGCCTCCATCGCGGCGACAATGTCAGCGCCCGCGTGCCACGTGCCCATCGGGTTGTCGGGATTGGCGAGATAGACCAGCTTGGCGTCCACTTCGGCGGCCTTGGCAAAAAGGGATGCAGGATCTTCGTGGTCATCGACATACGGCACTTTGTGGAGCACACCGCCAAAGCCTGCCACATGGTAGTTGAAGGTGGGATAAGCGCCTTCGGAGGTCACCACTGCGTCGCCGGGGCCAACAAAGAGCCGCACCAGATACCCCAAAAGCCCGTCGATGCCTTCGCCGACAACGATGTTCTCGTGCGAAATGCCGTGATGTGCGGCCAAAGCGTGGCGCAGATCGTGATTTTCTGGATCGCCGTACATCCAGATGTCGGCGTCGGCCTTCTGCATCGCTTCGATTGCGCGGGGAGAGGGGCCAAAGACGTTCTCGTTCGCCCCGAGGCGTGCGTCGAAGGGCGCGCCGCGCTGGCGTTCCTGTGTCTCGGGTCCGACAAAAGGCACGGTGGCAGGCAGGGATTGGGCGAGGGGGGTGAAACGAAACTGTGTCATGCTTCGCAGATAACCGCAGCGCGCGGGCTCTCGCAAGCCTCGCGCGTCAGGCTGCATCAGAAGAAGATCAGATAGATGATCCCGGCATAGATACCGTATTGGATCGCGTAATAGACTGTCTTGTTCCACGCCTTGATGCGCTTGCCAAAGGCGCGCACCTTATAGATCCAGGCAAAGGCCTTGTTCACGGCACCGACCTTGTCACCGGGTACGTTTTTGGTGGCCGAGGCGGACATGACGATGTTGGAAAACGCGGTATTGATCCAGTTGATCGGTGCAAAGGTCACAGGGCGCTTGATGTCCAGAAACAGCACGATGCGGTTGGCATCGGTCGTGTTTTCCGCGTGGTGGATATAGGTCTCATCAAACATCACCACTTCGCCATCGCGCCACGAGTAGTTCTCGCCGTCCACATTGATATAGCACCCATCGTCGTTGGGTGTGGTCAGACCCATGTGATAGCGCAGCGAACCGGCAAAGGGGTCGCGGTGCCGAACCAGCGTGGCGCCGGGCGGCAGGCTGGCGAACATCGCGCCTTTGATCGAGGGGATCTGTTCCACCATCTGCGTCGTCACCGGGCAGGTTTCCTTGGCAGACCCCAGCGAGGAGCCGTACCATTTCAGATAGAACCGGGTCCAACCTGTCTTGAAGAATGAGTTGAAGCCGATGTCGTCCAGATCATCGGACGCCTTGATCGCCCCGGCGCTGTTGAGCTGCACCGCTTCGTCGCGAATGGTTTCCCAATTGTCCTGCAGCGGCTTTAGCTCGGGGAACAGGGCCGGGTCGACGTAAGGCGTCGTCGGCACCTTGGAAAAAGCGTAGAACAGGCAGTTCAACGGCGCAAAGAGGTTGGCGTGATCGGTGATCCGGCGGCGGATCAGTTCGTGACGCAGTTTCCCACGGGTCTGCACGTAAATCGAACACAGCACAAAAATGGCCAGAATGGCGAACCCCATGGAAAACCCCTCCCAGGAAAACTTATCGTTTAACTCTGATTTGATCGCATATGCAGATGCGCAGTCCAGCGCGCAAGAGGGACGTGTTCACTTTTTACACATTTAGACATTCGTCTTGGCGGGCTGTTGCCGATGGAATGGCTCTCGAAAAAGTCCTGAACGAACAATCGGCCCAGACAACGGGTTGCGTTGGTCGACCTTAGGTTGCAGGTTTCTTTCAGTTTGGCAAAGGGACAGGGCGGTTATGCGTATTCTTTTGATTTTGGTTTTGGCGGGGCTTGGGTACTTGTTGTTTTGGCCCGTTCCGGTCGAGCCCGTTGCCTATGAACCGCCCAAGGATCGTGGCTTTGTTGCCGAGTTTGCCGAGAACGCAGCACTGAATACTGCCGAGATCGTGGCGCTGCCGGACGGTGAAATCGGCCCTGAGGACCTGGCCGTGATGCCCGACGGGCGCGTTTTCACCACAAGCCTGTCCGGTGTTTTGTACCAGATCGACGGGGCCGAGCCGGTTGAAGTCGATCGCTTGGGCGGGCGTCCCCTTGGCCTCAAGGCAGGGCCGGATGGCGCGCTCCATATCGCCGACAGCTTTCGTGGCGTTATGCGCTGGACCGGGCCGGGCAGTTTGGAAAGCGTCGTGTCCGAAATTGACGGAGAGCCCGTGATCTATGCCAACCAGCTGGATGTGGCCAGGGACGGGACGATCTATTTCTCGAACTCCTCGGACCGGTTTGATCCGGAAACCATGGGGGGAACCAAGCCGACTTCGGTTCTGACCATTTGGGAACAATCCGACACCGGCTATGTCGCCCGCGCGACCCCGGACGGAGCGGTGGAAAAGATTGCAACCGGGTTTGTCTATACCAATGGCGTGGCCCTGTCGCCGGACGAGGATTTCCTGCTGATCAATGAAACAGGGCGCGCACGGGTGCATCGGTTGTGGTTGACTGGGACAAAGGCGGGCGAGCGCGAGGTGTTTTTGGACAATCTGCCGGGCTATCCCGACAACCTTGAGCGTCAGGAGGACGGCACATTTTGGCTGGCTTTCGCAAGCCCCCGCGTACCGGCTGAAGTTCTGATGCCCTATCCATTCCTGCGCAAGGTGATCTGGCGCCTTGGCTCAGCAGTGCGGCCTGCTCCGATCGAACGCGGCATGGTCATTCAGTTTGATGCGGACGGCACCATCCTGCGCACATTGCAAGATCCCGATGGGCGGTTGGGTATCACCACTGGCGCGCGGGTTGTCAGGGATCAGTTCTACGTCATGACGCTCGATTCGCCTGGGTTCGGTCGGATGCCCTTGGCCGACATGCCCTGAGGTTCCCCGACGTTTCGGTGGCGTGGGCGCGCCGTTCGCGGCAGACTGCGCCCACCAGTGATTGAGGAGGGGCCAGCCATGGCACGTGTATCGGTTGAATATCAGGACAACATTGCCCGGGTGACCCTGACACGGGGCGACAAGATGAACGCGCTCGACAAGGCGATGATCGAGGCCATCGTGTCTGCCGGGCAAGAGGTTGCGGCTTCGGACGCCCGTGCCGTGGTTCTGTCGGGCGAGGGCAAGTCGTTCTGTGCCGGGTTGGATATGGCAAGCTTTGGCGCATTGGCGGCAGGCGGAGACAACAACTGGATCATGGAACGCACGCATGAGGACGCGAACCTGTTCCAAGAGGTCGCGCTGGTCTGGCGCCGGGTCAAGGTGCCCGTCATCGCGGCGATCCAGGGCGCCGCATATGGCGGTGGCCTGCAACTGGCGCTTGGAGCTGATATTCGAATTGCCGCGCCAGCTGCGAAATTCTCGGTCATGGAAATGAAGTGGGGACTGATCCCGGACATGGGGGGCATGGTTCTGTTGCCCCATCTGATGCGATCGGATGCACTGCGCCAGATGACGTATACGGCGCGTCCGGTGGACGCCAATCAGGCCTTGACCTGGGGTTTGGTGACCTCGATTTCCGAAGACCCGCTGACCGAAGCGCTGGCGCTGGCCGAGGAGATCGCAGGCAAGAGCCCAAGCGCTATTCGGGCCGCGAAACGTCTGATCGACATCGCCGAAAGCCATGGCCGCCAGGATGTTCTTCTGGCCGAGAGTGCGGAGCAGGGCAAACTGATCGGTGGCGCCGAACAGATGGAAGTGATCGCCGCAAACCTGCAGGGGCGTGCGCCGATTTTCAAATAAGCATCAGAGACTGGGGGGCGGGGGGTGCTCCCGCGCCCGAGCAGACCTGACTGCGTCAGCCCCGCTAGCGGCCTTGGGCCAGGCGCCGCGCTTTGCGCGGCGCCTGGCCCGCCTGCAGCTGGTCGCTTGGAAAAAATTCCATTTTTTAGTGTTTTAGGTGGCAATGGAGCGCCGCCTTCCGCGCGAAGCGCGGCCCGGCCCAACGGGAGGAAATGCCCCGGCAGGGGCGTTGACGACGGGCGGGAGCGCTCTGGTTTTGGGAACAGTACCGGGATCAGCGCATGAAGCTGCGGCGGGCGTCCTGGGCCATGTGGTAACGCATTTCAAGATCGGCCAGACGCGCCATGGCGGCCTTGCGTTTCTCTGGATCCGTCAACGTAGGGTATTCAGCACGGGCGGCATCGAGTTCTTTCTTGATCTTGAACTCTTCGGGTAGGACCCCGGCCTGGGCCATGATCCTGTGCGCGGTGTTCATTGCCGCGTCTCCGCCTGCTTCGGAAGACCGATCGGGCAGAGGCTTACCCGCGCCTGGCAGGTTGTCAAGCTGCCCCTCGGCTTGCGCCTTTTGGATCTGGCGTTCTATCAGGTTTCGAAAACTCTTCATGCGATTCATATAGCCGCTTACTGATTGATCCAAAATGCGTCACGTCGCCTTGTGGGACAGCATGTAGATCACCCCACCAACCAACAGCCCCCAGACCGCGGCGCCAAGTCCAAAGACAGTGATGCCCGAGGCGGTGATGGCAAAGGTCACAATAGCGGCCTCGCGCTCTTGGGTCACGGCCAAGGCGGCGTGGGTGGCGTTAGCCAGAACCCCCATCAGCGCGACCCCTGTGAGGGTGGCCATGAGGAGCGGGTCAGCGTTAACGGCAAAGCCGGTGATCACAGCCGCAAAGATGCCCAGAATACAATAGAACACGCCCGCCATAGCGGCGGACCAGTACCGCAGGGCCAGGTCAGGGTGGCTGTCTTCGTTCGAACACATGGCCTGGGTGATTGCGGCGAGACAGGTGGCCGGGGCACCGAATGGAGCAGTCAGGACGCTGGCCAGACCAACAGAAGCAAACAGCGGGCGCGGTTTGGGAGTGTAACCAAAGCTGCGCATCACCGCTATGCCGGGGATGTTTTGGGTTGCCATGGTCACGATGAACAACGGAAATCCGATGCTGATGACCGAAGCCAGAGAGAAGGTCGGTGTGATCCAGAGCGGTGTGCTCAGAACCTGGTCGGGGACCAGGCTGGCGTCTCCGGCATTCAGGACAACGATGACGGCGGCTGCGATGACAGCGGCGGGGACGGCGAAAAGGCGGTTGAACCGCCCCGCAATGAACCAGGTCAGGATGACGGGCAGGGCCTGCTCTGGAAGCGCAACTGCGGCTTGGAAAGGCGCAATGCACAAGGGCAGCAGAACACCAGCCAGCATGGCCTGGGCCAGCGTGGTTGGGATGGCCGAGGCCAACCGCGCCAAAGGTCGCCACAGTCCTGCCAGCACCGTCAGGGCGCCGGCGCAGAGGAAGGCGCCTGCCGCCTCTGCAAAGCCGCCGGCGGGCAGCACCGACGCCGCAAGGAGCGCCACACCTGGCGTGGACCAGGCCACACTGATCGGCTGGCGGTAGAGCAGGCTGAGAACGATGGCCGTTACCCCCATCGCAAGCGCCGCGCTCATCAGGCCGGAGGCCGCCTGTGGCGCCGTGGCCCCCATTGCGTTGAGGCCCTGCAACACGATGGGGAAGGAACTGAAGAAGCCCACGACTGCCACGACAAGGCCGGTTGAGATGGTTTGCAACGGTGGAAAGGGACGCGTCATTCGAGGCCTCGTGCTCAATTGGGCTGAGCTAACAATCAGCGCGCTGAGAAGGCAATCAAAAACCCCGCCGTGGCGTGCGCGGCGGGGTTTGGAATTTGAGTATTTGAAAAAAGGTGAAGATCAGGCCAGTTCTTGCAGGCGGGCCAGGGCCTGCTTGATCTTGCCTTCTTCCTCTTCCCGCGCAGCGAGGTTCGCGCGGGTTTCTTCGACCACCTCTTCGGGTGCGGATTCTGCAAATTTCGGGTTTTTAAGACGCCCGCGCAGACCGCCAAGTTCTTTGGTCAGCTTGCCCAGAGTTTTCTCAAGCCGCGCGATTTCAGAACCCACATCGATGATGTCCGCCAGCGGCAGGCCAAAGGTGCCGCCCGCAACCGGGATGGTTACGGTGCCTTTGGGGAACTCATCCACGGCCGTCAGGCTTTCGATCCGGGCCAGGCGCTGGATCAGGACGTGGTTGTTGTCCCAGGCCTCTTGCCCCTTGTCATCCAGGCTCGACACCAGCAGCGCGACCTTGAGGCCTGCGGGCACATGGGTTTGCGCACGCGCGGAACGCACCGTGTCGATCAGGCCGATGACCCAGTTCATCTCGCGGTCTGCCTCGGCGTCGACCAGATCAGCCGCCGTGTAGGTCGGCCAATCGGCATGGATCAGCATCTTGGCGCGTTGATCGGCGTGGCCCCAGAGCTCTTCGGTGATGAAGGGCATGATCGGGTGCAGCAGGATCAACGACTGATCCAGCACCCACCGCAGCGTCGCCTGCGTTTCGGCCTTGGCCGCCGCATCGTCGCCCTGCAGGATCGGTTTCGAGAATTCCAGATACCAGTCACAGACCTTGCCCCAGACAAAGCCATAGAGCGCAGAAGCCGCATCGTTGAACCGGTAGCTGTCAAGTGCCGCGTCAACCTCTTCGCGGACCTTGGCGGTCTCGCCGATGATCCATTTGTTCAGGGTCTGGGTTGCCTCGGGGCGGACGCTTTCACCGGCGTAGGGGATCTCGTAATGTTCGGCAAAGCTGAAGGCGTTCCACAGCTTGGTGCCAAAGTTGCGATAGCCGGTGATGCGGTCGCGGCTGAGTTTCAGCACGCCGCCAATCGCCGCCATCGAGGCGTTGGTGAACCGCAGGGCGTCGGCGCCGAATTCGTCCACGATCTCGAGCGGGTCAATGACGTTGCCGGTGGTTTTCGACATCTTCTTGCCCTTCTCGTCGCGGACGAGCTGGTGCAGATAGACGGTGTGGAACGGGATCTGATCGACCACGGCCAGCTGCATCATCATCATGCGCGCCACCCAGAAGAACAGGATGTCAAAGCCGGTGATCAGAACGTCCGTGGGGAAATAGCGCTGCATTTCCTCGGTGTCCGCAGGCCAGCCGAGCGTGCCGATGGGCCAGAGGCCGGAGGAGAACCAGGTGTCGAGGACGTCGGGATCACGCCAAACCGGGTAGACCAGTTTGGTCGGGTCCTGATCAACCGCATATTGGGCAAGGCTCTCGGCGAACTGATGGATCGCCTCATGCTTGTCGGCGACCTCGATGACGGTCGCGTGGCTCAGCGGGCTGGGGATGTTTGCATTGTCATCGAGGAATTTTTCGATGGCGTCCTCAAAGCTCGCGGCACACTCCATGACATTGCCGCGGTGCAACATGCCACCTTCGTTCAGCAGGCGACCAAGTTCGACCAGATCAAGCTGACCGTCGTTTTCGTCGTCTTTGAAGTTCTCGGCCGACAGGTCAAGGCCATACCAAACCGGAATCTGATGCCCCCACCACAGCTGGCGCGAGATGCACCAGGGTTCGATGTTTTCCAGCCAGTGGTAGTATGTCTTCTCACCCGATTCAGGGATGATCTTGACCGTGCCGTCCTTGACCGCATCCAGCGCAGGGCCGACGACCTTTTCGGCGTCCACGAACCACTGGTCGGTGAACATCGGCTCGATCACAACTTTGGACCGGTCGCCAAAAGGCTGCATGATCGGTTTGGCCTCGACCAGTGGGACGGCTGTGACCTCGGGGGCCTCTTCGCCCTTTTTCAGCTTGGGCTTGGGGCCAAGGCGCGCATCGTCCGAGGTGGTCATGACGGCCAAACCGTCGGCGGTGATCTCTTCGACAACCTTGGCGCGCGCCTCGAACCGATCCAGGCCGCGCAGGTGGTCGGGGATCAGGTTGATCGCGTCGATTTCATTCTCGGTGAATGCTTTGCCGCGCGCGTATTCCTGGGCTTTGCCGGCCTCTTCGGCATAGGGCGCGCCATCGGCCCGCATGGCACCTTTGGTGTCCATCAGGCGGTACATCGGGATGCCGCCGCGTTTGGCCACCATGTTGTCGTTGAAGTCATGCGCGCCGGTGATCTTGACCGCGCCCGAACCGAAATCGGGATCGGGATAATCATCGGTGATGATCGGGATCTGGCGGCGGTGCTCTTTTGGCCCCACGGGGATTTCACAGAGCTTGCCAACGATGGGCGCATAACGCTCGTCCGAGGGGTGCACGGCAACCGCGCCGTCGCCCAGCATGGTTTCGGGGCGCGTGGTGGCGATCGAGATGTAGTCGCGCTCCTCTTCGAGGATCACGTTCCCGTCTTCGTCTTTCTCGATGTAGGTGTAGGTGACGCCATCCGCGAGCGGGTATTTGAAGTGCCACATGTGGCCCGCAACCTCGATGTTCTCGACCTCAAGGTCCGAAATGGCGGTTTCAAAGTGCGGGTCCCAGTTCACCAGGCGCTTGCCGCGGTAGATAAGCCCCTTGTTGTACATCTCGACGAACACCTTGATGACGGCGTCGTGGAAATTGGGGGAGTTTTCGTGGCCCGTGCGCGGATCCCCGGCAGCGCCAGCCATGGTGAAGGCGTTGCGCGACCAATCACAGGTGGAGCCCAGGCGCTTGAGCTGCTCGACGATGGTGCCGCCGTACTCGCCTTTCCACTCCCAGACTTTCTCCAGGAATTTCTCGCGGCCAAGCTCGTTACGCGAGGGCTGCTGCGTGGCGGCCAGCATCTTTTCCACCTGCATCTGGGTGGCGATGCCGGCGTGGTCCTGCCCGGGCTGCCAGAGCGTGTCGAAGCCGCGCATCCGGTGCCAGCGGATCAGGATGTCTTGGAGCGTGTTGTTGAAGGCATGGCCCACATGCAGCGCGCCAGTGACGTTGGGCGGCGGGATCATGATGGTGAAGCTTTCGTCACGCGATTTGTTCGCGCCTGCCTTGAAGCAACCGGCCTCTTCCCAGGCCTTGTAGAGGCGGCTTTCGGCCTCGGCTGCGTTGAATGTCTTTTCCATCGCCATCTGATGTGTCCTGCGTCATCGAATTCGGGGTCAGCGCCTGCAATAGCGAATGGGGGCGGTAAGGGGAAGGGTTTGTCGATGGGAACCGTGCGAGACGTCCGGTTTGTGTCATGGTGACCGGTGGGCTCCCGCCCGTCGATCAGGCACCACAGATGCCTTCCTCCCGTTGGGCCGGGCCTCGCTGCGCTCGGCGGTTGGCGAAAGTGGTGAAACAGATGTCTAAGACGGAACCGCGCCGAGCCGCAGGCGAGGCGCCCGGCCCAAGCCCGCCAACGGTGCCGACGAAGTCGGGATTGTGCGGGCGCGGGAGCGCCCCAGCAGCACAAGGGAGATCGTCGACCAGAGCACGCGTCAGGCCCGCGCAAACCTCTCATGAAAATAGGCCTCGACCCTGTGATACGCCGGGTCATGAAAATGCAGCGTCAGCAGGGAATGGTCATTGCCGGGGAATTCGACCGTTTGCAGGTCTTCCCCAAAGGCGCTCTCCAGGGCGCGCATCAGGCGGGCAGGGGCCACCCGGTCGCCGGTGTACCGCATGGCAAGCCCGGGGCCTTTGCTTTTCATCCCAGTACGCGCCTCGGTGATGTCAGCCTCGCTCATGTGCAACGTATCGCCGCCAAAAAGCGGCAAGGCAGGCTGGCTGGCCACGCCGCCCAGAACTGCCTCATCCGCCATCAGTGCAAGTGCGAAACTGCCTGTCAGGCACATACCGATCACGCCAACACCCAAGGCGTCCTCTTCGGATCGGATGTGGCGGCACAAGGCGCGCATCCAGGTCGAAATCGGGCTTTGTCGGCCTTTCAGGAACACGTTGAATTCGCGTCGGATGCAGAGCATGCGCAGGGCGTTGCGCGTCATTGTCACCTTGCCGAATGTGCCAAAGAGGTGTGGCAGGTAGACGCGAAACCCTGAATCCGTCAGGCGATCGACCAGATCCAGCGTTTCCGGGCCGATGCCGGGCAACTCCTGCAGCAACAGGATCGGGGGGCCGTCGCCCCGGACATGCACGGTATGCGTGGCCTCGCGACCGGTGCTCAGCGCAGCGGTGAAATCAAAGGTTCGATCGGGTTCCCACGAGGACATATCCGCGACATAGCGCAGTACACATGCCAAATCCACGTATCGCGCAAAAACGCAGTGTTTTCGGCCCAAAAGGGCCGAAATCCTGCAGTTCTGCTGCTTTTTTGATCGCTTTGGGCTCTATTCGGACCGAGCGGCCGCGATTTCCGTGTTCTGGAGCGGTTCGCGCGCACCGGGGCGGATCACCTCTGGATCATAGGGCGTGCGCTCAAAGACCTCGCGCACCATGGGCGCAAAAAACTCCAGCGGCAGATCCTTGTATTCGGGATCGAACGAGGCCTGGTCCCAACGTTCGCAGAACACTTCGTTGTCTTCGAAATAGGGGTGACCGCGATGACGCTCGCGCTTGTTCTGATCGAACCCTTCCAGGTGATGACCATAGTAGAGCATCTGGAAATCGCCATGGGTTTGCACGACCCAGGAACATTGCTCGCGCACAAAGGGCTTCAAAATCGTCGCGGCGTATTCGTCGTGGTTGTAGGGCGCATAGATGTCGCCGATGTCATGCAGCAGGGCCGAAACGATCCAGTCGATGTCGGCCCCATCGCGATAGGCGCGGGTGGCCGATTGCACCGAATGTCCCAGACGGGTGATCTGATAGCCCGACAGGCTTTCGTCCAGATCGACCAGCGCCTGCAACAGCCGGTCGGCGGTGTGTTTGGTGTGGTCGATCTCGTGGGCGGTCAGGAACTCATACTCTTCCTTGGTGCCGTCCTTCATTTGGGTAAAACTGACTTTGTCCACAGCCGGTCCTTCCTAGTCGTTTGCGGCCGTGAGGCCCTGATACAGAGAAACATCCTTTTTCAGGCCCTCGGCAAGCGCTTTTGTCTGCTCTGTTTGAATTTCGTGGTGCAGGGCCAAGGCTTCTGTCGCGAACAGGCCAGTTGGTGTCGGTACGTGGACAAACGCGCCCGAGGTGTCGGTGCCGCGCGCCATCATGGCATAATCCCGATCGGCCACCTCTTGTCGCGCATTCGGGTTGATGTAACGGATGGCAAAGCCGATCCGGCGGTCGTCCGAAATATTGGGGCCGGACCCGTGGAATGTCAGACCATGGTGCAGCGAGATCTGGCCGGGTTGCAGTTCGATGTGGGTCTTGTCTTCGTCGCGCACATCCACTGCAATCTCTTGTCCGCGCGACAGCAGGTTGGTTTCTGAAAACGTGTCGTTGTGCGGCATGATCGGGTTCTTGTGGCTGCCTTTAACAAAATCCATGCAGCCGCTGTCGATGGTCGCGGGCGACAGCGCGACCCAGGCCGTGACCTGATCCGAGGTCTCGCCCAAGCCCCAATAGGTCAGATCCTGGTGCATGCCCACCACATGTTTTGTGTGGGGTTCCTTGATGAAGAACTCGGCCGACCAGATCATCAGGTCGGGGCCCAGAATGCCCTGTACCGCGTTCAGGATGCGGGGATCACGTGCCAGCTTGGCCGCCAGCGGCATGACCATATGCGCGTGGTTGCGTTTGTAGGTCATCAGGGGTTTGGGCAGATCGGTCGCCAGCCAGTCACGTTCGATCTGTTCCAATCCTGCGCGCGTTTCCGCAGCTTCTTCGGGGGACATGATCTGGATCGGGAAAAGGAAACCATCTGACCAATACCTATTCCTTTGGTCGGCGGTCAGATGGCCGTGGTCCAGCGAGAGAGGCTGAGGCATGGGAGCTCCTGCAGTTGCGCGTGTGTTGGCTCACGCTAGGCGAGAGGGCGAGATTCTCAGAACGCGAAGTCTTGCAGCTGAGGCTAAGTTTTGCTTAGCCTATATCTCATGGCGTCCCGCATCCCGTCCCTCAATTGGCTGCGCGTGTTCGAAGCAGCCGCACGCACCGAAAGTTTCGCGCGGGCGGCGCAGCAGTTGAACATGTCCGCAGCCGCCGTCAGCCAGCAGGTCAAGGCGCTGGAGACGCAATTGGGCGCGCGGCTTTTTGTGCGTCACCCCCATTCGGTGACGTTGACCGAGGCAGGGCGGGGCTATCTGCCATCAGTGCAGCAATCGCTGTTGATGCTTGAGACGGCGACCACGGGCCTGTTTGGGGAAAGCCGTCAGCAGCGGGTGTTTGTGCAGTCCAACATGCTCTTTGCGCATGGGTTTCTGGCTGCGGGGATCCCCTTGTTCAACGAAAAGCACCCTGACGTGCGGGCGATGCTGGGCACCAGCAATCAGGCCAGTGAAACCGCCAGTCAGTTCACCGATCTGCACATCGTTTTTGGAAATCCCAGCCTTTTCGGTGCAGCGCATGACCCGTTGTTGCAAGAACGCCTTTATCCAATGGCGCGGCCCGAGTTGGCAGAACGGATCACAGCGCCCCAGGATTTGTTGAAACACGTACTGATCGAAGTTGCCTCGCACAGGGCGGGATGGCCTTATGTGTTTGAGGCGTTGAAACTGTCGCAAGCCAATGCGCGATACACCTTTGTCGACAACACGATCATGGCTGCGACGATGGCTGCAGCAGGAGGCGGGATCTGCCTGGCCCGTGCACCTGCGAGTGACATCATCGCATCCATGAGCGGGCTTGTGCCCTGTTTGCCGGGTTTCGAAGTTCCAGGGCAGGAGGGCTATCATCTGGTTTATGCGGATGAAGCTTCGCTGCGCCCGGCTGCACGCGTGTTTCGGAACTGGCTCTTGGCTTATCTGGCACAAACGTGAATCTGTCGTTCTCTCATCGCCTATGTGCGGAGAGGAAAGGGAGGCTCCCGCCTGTCGTACGTGCATCAAAGATGCCCTCCTCCCGTTGGGCCGGGCGCCGCGCTGCGCGCGGCGGCCGCCACAGTGGCGCACATTTGCCAATCGGGAGTGTGAGTGCGAGCCAACTCTAACGCCCGCCGCGGTCGAGTTTAGTCGACAGGTGGATCAGGCTTTCGGAAGAGCGCACCCCGCGCGCCTCGCCGATCCGGTCTAGTGTTTCGTCCAGCTCAGCCGTGGTCGCGGCACTGACCTGCACCAAGAGGTCAAACCGACCGGATGTAGTGTGCACCACCTCCACCCCGGCAAGGCTGCGCAAGCGGCCTATGACTGCGGGTCCGGTGCGCGGCTCGATCGAGACCAGCACCGTGGCCTGCAGCGGCGGGCGCGCCGCCGCGCTGAGCCGCAGGGTGTATCCCGCGATGACGCCTGCGTTTTCCAGCCGCTCGATACGGGCCTGCACGGTTGTGCGGGCCAGATCCAATTTACGCGCCAGTTCCGTCACCGGGGTGCGCGCATTGTCCCCCAAGAGCGACAGGAGCTTTGCATCGGTTTCATCAAATTGCATGGCTGCCTCGGCAGAATGACGAATCTTTCTTGCATATTAGTCAATACGCCCCGCGAAATCGACGTCTTCTCGCCGCATCCTAAGAAAAAAGCAGTGAGGCACCGATGCAGCATCTCTCGACCCCTTGGGCCACCCCGGAGACCCACCTGAGCCGAATTCGCCCGGATCATCCGGTGATGTATCTGTCGCCTGCGGTGCTGCAAGCGACGGCGCGGCGGTTCCAGCAGGGATTTGACGGGTTGGTCACCTATGCGGTTAAGGCCAACGACCGCGCCGAGGTGCTGGCCAATCTGGTCGCGGCGGGTGTGACCACCTTCGACGTGGCTTCTCCGGTTGAGATGCAGGCGGTGCGCGCGGCCCTGCCAGATGCGGTTTTACACTACAACAACCCCGTGCGGTCCGAGGTCGAGATTGCTGCCGGCATTGCGCATCAGGTGGCAAGCTGGTCGGTGGATGATGCCGGAGAACTGGACAAACTGGCAGATGTGCCGAAATCCCGCGAAATCTCGGTGCGCTTTGCCTTGCCGGTTGAGGGTGCGGCTTATGATTTTGGCGAGAAATTTGGTGCGACCAAGGATGAGGCCATAGCGCTGTTGCGGCGTGTTCAAGAGAATGGTTGGTCGTCGTCCTTGTGTTTTCACCCAGGCACGCAATGTGAGGACGCAAGCGCCTGGGCGCGCTACATCGAAGCCGCCGCCGAAATTGCGCAAGCGGCGGGTGTCACCTTGGCGCGTTTGAATGTGGGCGGTGGGTTTGCCGCGCATCGCAATGGGCAAGCCCCAGATCTGGAAGGCGTGTTCAAGACCATCCGCGAGACGGTAGATCGGGTGTTTGCGGACGCCGCGCCTGCGCTCATCTGCGAGCCGGGGCGCGCCATGGTGTCCGAGGCTTTTGTCTTGGCGACCCGGATCAAGGGCATGAAACAGGACGGGCACATCGTGTTTCTGAATGACGGCATCTATGGCGGTCTTGTCGATCTGCGAGACATGGGGCTGATGGACCGGGTGCGCGTCGTATCAGATGAGGGGACTGAACGCACAGGCCTGGGGACGGCGCGCATCGTGTTTGGCCCGACTTGCGACAGCCTGGATCGGTTGCCGGATGGGCTTATTCTGCCCGACGACACGCAGACAGGTGATTATCTGTTGATCGCTGGCATGGGTGCCTATTCTGTAGCCATGTCCACCGTGTTCAACGGCTATGGTCTGCGCGACGTCGCGACGGTGCTTTCCTTCTCTGGACAATGAGGCCTCACGGGCTATCGTCGCGTCCTGAGCCAGCAGGGAGCGCGCGATGGAAAAGTTCGGAAAAAGCCAGCCAGTCAAACGGGTCGAAGACGTCCGCTTTCTGACTGGTCAGGGGCAGTTCATGGAAGACGTGGCCCCGGACGGTGCGCTTTATGCCGCCTTCTTTCGCAGTTCAGTTGCGCACGGGATCATCACCTCGCTTGATCTGGACGACGCGCGCGAGATGGATGGCGTGCATATGATCGTGACGGTCGAGGATCTCGAGGCAGCGGGGATCAAGGTGGCGATGGATGGTACCACCCTGCAAAACCGCGACGGGTCCAAGGCGGCTGCCCCTGAACGCCCGATGTTGGCACGGGGGCGTGTGCGTTTCGTGGGTGAGCCGGTGGCCATGGTGGTGGCCGAGACGCCCGAACAGGCCCGCGACGCGATCGAAGCGATCTGGATGGACACCGAAGATCTGCCCGCCAAGACCGATCTGGCCCCGGGCGGAGCAGAGCTGCACCCCGAGGCGCCAGACAACCGCGCATTTGATTGGGGGTTGGGTGACGAAGAGGCGACGCAAGCGGCCTTTGACGCAGCGGCGCATGTCGTATCGTTGGATGTGCATGACAACCGGATCATCGCCAATTCGATGGAGCCGCGCGGATGTCACGCCGCGTGGGAAGGCGACCACCTTCATTTCTCATACGGTGGGCAGGGCGTTTGGGCCATGAAGGCACAGCTTGCCGACAAGCTGGGGATGGAGCCTGAGAACCTGCATGTCACCACCCCGGATGTTGGGGGTGGATTTGGCATGAAGGCGATGCCGTACCCCGAATACATTCCCGTTGCCCACGCCGCGCGCGTCTTGGGGTGCCCCGTGCGTTGGATGTCCGAGCGCACCGAGGCAATGCTGACCGACAACCATGGCCGCGACCTGACCTCACTGGCCGAACTGGCCTTTGACGCGGATCACAAGATCACCGCCTACCGCGTGCAGACGCGCTGCAATCTCGGCGCCTACAACAGTCATTTTGCGCAGGCCATTCAGACGAACCTGTTCAGTCGCGTGCTGATGGGGGTCTATGATGTGCAGACCACCTGGCTTCAGGTCGAAGGCATTTATACCAACACCACCCAAGTCGATGCCTATCGTGGCGCTGGGCGGCCCGAAGCGATCTATGTGCTGGAGCGGGTCATGGACCGTGCCGCGCGCGAATTGGGCGTCGACCCGTGGGAACTGCGACGCAAGAACTTCATCAAGCCCGAGGCGTTTCCCTACAAGACTGCAACGGGTGAGACCTATGACGTGGGCGAATTCGACATGATCCTGTCGCGTGCGGGGGAACAGGCCGGGGCGGCGGGCTTTGCGGCGCGCCGTGCGGCGGATGCCGAGCGCGGTCTGCTGCGGGGCCAGGGCCTGTGTTACTATATCGAAAGTATTTTGGGCGACCCTTCTGAGGGTGCGACGGTCGAATTCTGCGAAGATGGCTCGGTCAACCTTTATGTCGGGACGCAGTCGAACGGGCAGGGGCATGAAACGGTTTATGCTCAATTCCTGGCCGACCAGACCGGTATCCCGACGGACATGATCCGGGTCGTGCAGGGCGACAGTGACCGCATCGCACAAGGCGGGGGAACGGGCGGGTCCCGCTCCGTGACCACGCAGGCCAACGCCACCCTGGCGACGGTCGACGTGATCCTGGCCGCATTCACGCCCTATCTTGCCGATAAGATGGGGGTTCAGGAGAGCGACGTCATGTTCGACGACGAGACATTCCGCGCACCCGGGTCAAACCTGACCCCAACGCTGGTTGAGGCGGCTGAGATGGCGCGCGCGGACGGTCGGACCGACCTGCTGAAACACGAGGCCCGGGCGCAGCTGCCCGGGCGCAGCTATCCCAATGGCGCCCATGTTGTCGAAGTTGTGATCGATCCCGAGACCGGGGTGACGACCGTGGACCGTTACACGGTGGTTGATGATTTCGGTAACCTTATCAACCCGATGCTGGCCGAGGGGCAGGTGCATGGCGGGGTGGTTCAAGGGATCGGTCAGGCAGTCACCGAACATGTTGTGCATGATGCAGATGGACAACTGCTCACGGCAACGTTGATGGACTATGCCTTGCCCCGCGCCGCCGACGTGCCCATGATTGAGTTTACCTCGCAACCGGTTCCGTCGACGGCCAATCCCATGGGGATGAAGGGCTGCGGCGAGGCCGGTACGGTCGGGGCGCTGGCCGCTGTGGCAAACGCCGTGCAGGACGCGCTCTGGGATCGGGGGGTGCGTCAGGCGGACATGCCGTTCACACCCCTCAAAGTATGGGAAATGATCAAGGATGGTGCTGTCGCGGCTGAGTAAGAAACTTCTGGGTTGGCTTGGACGGCCACTGCGGTCCGAGCATTCTGCAGAAACACCGCATCGCGGACCGCGAACGCATGTGATCATTCTGGACGGCACCATGTCGACGCTGGAGCCCGGGCGTGAAACGCATGCCGGTCAGGTGTTTCGCTTGGCCTGTGAGATGGGCTCGCAAGTGTCGGTGTTCTACGAAGCTGGGGTGCAGTGGAAAAGCTGGCGTACGACGCTGGACGTTATGATGGGGCGCGGGATCAACCGGCAGATCCGCCGCGCCTATGGGTATCTGGCGTCGCGCTACAAGCCTGGTGATCGGATCTTTCTGATCGGCTATTCACGCGGCGCTTACGGCGTGCGCAGTCTGGCGGGTGTGATCGACATGGTCGGCCTGCTCAAGGCGGAACACGCCACCGTGCGCAACATCCGGCAGGCCTATCGTCACTATGAATGCAACCCCAGCGGACCGCACGCCGCAGCATTTGCGCGAGCCTATTGCCATGATGAAACGCCGATCGAAATGGTTGGGGTTTGGGATTCGGTCAAGGCGTTGGGCATGCGTTTGCCGCTCTTGTGGCGTTGGGCTGAAGCGCGCCATGCATTCCACAACCATCAGTTGGGCCCCAGCATTCAGCATGGCTATCACGCGCTGGCCCTGGATGAGACCCGGCAGGTGTTCACGCCGGTGCTGTGGCAATGCTCGCCGGGGTTCAAAGGCCATGTCGAGCAGGTCTGGTTCCGGGGCAGCCATGGGGACGTGGGGGGGCAGTTGGGCGAGTATGAAGAGGCGCGACCGCTGGCCAATGTGTCCCTGGTGTGGATGCTGGAGAAAGCCGAGAAGCACGGGTTTCCTCTGCCGCAGGATTGGCGCAGGCGTTTCCCTGCGGACCCGGATGCCCCTTCGGTGGGGACCTGGCGAGGTTGGGGCAAGATCTTTCTGCTGCGCGGTGCGCGTGCGGTTGGGCGCGACCGGTCAGAACGATTGCACGAGACTGTCAAACCAGAGGACGTGCCAGGTGCGGCCGATGCCCCGATGGCGCATCCGACCGTGTCACATTAGTTCAGGTTCGGTCCAACATCTGCCTCTTGCGGTGGCAGAAAATTTCAAATTTTCTGACCCAATTTCTTTGAAAGAAATTGGCGCCCGAGGCTTGGTGAGCCATTCAATACGATTGGTGTCGTCTGTCATACCAGTTTCATGACGATGCAAGTGGTCGAGCCCGTGGCATAAAGTTTGCCATCCTCGACGCCACGAATTTCGCCATGTGCGATCCCGGTCGAACGACCGACGTGATCGGCCAGACCAATGGCCTCGATCTGTGTTCCCAGCTTGATCGGACGGATGATATTCACCTTGTATTCCAAGGTCGTGTAGGTCGATCCGGCCGGCACTTTGGTCCAGACCGCACAAGCCATGCAGCTGTCGAGTAACGTGCCGTACCAGCCGCCATGAACGCCGCCGTGTGGGTTGGTCGCGCCCTCGTTGGGCGTGCCGCGAAAGATCACCTTACCTGCCTCGACACTATGGGGTGCAAAGCCCAAAGTGCGGGCGATTGGCGCGCCGGGGATGTCGCCATTCAACACGGCTTGCATCAGTTCCAGACCGGATTTGTCGGTGATGTCGAAAGTCTGGCTCATGGCGCCCCCCTTGTTTCTGCGCCGCCACGCTAGCAGGGGCGCAAAAGGCGACAAGCTTTACGCCACGTTCTGCAGGTCGGCCTTGGGTACGACCCCCAAGGCATGACATACATCACGCGTCAGTTCGGGACGGTTGAGCGTGTAAAAATGCAGCTTGTCGACCCCGCCCTCAATCAGGTCTGAACACAGCTCGGTGCAGATCGCGGTGGCCAGCAGGTCTTCGCGGTCATCACGCACAGCCTTGGCAAAAGCCTCTTCGACCCACTGCGGAATGGTCGTGCCACATCGGCGGGCAAAGTTGCGCGCGCCTTTCCAGTTCTCGATCGGCAGAATGCCGGGCGTGATCTGTTTTTCGATCCCGGCTTTTGCGCAGGCATCACGAAAGCGGAAAAAAGTTTCGGCCTCGAAAAAGAACTGCGTCAGGGCCTCATCCGCGCCCGCATCCAGTTTGCGCTTAAGCCAGTCGATGTCGGCCTGCGCATGCGCGGCCTCGGGGTGGATGTCGGGATAAGCGCCGACGCGAATGGTGAACTTGCCCGTGGCAGCGAGCGCCTCGATCAACGCAACCGAATTGGCAAACCCGTCGGGATGCGGCGTGAACTTGCCCTCGCCCTTGGGCGGATCGCCGCGCAGGGCGACGATATCGGTAACACCGGCCTCGGCAAACTGATCCGCGATGGCCAGGGTCTCCGCGCGGGTTGCATTCACGCAAGTCAGATGCGCCGCAACGTTCAAGCCAGAGGATTTGTGCAAGGTCGCAACCGCCTCGCGCGTCAGGTCGCGCGTTGTTCCGCCTGCGCCATAGGTGACAGAGACAAAACGGGGGTCCATTGGCGCCAGGGTTTGAACCGTGTCCCACAGGCGGAACGAAGCCTCGAGATTCTGGGGGGGGAAGAACTCAAAGGAAATGTCAGGCGCGGTCATTTTTGTCTCACTCATATCTCTCGGATTTCGGCTCTTGTCGCATGTGCAGCATTGTGAGACAATTTCATAATACTCAAGAACAACATGAGGATCATTTGGCGTGCATATCGAATTCCGTCATCTCAGGACGATCAAGGCCATTCACAATTGTGGCGGGCTGGCACGCGCTGCGGATCAATTGAACATCACCCAGTCTGCGCTCAGCCATCAGATCAAGGGGCTCGAGGATCAGGCCGGGGTCGAGCTTTTCATTCGGCGATCCAAGCCCATGAAGCTCTCGGCGGCAGGTCTGCGGTTGCTTCGTCTTGCGGAACAGGTTCTGCCCCAAGTCGAGGCTGCGCAGGCAGAGTTTTCATCGCTCAGGGATGGTAAGGCGGGGCGGATGCACATCGCGATCGAATGCCACGCCTGTTTCGAATGGCTGTTCCCAGTGTTGGAGCTGTTTCGCAAAAGCTGGCCGGATGTGGATGTGGACATTCGCCCGGGTCTGGCGTTCGACGCGCTGCCTGCGTTGCAGAAAGAAGAGGTCGATCTGGTGGTGTCATCTGACCCCGAGGATTTGCCGGGGGTCGAGTTCATCGAGCTGTTCGACTACGATGCGGTGTTTGTGGCCGCGGCCTCTCATGCCTTGTCAAAAAAGCCGTTTATCGAGGCCGAGGATTTCCGGGGGCAAACCTTGATCACCTACCCGGTCGAACGCACGCGGCTAGATGTGTTCAGTCAACTTTTGATCCCGGCCAAGGTGGAGCCGGCCATGATTCGGCAGGTTGAGTTGACGGCTGTAATCTTGCTCTTGGTGGCCTCGAACCGCGGGATTTCGGTTTTGCCCGATTGGGTGGTTCGAGAAGTGAAATACAGCTCGGATTACGTGACCCGCCCTTTGACGGAGAATGGCATTACACGACGGCTTTATGCAGCGGTTCGGTCTGAGGATCTGGAAAAGCCATTTGTGAAGAAACTGATCAATCTGGCCAGCGTCGAGGCAAAAAAGCTTCAATCGCAATAAGAGAGGTGGCGCGGGGGCGGCGGCCATATGGGCAGGCACCCCGCCCATATGGCCGCCGCCCCCGCGCGGTTCCGTTATACGGATCTGTCAGATTACTTTGACGATCTGTTTGCCCATGTTGCCACCGCCCAGCATCGACATGAAGGCGGTTGGGGCGTTTTCGAGCCCTTCTGCGATATCTTCGATATAACGCAGTTCGCCGCTGGCAACTTTGGGCGCAACTTCAGTCAGGAAGGCGGGGTAGCGGTCAAAGTGGTTCGAGATGATGAAGCCGTTCACGCTCAGGAAGTTGACCAGAATATTGCGCCACAGCCCGGGTGCAGTGAGACCTGCATCCCGTGCGCCCGCACCCAAACCGCCTGCGTTGTACCAGCTGATCATGCCGCAGATCGGAATGCGGCCATGGGGGTTCATCACCGGCATCACCGCTTCAAGTACCTTGCCGCCCACGTTTTCGAAATAGATGTCGACGCCATCGGGGCAGGCCTCTCTCAAATCAGCGCGCAGTGATTTGGCATCCGGGTAGGCGCGATGATCAAGGCAGGCGTCAAAGCCGAAGGTCTCGGTTGCAAGCCTGCACTTGTCGGCGCCCCCTGCGATGCCCACGGTGCGCAGCCCCGCCAGTCGCGCGACCTGGCCCACCATCGACCCCACCGGCCCGGTGGCCGCAGCGACAACCAGTGTCTCTCCGGCCTTGGGTCGCCCCAATTCGGTCAGGCCATACCAACCGGTGAAACCGGGCATGCCCAGAACTCCGAGCGCTGTTGTGATCGGCATCTGGGTCGGATCGATCTTGCGCAGCATATTGGCAGGTTGCACGCCATGGGTGGTCCAGCCGAACATGCCAAAGGCGAAGTCTCCGGGGGCAAAATGCGGGCTGTTCGAGGCGAGGACTTCGCCCACGCCGCCAGCTTCCATCGTGCCGCCGATGGGTACGGGCGCGGCATAGGATTTGGCGTCGTCCATCCGACCCCGCATGTAAGGGTCAAGCGACATGTAATGCACACGGACCAGCACCTCTCCGTCGCCGGGGGTCGGGATCGGTGCGTTTTCATAGCTGAAATTCGCGGCTTCAGGCGCGCCGGTGGGGCGGCTGGCCAGGGCCACGCGGTACATCTGTTCGGTCATTTTCGGTCTCCTCCCTGTTGCAGGGCAGGTTAGGGGACTGCACGCACAAGGCAAGGCGGCGCGGCGTATAACGCGACGATAAGCAAAAGTACGGGGGCAGCCATGCAAAAGCTGCCTCTTGGCAAGTGGGCCTTGTCCAAGTATACGCGCGATCTGACCGAACAGGAGCCCACCCGATGATTGGCAGTGCAAACCTCAACATCATGCAAAAGGCCGCGCGCAAAGCAGGCCGTTCCCTTGTGAAAGACTTTCGCGAGGTTGAAAACCTGCAGGTGTCGATGAAAGGCGCCGGGGACTTTGTCTCCAAGGCAGACATCGCGGCCGAGGCGATCCTGAAAGAAGAACTGCTGGGCGCGCGCCCGACTTATGGCTGGATTGCCGAAGAGGGCGGTGAGATCGAGGGCGAAGACCCAACCCGCCGCTGGATCGTGGATCCGCTGGATGGTACCACCAACTTCTTGCACGGTCTGCCGCATTGGGCGATTTCGATTGCACTGGAACACAAAGGCAAGATCGTGGCGGGCGTGATCTATGACGCGGCCAAGGACGAAATGTTCTTTGCCGAAAAGGGCGCAGGCGCCTGGATGAACGAAAGCCGCATCCGCGTGTCGGGCCGTCATCGCATGATCGAATCGATCTTTGCCACCGGCCTGCCGTTTGGTGGGCGCTCTGATCTGCCAGCGACCTTGCAGGATCTGGCGCGTCTGATGCCGACCTGCGCCGGTGTGCGCCGCTGGGGGTCTGCCGCTTTGGACATGGCGTATGTGGCTGCTGGCCGCTACGAAGGCTTCTGGGAGCGTCGTCTGAACGCCTGGGACATGGCCGCAGGTATCATCATCGTCAAAGAAGCAGGCGGTTTTGCGCAAGCCATCGACCCCGAAGGGCACATCCTGTCGGATGGCGAAGTGATCTGTGCCAATGAGCCGATCTTTGAAACCTTTGCCAAGGTGATCCGCGGCTGAGGTTTGGTCCGGTCGCATTCGGGATGAATAGAAGGAGCCGTAGGGCTCCTTTTTTATTTGGCCCGGTCAGAGGGATGATTAACGCCATCGTGCCAGGGGATCGGGTCGTGGTCACGCGGATTGACGTTCTGAATACAGCCCAGGTTCACGCCGCATTCTGACGGGTCCAAACGACGTTGATGGTGGGTATAGATGCCGCAGATCTTGCAGAAATGGTGCTTTGCTGTGCCCGTTCCCCAAGTGTAGAGCGTCAGGTTCTCGACCCCTTTGGTTACACGCAGGCTGGCAGCGATGGCGGTGACGGCTGCGGCCCCCCGGCGGCGGCAAAAAGAGCAGTCGCAGCGGGCAGCAGAAGCGAGGCCTTGGGGGAATTCGGCCTCAAGCTTGACTGCGCCGCAATGACAGCTGGCGGTCAGAGTTTCGGTCATTTGCGGGGGACCTTTGGAATACGGGAGGTGGAAAAGCGATACTCATGCTCGGGGTGGGGCGGGTGGCCGTGGGTGCGGTCCCAGAAGGCGACACCGCCGCGTTTGATCCAAAGTGGTATGCTCAGCACGAGGCCCACGAAAAAGCCGCCTGCGTGCGCCCAATAAGCGACGCCGCCTTCGTCCGGGTTTGATCCAATGCCGCCCAGGAACTGCATCCCAAGCCAGACGCCCAGCATGACAAAGGCAGGGATCGAAAAAACTCTGAAATAGATGATCAAGATCAGCAGAATATCTACGCGAGCCTTGGGAAAGAGCAGCAGATACCCCCCCATGACGCCTGCAATGGCCCCAGATGCACCGACCAGTGGAACCGTGGATGAGGGGGAGACCACCACATGCAGCAAAGAAGCGCCCACGCCGCTGATCAGATAGAAGATCAGAAAGGGGATATGCCCCATCTCATCTTCCATATTGTCGCCAAAGATCCACAAAAACAGCATGTTGCCCGCCAGATGCATCCAGCCGCCGTGCAAGAACATCGAGCTGATTAGCGTCTCGGGTGCAAATCCGTCTGCCGTGCGGGCCGGGATCAGGGCCCAATCAAAGAAGAACCTATTGATCTGTGGGGCGTCGTTCAGGATGCCGACATAGCTGAGGAAGATCACGATATTGATCGCCATAAGCGCATAGACGACATAGGGCGTGCGCCCGGACGGGTTGTGGTCGCGGATGGGTAACATGAGGCCGACGCTGAGCCCAAAGCCGCTCAGCGTCAAGAGCGGTTAAGCCGCGTGCCTCAGAAGAGCTGCATTTCCTCGGGGGCCGGTGCCGTCGGCACAGGTGAAACGTATCGGCTGATACATGAGTATGATCTGATCCCGAGAAACGACCGGACGCGGTTGATAGCACACTGTCCCGCAGTTTCGATTTGGACAGGTGCAATGGAATTTCGTCCAGGATGCGCCTGTTTTGCCTGATATCTTGCCCAATAAGAACCGCCTCGATTTCGATCAGCGATGGATGAGAGTATGAAACCCTGAGCTTGGTGACGCTCGAAAATGTGAATTGACCTTATCCGGAATTGTAGCAGCCTATGGTCATGCGACATTTTTTGCACCTTTCGACCGCGCTGTGCTTGATTGCAGCTCCTGTATGGGCGGATAGATGCCCGCAAGCACCGGATCACTCGGAAGCTCTGACTGCGTTGATGTCAGAAATACAAGCCGCCAGAACCGAGCAGGAGGCTCGGATTGTGTCCAACAAGATGTGGACTTATTGGGCCGACGCTCCAAACGAACAAGCGCAGTCGATTTTGGATCGTGGGATGGCAAAACGGGCAGCTTGGGATCTGCTTGGCGCACGCGAAGATTTTGATGCGCTGATTGCATACTGTCCGAAGTATGCCGAAGGGTACAACCAGCGCGCGTTTGTCCATTTCCTGAGCCAGAATTTCCAGGCCGCTCTGCTTGACTTAGACCAGGCGTTGGCGTTGTCACCTGATCACGTTGCGGCCCTCAGTGGGCGGGCGCTTTCCTTGTTGGGTTTGAACCGCATTGACGAAGCGCGCGAGACGTTGCAATCCGCACTAGAAATGAATCCCTGGCTTCCTGAGCGTGGGATGCTTGACGCAGGCGGGGCGCTTGCGCCAAAAGGTCAGGACATCTGATGAAAATCATATATGTTTGACCAATTGGACAAAAAATTGTGAAAAATCCGAGTTATCAGATTGAGGTCACGCCACAGCCCGTCTAGAGCTAAAGGTGCCGGTGTGCGGGCGTGATGGAATGGTAGACATATCGGACTTAAAATCCGAAGGCCTTAGGCCGTGTGGGTTCGAGTCCCACCGCCCGTACCAGCAAAACTTCTTGAACCATGTAAGTATATTGCAAGGTCAGAACCTTTGACCGGGTGTGAAGTTGTTGGTCGGTGGACTCTACACTTGCAAGAAGTTGCATGTTATCTTCTGGCCAAAGCTTATCAGGAGAGAACAAATGGCGTTGACGGTGCAACAGATGATGGCTGCGGCAAATGCAGTGGTCGAGCGGATTGACGGAAAGAAAGCACAAGATCTGGTGGCCGAAGGGGCGCTTTTGTTGGATGTGCGCGACGGGCTTGAATTGGAAAATGCAGGGCGAGCGCAGGGTTCGCACCACGTCTCGCGCGGGATGCTGGAGTTCCGAGCAGATGCGGCAACGCAGTTCCACGATCCAGAGTTGCGCAAGGACCGTGTGATCGTCATTCATTGCGCCAGCGGCGGGCGCGCGGCTCTGGCAGGTAAGCTGCTCAAGGATATGGGGTACCAGAGCGTCTACAACGTTGGTGGGCTTTCGGATTGGCAGGCCTCAGGCGGAGCCATGGTTGAACCGGCAGATCCGGGTATGTGACACAGATCAAGGTGTCGCGTTTCAAGGCGGGCTAGAGCTTGGGCAACCTATTCAATTCAGGAGGCCCAGCCCATGTTCCGCCTTGCATCCATGCTTTATGCTCTTGTTGCCACAGCTATTTCCGGGACCGCGGTGATCGCGGTTCTGTCTGCAGGAATGGTGACAGTGCCTGCGATTGTGGGGGCGGCTGCCATAGGTGCTGTCGTTGCGGCGCCGGCGTCCTGGTTGATCGCCAAACGGCTTTACCAGAACTGACGCTTCAGGCGTTCAGGAATAGCCGCGCGGCCGCCTCGAACTCGCGCGGCTTTTCTGCGTGGAGCCAGTGGCCAGCGCCTGGGATTTTGGCAAACCGGGCCTGTGGGAACAGCGCCTTGATTCGTTCTCGGTGCTCGGGCAGCACATAGTCCGACGCCGCGCCCGACAGAAACAGCGTCGGGCCGGGCCACGACGTGGAGACATCCGGAAAGCCCATGATGTTGGGCATCTGATCGGCCAGCGCGTCCAGGTTCAGCTTCCACCCCTTGTTGGGGATATCGAGCGATTGGGTGAAAAAGCTCTGGAGCGCTTTTTCCACACCCAGTTCTGCCAACTGCGCCTCTGCATCCGAGCGACGCTCGACCCGGTCCATGTCTACGGCGCGCATGGCTTCAATGAATTGGATCTGTGTGTGGGTATAGGCCACTGGTGCGATATCGGCGACGATCAGCTTGTTCACGGCCGCGGGATGCGTCAGCGCCAAAGTCATCGCCGACTTGCCGCCCATCGAATGTCCGATGACGTCTGCCGTCCCGCCAAATTCACCGATCACCTCGGCCAGGTCACCGGCCAACGCGGGGTAATCATGCACCGCCTTGCGTGGGCTGCTGCCATGGTTGCGCATGTCCACGGCGATCACCTGCCGTTCATCCGACAGGCGCTTTGCGATGACGCCCCAATTGCGGCCCGAGCCGTAAAGGCCATGAGCAATGACAAGGGGCGGGCGGTCGGTCGGGGTGCCGTGGGTGATCCAGTTCAACATGCTCCGGTGATACCCGCAGGGCGCCTCCGCGACCACCCCCATTGAGGCCGCCTCTAAGGCAGGGTAGGGTGCCCGCCGGAGGCCAATATGTCAGAACCCATTGCCGTTCAGGATCAGATCGCGGAAACCGTCGCCCTGCTCAGGGCGCAATTGGGCGTAAGCGGTAAGGACTTGAGCAAGGCCCTGCGCAAAGCACGTCACCGTTTGCCGCGACGGATCTATCGCCAGGCCACCAAACTGGCGAAAGTCGAAGGGATGGCAACCCACCCGAAACTGCGCCTGACGCTGGATACACCCGCCTTGGCAAAAGCCGCGCGTGAGGTTCAAGAGCATCTGCGCAACATCGACGTCGCGGATCGTCGCAAAGGGTGGTGGTTGGGTGCCTTTGGCGCTCTGGCATTCAACATCCTGCTGTTCGGAGCGCTGTTGATCATGCTCCTGATGTGGCGCGACTTGATCTAAGTCGACCCCGGCGGACTTTCATTGCATGAGCGCCTGCGTTAATGGTGAACGCGGTTCACGAAACAGGGGTGCTCATGTCGACCAAATCGGAACAGCGCAAGGCGGTGCTGCGGGAAAAGCTTGTTCACTCGGCCAAGGCACGGATCGAACGGGATGGCATGGCGGCGCTGCGGGCGCGTGATCTGGCCAAGGATGCGGGCTGTGCCGTCGGGGCCATCTACAACGCCTTCGAGGATCTCAATGACATTGTCATGGCGGTCAATGGCCTGACCTTTCAGGCCTTGGGGGAAACAGTGCGCGGCTCGTTCGATGGGACCGAACCTCCGGTGGATCGCCTGATTCTGATGAGCCACGCCTACTTGGGCTTTGCAGTGGACCACACCAACCTGTGGCGGGCGCTGTTTGATCTGGACATGTCCGAGGATGGCCGGGTGCCTGCCTGGTATCGCGCGGCTCTGGGTGATCTCTTCGCCAATATCTCGCGTCCCCTGTCCGAGCTGTTTCCCGAAATGGCCGAACAGGAACTGTCCCTGATGACCCGCGCGATGTTCTCGTCGGTGCATGGGATTGTCCTCTTGGGCCTGCAGAATCGCATCTCGGGCGTACCTCCGGAACAGATCGAACAGATGATCGCCGCTGTTTTGCGCCGAATTGGAAACGAATAGTTTCGTGAACATCGTTCATAAAAGTTCTTGAACGACGTTCAGGAAATTGCTACATCCATTTTATGAACGATGTTCACGATTTGGAGGATGCGAAATGTTCAGAACTTTGAAGACTATGGTTGTGGGTGCAAATGCGCGGGCCGAGGAAAAACTGCGCGATGAATACTCGATCGAACTGATTGATCAGAAGATCCGCGAAGCGGCACAAAGCCTCAAGGCGGCCAAGCTGTCGCTGGCCAATCTGATCCAGCAGCAGCGCGCTGAGCAGCGCCAGTTGGATGGCCTGAAAGATCGGACCGACGATCTGCTGACCCGCGCCAAAGAGGCGCTGAATGCAGGGCGCGAAGATTTGGCCCAAAGCGCGGCCCAGGCGGTGGCTGATCTGGAAAACGAAAGCGTGACGCGTCAGCAGACGGTGGATCGCCTCGACATGCGCATCCTGCAGTTGCGCCAATCCATCGAGACCGCAAACCGCCGCCTGATCGACCTCAAGCAAGGGGCGCTGTCCGCCCGGGCCGTGCGCCGCGAGCAGGGGATGCAAAAGCGCCTGAACCGTCATCTTGGCGGCGACAGCCCGATGGATGAGGCGCAAGAGCTGATCGCAGGTGTTCTGCAGGCCCAGGACCCCTTTGAACAAAGCCAGATCCTGGCCGAGATCGACCAGGGGTTGGATCACACCAACATTGCCGCCCGGATGGAAGAGGCCGGGTTTGGCGAGAAAAACCGCTCGACCGCTGCTGACGTACTGGGCCGCCTAAAAGACTAAAACTGATCCAAAACTCGCCAGAATTGATGGCTAATTCTCAACTCATTTGAAAAACCGGAGTACAAGTTCCATGACTGATCGTAATGACAATGCACTGATTTTGATGCTGAACGGCGCAGGCGTGTTGATGGCCTATGGCCTGCTGGGTGTATCACTGTGGCTTTCGACCGAAGTGCCGCTGGCCACCAAAGGCTACTGGGGTATGGGGATCCTGCTGCTGACGATCAGCCTGATCAACGTGGTGAAGTACCGCTTTGACCATCGTTCGTCCGAGGACCGCATTCGCCGCATTGAAGAGGCGCGCAATGAAAAGATGCTGGAAGAGGCGATCCTGGACAGCAAAACGGACATCTGATTAAGGGCGGTGGCGCGCCGGGCCGCAGGCCCGGCGCCCGGCCCAACGCTTTTGCGGGCATCTCTGATGCAGGCAAAAGGGGCGGGAGCACCCCCGGAAACGAAAAACGGCGCCCGGTTGGGGCGCCGTTTTCATGTCATGATCGTGAAGGATCAGAGGTTCGGGTACAGCGGGAAGCGGGCGCAGAGGGCAGCCACTTTTTCGCGAACCGATGCTTCCACGTCGCCGTTGGCGTCTGCGCCGTTGGCTGCCAGACCGTCGACCACTTCGATGATCAGGTCGGCGATCTCACGGAACTCGGCCTCACCAAAGCCGCGGGTGGTGCCCGCAGGGGTGCCCAGACGGATGCCCGAGGTGACGGTGGGCTTTTCCGGGTCAAACGGGATGCCGTTCTTGTTGGTGGTGATGTGCGCACGACCCAAGGCCGCATCCACAATGTTGCCGGTCACTTTCTTGGGACGCAGGTCAACCAGCAGAACATGGGTGTCTGTGCCACCGGTGACGATGTCCAGCCCGCCCTTGACCAGCTGATCGGCCAAGGCCACGGCGTTTGCACGCACCTGCTTCTGATAGGTCTTGAACTCGGGGCGCAGCGCCTCGCCAAAGGCGGCGGCCTTGCCTGCGATCACATGCATCAGCGGGCCGCCCTGGATGCCGGGGAAGATCGCCGAGTTCACTTTTTTGGCGATCGCCTCGTCATTGGTCAGGATCATGCCGCCGCGCGGGCCGCGCAGGGTCTTGTGCGTGGTGGTGGTGGCCACATGCGCATGCGGGAAGGGCGAGGGGTGCTCGCCTGCCGCAACCAGACCCGCGATGTGGGCCATGTCGACCAGCAGGTAGGCGCCAACACTGTCGGCGATTTCGCGGAATTTGGCGAAATCGATCTGACGCGGGATGGCCGAGCCACCGGCGATGATCAGCGCGGGTTTGTGTTCGGTTGCCAGTTCCTGGATTTGCTCATAGTCGATCAGGTTGTCCTGCTTGCGCACGCCATAGTGCACGGCGTTGAACCATTTGCCCGACTGGTTCGGCTTGGCGCCGTGGGTCAGGTGACCGCCGGCCGACAGATCCATGCCCAAAATGGTGTCACCGGGCTTGATCAGCGCCTGGAACACACCCTGGTTGGCCTGGCTGCCCGAATTCGGCTGAACGTTGGCAAAGCCACAGCCAAACAGCTCTTTCGCGCGGTCGATGGCCAGATTTTCAGCCACGTCAACATACTGGCAGCCACCATAATAGCGACGACCCGGGTAGCCTTCGGCGTATTTGTTGGTCAGGACCGAGCCTTGCGCCTCCATCACGGCGGCAGAGACGATGTTCTCGGATGCAATCAGCTCGATCTCGTCGCGCTGGCGACCCAGCTCGGACGTGATCGAACCAAAGAGCTCGGGGTCACGTGTGGCGAGCGATTCAGTGAAAAACCCGGGGTCACGAATTTCGGCAGTCATTGTGGCTCCAATCAACTGGGGGTGTCTGTTGGCGGATTTCCTATCGGAAACCATGGGGGCAAGAAAGACCGTAAAGCGACGAATTGGCCAACTGCGGCGTCAAGGCTGGTCTCTGGGGGAAAGGTATGATTGTTTCGGAACCGAATGCGCAGCACCGGAAACCTGAAAACATGACCAAGAGAATCGCCTTTTTGGCCAGCGACGCTCCGGTGGCGCAAACCGCCCGGGCCGCTTTGATTGGCCGATACGGCAATGCAGCACCACGGGATGCTGACATTATTGTCGCCCTGGGAGGGGACGGGCATATGCTGCGCACGCTGCACAACACACAGCATCTCCCCGCGCCCGTTTATGGCATGAATCGGGGCACCATCGGCTTTCTGATGAATGAATATAACGAGGCTGATTTGCTGGAGCGGCTGGAAGAGGCCGAGCTAGAGATCATCAACCCGTTGTCGATGCGCGCCATGGATCAAGCGGGACAGATGCATGAGGCGCTGGCCATCAACGAAGTCTCGCTGCTGCGGGCAGGCCCCCAGGCGGCACGGCTCAAGATTTCCGTCGACGACCGGGTGCGACTGGCCGAACTTGTCTGTGACGGGGCGCTTGTCGCAACTCCGGCGGGCTCCACCGCATACAACTATTCTGCGCATGGCCCCATATTGCCGATCGGATCTGATGTCTTGGCGCTGACGGCAATTGCCGCTTTTCGCCCGCGGCGCTGGCGGGGAGCGCTGTTGCCCAAAACCGCCAAAGTGCGCTTTGACGTGGTGGACCCGGACAAGCGTCCGGTGATGGCGGATGCGGATTCCATTTCGATCAGCGACATCGACTGGGTGGAAATTCGTTCCGAACCTTCGATAGGGCACCGTATTCTCTTTGATCCGGGTCACGGGCTTGAAGAGCGGCTAATCTCGGAACAATTCACCTGAAACACCGGCGTACCCTTGGGTCTTAGGAGTTTATTTGCGTTTTTGTGAACAAACTCACAGTCACTAAAGTATGTGCCGAGTAACCTGAATTCAGGTTGGGTGTAGCGTCGCACAACATGATGTGAGTGGTTTGTTGTGCCGTGTTTATCAAGAGTTTGCATTGGTGCGCAAACGCGGGCGCGGCTGTCGTCGCGCTCGCACGCAAAGCGACCTGACTGATTGTTTCAGCATTATCGGCCCTGTTGCCGTTCGCGGTGGCAGGGCAATTAGCCTGCTCTGTGCCCGTTTGTGGTTCCATTCCGTGAGGTCGCAAACCAGTGCCGACAGAGCTCTTGCACGGCAACGCTGAGCCGGTCTCGGAGCCGAGTGCCAAAGGGCAGGGTGCTCCCGCCCGTCGTCAATTTTTCTTGCGAAAAACCTCCTCCCGTTGGGCCGCGCGCCGCGCTGTGCGCGGCGCGTTATCGCAGAACGCAGTCAACACCGACATGCCTGACCGCCAACAGCCTTATGAGATCTGGCGATCGCGTCCTTCCCAGAAGGGCTTGCGCAGTTCAGTTTTGAGGACCTTGTTTGCGCCAGAGAGCGGAAAGGGCTTTGTCCTGAATTCAATACTGCGAGGACATTTGTAACCGGCGATCAATTCGTGACAGTGTGCCATCAGCTTGTCGGGGGTGGTTTGCATGTCGGGGTTCAGGATCACGATGGCATGTACGCTTTCGCCCCACTGTTCGGAGGGGATGCCGATCACCGCGCTTGTGGCCACCGCCGGGTGTTGCGCCAGGGCGTTCTCTACCTCGGCCGAATAGACGTTTTCGCCGCCGGACACGATCATATCCTTGACGCGATCCATCAGGAAAACGAAACCCTCGTCGTCCATGTATCCTGCATCGCCGGTCATGACCCATCCATTGACAAGGGTTTTGACGGTTGCATCGGGCTTGTTCCAATAGCCCAGCATGGTGATCGGACCTTTGACCGCGATCTCGCCGATCTCGCCGACGGGCAGGGCCTGCCCAGCTTCGTCGACGATCTGGATCTCACAGACCCGGGTGGCGCGCCCGGCGGACCGCAGTTTACCGGCATTGGGCCCATCCAGCGTGTGGTATTTGCTGTCCAAAACCGTGGCAACGGGGCTGAGTTCGGTCTGACCGAAGGCCTGCATAAAGGCGACCTTGGGAAACGCCTTGAAGGCATCGGCCAGCGTGGCCTCGGTGATGGGCGAGGCGCCGTATCCAATGAGCTCCAGAGAGGAGATGTCGGTCTCGGCCAGTTTGGGCGAGGCCAGCATCATCTGGAGCATCACGGGCACCAGCAGGGTATGCGTGGGTTTGTGTGTCTCGATGGCCTCGAGCGTGGCTTCGGGCGTGAACATGGGGATCACCACGTGGGTGCCCGCCACAAATGTGATGGCCATGAACCACAATAGGTCAGCGATGTGGAACATTGGCGCGGCATGTAGATAGACCGTGCCATCGACCACCTTGAGCTCCTGCGCGTTCGAGATGCCACTGACGTAGAAATTGGTCTGCGACAGCATCACGCCCTTGGGAAAGCCTGTTGTGCCGCCGGTGTAGAAGATACCCGCCAGATCGTCATGACTGCGGTCCGCGTCCGCGGTCGGCGTGGCAGCGGCAATGATCTCTTCGTAGTTGACCATCCCCTCGGGGGTTTCGCCGTCACCGCAGAAGACCAGTGTCTTGAGACCCGGGACCTGAGCCTGGATCGCAGGTGCGGCGGTGGCAAAGGCATCGTCAACCAGCAAGATCTCGGCCCCGGCATCATTGAGTGCGTAGGCGCATTCGGCAGGAGCCCAACGGATGTTCATCGGCATCATCGCACCACCGCCCCAGACGGTTGCAAAGAAGTATTCGATGAAGCGGTCCGAGTTCAGTGACAAGAGCGCGACCCGGTCGCCAGGTGTCATGCCGAGGCTCTGGAGGGCCCCGGCCAGTCGCTGGACCCGGTCCAATAGCTCGGACCAGCTTTGTGAGCGGTCTTTGAAAACCGTGGCGGTGCCCTTTGGGTTCACCTGAACGGCACGGCGCAGCACGGATGTGATCTGCATGTCTGTCCTCCCTATTGCTCTAACCTTAGCCCATGCGTTGCCACAGCAGGTCGCACATGCGACCCAAGCGGGCCTCGATGGCGGCGCTGGCATCCACGGCCAGATCCTCGCGCCAGCGACGGGCAACGATCTGAACGCTCATCGGTTGCGGGCCTTGGGGCAATTCGGCCACATGTGTGGGCACGCAGGCGGCGGGCAGGCCCATAAAGTTCATGGAATAGGACCACAGAGCGGATCCCAGAACCTCGCGCACGCCTGCTGCCCCTTGGGTGTCGCGATCTGGCGCGAAGAAAGGCTGTGGCAGGAAGGGGCAAAGCACCAGCGGATAATCTTGCAGGAACTCCGACCACGCGCGGGCGTAGAATGTGCGCTTGGCCATCATGCGCAGGATGTCGGTGTCCTTATAGGGGGCGAATTGCTCAAAATATTCGTCAAAGATCGCGCGGATGGTGGGCGAGCCGAATTTTTCGATGTCCGGTCCCATCAGGGACAGAACCTCTCCCATCAGGGTGCGATAGCCGTCCATGCCGCAGTCGCGTAGGTGGGGTGGCTCGACCTCGACCACCTGGTATCCCGCATCGGTGAGCGCGTCCCGGGCCATGTCGAGGGCACGTGAGACCTCGGGGTGGAGGTCGAACTCATAGGTTTCTTTGGTGAAGCCCACCTTGATAGGGCCGTCCAGAGCGTCGCCGCGCCAGGGCAAGGGCACGTGGAAGGGATCGCGGGCGTCGGGGCGGATCATGGTCGGCATGGCCAGATGCAGATCATCCGCGGTGCGGCAGATCAGGCCCTGCACCGACATGCTCTGCGCCAGCATACCGCGTTCGGCGGTCTGGCTGGGGTTCCAGGCGGGCACGCGGCCCAGGCCGGGTTTCACGGTGACGGCACCATTGGCGGCGGCCGGAAAACGTAGCGAGCCGCCGATGTCATTGCCGTGGGCCAGCGCGCCGATGCCCGCCATGATGGACGAGCCCGCGCCACCCGATGAACCGCCGGGCGAGACGTGCTTGCCCCAAGGATTGTGGGTGCGACCGTGCAGCGGGTTGTCGGTGTCGGCGCGAAAGCTGAATTCGGGCGTGTTGGTGCGGCCGATGACGACGGCGCCCGCATCCTGCAGGTGGCGCACGAGGGGGGCGTCGTCGGGGGCAATCAGATCCTTGAGCGCGGGCACGCCATTGCTGCTGGCATAGCCGGTCTGATCGACGTTGATCTTGATGGTGACGGGCACGCCGTGCAATGGGCCGGTGGGCGCGCCAGATGCGCGGGCCTTATCCAGATCAAGCGCACGCGCACGGGCATCGTCGGCGCAGGACACCACAACGGCGTTGAGGTTCGGGTTGACCGCGTCCATGCGGGTCAAGGCAGCGTCCACAGCGGCCTCGGCTGTCAGGTCGCCAGAGGTGGTGCGAGCAACGGTTTCAGAGGCGCTGAGGCGCCAGGTATCGGTATCGGTCATGAAAAATCTCCCGCCCGCAGGTTAGGCGCGGGTCAGGAGAAGGCAAGCGAAACCAGAGTGATCGCGGCGTCATTTTTCCGAGGATTGCAGTTCAGGAAATGTGGTGTCGGGACGGGGGAGCTCCCGCCCCTTGGGTACGCATCAAAGATGCGCCCCCAGAAGCGTTGGGCCGGGCGCCGGGCCTGTCGGCCCGGCGCGGTGACGTGTTTCAGCTGGCGTAACCGATGGTTTGCAGCGCCGTCTTGATCTCGTCCAGGATCGCGGGGTCGTCGATGGTGGCGGGCATTTTGAATTCCTTGCCATCGGCGATCGACACCATCGTGCCACGCAGGATCTTGCCCGAGCGGGTCTTGGGCAGCCGGTCCACCACAACCGCAAGCTTGAAGGCCGCCACCGGTCCGATCTTTTCGCGCACCAGCTTGACCACTTCGGCCACCACTTCTCCGTGATCCCGGCCTGCGCCCGCATTAAGACAGAGGAAGCCAACCGGCATCTGACCTTTGAGCTGATCCGTCACCCCGATCACGGCGCATTCCGCGACGTCCGGGTGACCGGCCAGAACTTCTTCCATACCGCCCGTCGACAGGCGGTGGCCCGCGACGTTGATGACGTCATCGGTGCGCGCCATGATGTAGAGGTAGCCGTCCTCGTCAATCATCCCTGCATCGCCGGTTTCATAGTAACCGGGGAACTGCTGCAGATAGGATTTCTTGAACCGCTCTTCGGCATTCCAGAGGCCGGGCAGGGTGCCCGGGGGAAGGGGCAGCTTGACGGCAATTGCGCCGAGCTCTCCGGCCTTCATCTGGTGTCCGCCTTCGTCCAGGATCTGCACGTCATAGCCGGGCATGGGCTTGGCGGGCGAGCCCAGCTTGGTTGGTAGCTCTTCGATCCCCAGCGGGTTGCCTGCGATCGTCCAGCCGGTTTCCGTCTGCCACCAGTGGTCGATGACCGGCACCTTCAGCGCGTCCTGCGCCCAGACGATCGTGTCCGGGTCGGCACGTTCACCGGCCAGATACAGCGCCTTGAGGCAGGAGATGTCGTAATCGCCGATCAACTCGCCCTTGGGATCTTCGCGTTTGACGGCGCGGATGGCAGTGGGGGCGGTGAAGAAGCTGCTGACCTTATGCTCGGAAATCACCCGCCAGAAGGTGCCAGCATCGGGCGTGCCAACGGGCTTGCCCTCGAAGACAATGGTGGTGTTGCCGTGGATCAATGGGCCATAGCAAATGTAGGAATGCCCCACGACCCAGCCCACATCCGAGGCAGCCCAGAACACGTCGCCGGGATCGACGTTGTAGATGTTCTTCATCGTCCAGTTCAGTGCCACCAGATGGCCGGCGGTCGGACGCAGCACGCCCTTTGGCGCACCCGTTGTGCCCGAGGTGTAGAGGATATAGGCCGGGTGGTTGCCCTCGACCGGGACACATTCGGCCGGTTCCACGCCATATTGGAAGCCGTGCCAGTTGTAATCGCGCCCTTCGATGAGCTGTGCCACTTCTTGTTCGCGCTGAAAGATCACGCAGAAGTCGGGCTTGTGCTCGGACAGGTCGATGGCGCCATCCAGCAGCGGTTTGTAGTGGACCACGCGGCCCGGCTCCATCCCGCACGAGGCGGCGATGATAGCCTTGGGCTTGGCATCATCAATTCGCACAGCCAGTTCGTTCGACGCAAAGCCACCAAAGACCACTGAATGCACCGCACCCAAGCGGGCGCAGGCCAGCATCGCCTCGAGCGCCTCGGGGATCATCGGCATGTAGATGATGACGCGGTCGCCCTTTTCGATGCCCTTGGCGCGCAGTGCCCCGGCCAGGGTGGCCACCCGATTGCGCAGTTCCACATAGGAAATCTCGCGCTTGGTGTGGGTGATCGGGCTGTCATAGATGATGGCAGTCTGCTCACCGCGCCCGGCCTCGACATGGCGGTCTACTGCGTTCCAGCAGGTGTTTACCTTGCTGTCAGTGAACCATTCGTAAAGCGGGGCGTTATCATCGTTGAGCGCCTTGGTCGGGGCCTCGACCCAGTCAATGCCCTTTGCGGCCTCAAGCCAAAAGGCCTCAGGGTCCTGTTTCCAGCTGTCGTATACGTCCTGATAGGCCACGGCGTCCTCCTCACTTTAGGCTTGGCGAATGTGTTACGCCCGGCGCGGGGAGGGGGGCAAGAAAATAGCGGAACCTAGCGTCAGATTATCGCAATTTCTTTGCAGAACCTGTTAGTGTAACTTGCAAATTTTTGCAAAGCTTCTGTTTCGCTAAGGGATTTCTGCAAGCTATTCAAACTTTGCAAAGTCATAAAATTGCGCAGGCCCTTGTTGCGAATCTCAGTTTCAAAGAGCCGGGGGGGTGGTCAGGTGCGGCCATGATCCGCTCGTCGGTAAGAAATATTTATTGTCATCATTGACGGCAAATGGCGCGAAACTTATGTCCTTCGCAGCAGGGCATCCCTGTTTCCGTGAGTATGGGCCCGGGTACAGGAACTTTTTGTGCTCGGGCCCAAATTGAAAGACCAGAAAATGCGTAAGTTCATGTTGTTGGGGCTGCTGGGATTGGCAACTTGCGGCGAGTATGCCACGTCTCGGCCTTTGGCTGTGGATGGCACGAGAAATGCCAATTTCGGACAAGATGAGATCGAATGCCGGGCCTTGGCCGCGAACTACAACCCGCAAAAGCAGGCGGGTGCGATCGGGGGAGGGGCCGTGTCGGGCGCCTTGATCGGTGGATTGACCTCGGCCAGCGGTGAAAGCACCGAAGGTGCTCTCGCGGGGGCCGCAATCGGCGGTCTGCTTGGGGCGGCCGAGGGAAGCTATTACGAAGACGAAGCGCGCCGTCATGTTTTGATCAACTGCATGCAGGGCCGTGGGCACCGGGTCATCGGCTGATCAGGTCGGGCGCTCTGAAAACCACTTACCTCGGTCAGAGCGCCCGATTGTCTTATCCGTAATGGGTCACCGGCGTGCCTGCGATGGCGGCCATGTTGAGCAATCCCCGCGCGGTGATCGACGGCGACACGATATGGGCCCTGTTGCCCATGCCCATCAGGATCGGGCCGACTTCGATTCCGTCTGCTTTCATTTTTAGGATGTTGCGCACACCGCTCGCGGCATCCGCGTGGGCAAAGATCAGAACATTGGCTGCGCCTTTCAGGCGCGAGTTCGGGAAGATACGCTGCCGCAGCTCGGGATCCAAAGCAGTGTCCAGGTTCATTTCGCCCTCGTACATAAAGTCCCGCGGTTCGGCGTCCAGCAGCGCGATGGCATCGCGCAGGCGCTTGCCCGACCCCTCGGCCTGATTGCCGAATTGGGATTGCGAGCAGAACGCGATCTTGGGCTCAACACCGAAACGGCGGGCGTGACGGGCGGCGCCAATGGTGATCTCGGCCAGTTCCTCGGGGGTGGGCAGCTGGCGCACGTGAGTGTCGGCAATGAACAGAGGTCCATCTTCCAGGATCATCAGCGACAGCGCACCATGCGGATGCAGATCGCCATTGCCCAACACCTGCTCGACATAGTTCAGATGCCAGCGGTATTCGCCAAAGGTGCCGCAGATCAGGCTGTCGGCATCGCCCCTGTGCACCATGATCGCACCAATGGCGGTTGAATTCGTGCGCATGATCGCCTTGGCCAAATCGGGCGAGACGCCGCGCCGTTGCATCAACGCGTGATACGAATTCCAGTATTCATAATACCGCGGATCGTTTTCCGGGTTCACGATCTGGAAATCCTGCCCGGGACGTACGGACAGCCCAAGGCGCTCGCAACGGGCTTCGATGACCTCGGGGCGGCCGATCAAAATCGGGGTTTCGGTGGTCTCTTCCAAGATCGCTTGGGCCGCGCGCAGGACCCGCTCGTCTTCGCCTTCGGAAAATACGATCCGTCGGGATGCGGCGCTTGCTGCTTCGAACACTGGCCGCATAAGAAGAGCAGATTTGAAAACCGTTTGATTAAGTTGCTCTTTGTAGGCTTCAAGATCCTCGATGGGCCGCTTTGCCACGCCGCTTTCCATTGCGGCTTTTGCAACTGACGAAGAAACAACGCCCACCAAACGCGGGTCAAAGGGCTTTGGAATCAGATAATCCGCGCCAAAGGTCAGTTGTTCCCCCTTATAGGCGGCTGCGGCCTCGGCGCTGGTGGTGGCGCGGGCCAGCTCGGCGATGCCGTCGACACAGGCGATCTGCATTTCGTCGTTGATCTCGGTCGCGCCCACATCCAGCGCGCCGCGGAAGATGAAGGGGAAGCAAAGGACGTTGTTGACTTGATTGGGAAAATCGCTGCGACCGGTGGCGATGATTGCGTCGGGGGCAACGTCGCGTGCAGCATCCGGCAGGATCTCGGGCGTTGGGTTGGCCAGGGCAAAGATGATCGGCCGCTTCGCCATCTTCTTGACCATCTCAGGCTTGAGGACATTGGGGCCAGACAGCCCAAGGAACAGATCGGCCCCGTCAATCACATCATCCAGCGTGCGCAGGTCCGAGGCTTGCGCAAAAGCCGCCTTGTGCGGGTTCATGTCTTCGGCTCGACCCTCATAGACCAGCCCATGGATGTCGCACAGCCAGACGTTTTCGCGTTTCACGCCGAGTTTCAGCAGCATGTTGAGGCAGGCGATGCCAGCGGCACCGCCCCCGGTCGAAACGATCTTGATGTCCTCGAACCGCTTACCCGCCACATGCAGCGCGTTCTTGGCTGCTGCGCCAACAACGATCGCCGTGCCGTGCTGGTCATCGTGAAACACCGGGATGTTCATCCGCTCGCGGCAGATTTTTTCCACGATGAAGCAGTCGGGCGCCTTGATGTCTTCGAGGTTGATGGCGCCAAAGGTTGGCCCAAGCGCGCAGACGATTTCAGCCAGCTTTTCGGGGTCGCTTTCGTCCACCTCGATGTCGAAGCAGTCGATGTTGGCGAACTTCTTGAACAGGACGGCCTTGCCCTCCATCACGGGTTTTGAGGCCAGCGCGCCAATGTTGCCCAACCCCAGAACCGCCGTCCCGTTCGACACAACTGCCACCAGGTTTCCGCGCGCGGTGTAACGGGACGCCGTTGCCGGATCTTCCTTGATCTCGATACAGGCCTCGGCCACGCCCGGCGAATAGGCGCGCGACAGGTCGCGACCATTGGCCATCGGTTTCGTTGCCTTGATTTCAAGCTTTCCGGGTTTGGGAAACTCGTGATAGTCCAGTGCGGCCTGCCGCTGGCTCTGGTTTTCGGACATATGAAACACTCCTCCGGAAATTTAGTTTAGCGTTAAACTATTTTTGACGTCGGGGAAACCCTGTCAGGCCGCAGGCAAGGCGGAAATCCTGTCGCAGGCGACTTCTTGCAAATCCGTCTACCCGGCGGCACTGTCCGCGCCAGAGGAGAGAGAGCCGATGCCCGACACAATAGCCGAAATGCGCTTGCCGACCAAAGAATTGCGCGATGACATTCCGTTTTTTACCAAAACCTTGGGGATGCGGATGGAGTCCATCTATCCTGCGGACGACCCGCGCACAGCAGTGTTTTCTGGGCATGGGCTACGCCTGCGCGTGGAAAAGGACGCCACCGAAGCGCCCGGAACGATCCGAATCCTGACCGACGCGCCCGATGAGTTTGCAGGTGGTGATCGCCGTTTGGTCGCCCCCAACGGCACAGTGATCGAGATCGAAGACCGCAACCCACCGATGGTGATGCCGGAAACGGTGCACTCTTTTGTTGTGCGCCGCCTCAAGGATCAGGCGCCCTGGATCATCGGGCGCGCAGGCATGCATTATCGTGATCTGGTGCCGGATCGTTTGGGTGGCTCGATCATCGCCAGCCACATCCGCATACCTGATGGCGGGCCGGTGCCGGACATGGTGCATTTCCACAAGGTGGGCTTTCAACTGATCTTTTGCATCCACGGCTGGGTTGATGTCGTTTACGAGGATCAGGGCGACAAGATGCGCCTGACTGCCGGGGATTGCTTCATTCAGCCGCCCGAGATTCGCCATCGCGTGCTCGAAGCGAGCGACAATGTGCAAGTCATCGAGATTGGCGTTCCGGCCGAGCATGTGACCGAGATCGATCACGAGATGGAGCTGCCAACACCGCATTACCGCCCCGACCGCGAATGGGATGGGCAGCGCTTTGTCTATAACCGGGCCGACGGCGCGGAATGGATGCCATTCCGCCTGCCGGGCTTCATTTGCAGGGACACGACGATTGCCGAAAACACCAAGGGCGTGGCGGGTGTGCAGGTCGTGCGCCGGGGCGAGGGCGCGCCGCAATGGGCCAGCCATGATACGGACATCCACTTTACCTTTGTGATGAACGGCACTCTGACGCTCGAGGGGGAGGGCCGCGATCCCTTTGCTCTGGAGCAAGGTGACGCCTTTGTCATCCCGCCCGGCATGAACACCCGCCTGTCCGACCCCAGCGATGATGTCGAGCTGCTCGAAGTGACCTTGCCCGGCACGTTCAAGACAACACTGTCCTGACCCCTTCTTCTTGCTAAAAATATCCCAGGGGAGGGCCCGCAGGGACCGGGGGCAGAGCCCCCGCCGCCATTGGTGAAAGTCTAAAAACCTTCCCCCGAGTGACCTCTTCACCTCTGCGGTCAATTCGGATTATGGTGGCGTACTCTGACCAATTGATCAAAATTTGGGGAATCGCCATGAGCTTGAAGGATGCTGCAGAACAGGTGCGCGAAAAGGCCTATGCGCCTTATTCAAGGTTCAAGGTGGGCGCAGCAATTCTAGGACAGAACGGCCAGATCTATTCGGGTTGCAACGTCGAAAACGTGGCCTATCCCGAAGGCACCTGCGCCGAGGCAGGCGCAATTGCGGCCATGGTCGCTGCAGGCGAAACGCGCCTGACCGAAGTTTATGTGGTCGCGGATAGCCCGTTCCCGGTGCCGCCCTGTGGTGGCTGCCGTCAGAAGCTGTCCGAGTTTGGGTCGCCGGATGTTGTGGTGACCATGGCTTCTCAGGACGGCTTCGAAAAGTCCATGACGATCGGAGAGCTCTTGCCCGGTGCCTTTGGAACCGAGCACATGGAGGGCAACTGACTTGATGGACGCCCGCTCGATCATTGCGAAACTGCGTCGCCACGATGTGCCTGATGCGGCGGAACTCAGGTGGTTTGCCCAAGGTTTGGCGGACGGCGGTGTCAGCGATGCGCAGGCCGGGGCTTTTGCCATGGCCGTCTGCATGGGCGCGCTTGGGGCTGACGGACGCGCGGCGCTGACGCTTGCGATGCGCGACAGTGGCGATGTGCTGAGCTGGGATCTGGACGGACCGGTGATCGACAAGCATTCGACCGGCGGGGTGGGCGATTGCGTCTCGCTGATGCTGGCGCCCGCGCTGGCGGAATGTGGGACCTTTGTGCCGATGATCTCGGGGCGTGGTTTGGGCCACACCGGCGGTACCCTCGACAAGATGGAGGCGATCCCCGGCGTCACCACGCAAGTGGGACAAGACAGGCTGGCCGACATCGTGGGCGATGTGGGCGCCGCCATCGTCGGCGCCACGGCGCAGATCGCGCCGGCGGATAAGCGGCTTTATGCGATCCGCGACGTAACTGCGACTGTGGAAAGCCTCGATCTGATCACCGCCTCGATCCTGTCCAAGAAACTTGCCGCCAGCCCCGATGCGCTGGTGTTGGACGTCAAGGTGGGCAGCGGTGCTTTCATGAAAACGCCCGACGAGGCGCGGGCGCTGGCCACGGCACTTGCCGACACCGCCAATGCGGCTGGATGCCGGACCTCTGCCGTGATCACCGACATGAACCAACCGCTGGCACGTTCCCTGGGCAACGCGCTCGAGGTGGCCGAGATCATGCGTGCGCTGACCAGCGGCGAGGTGAGCCTGCTGTCCGAGCTTTCGTCGGCCTTGGGCGGCGTTCTGCTGAAGGATGCAGGTTTGGCTGCAACAGTTGAAGAAGGCACCGCCAAGATCGCCGAAATCATCCGCGACGGGCGCGCAGCCGATCGGTTCGGACGCATGATCGCCAGCGTTGGCGGCCCGGTGCAATTCGTCGAAAACTGGGCGCGTTTCCTGCCTGAGGCGAATGTGATCCAAGAGGTCACGGCCCGCGAAACCGGCTATGTTGCGGCCATCGATGGCGAGGCCCTGGGGCTGGCGGTTGTGGCTTTGGGCGGCGGACGGCAAGTCGAAAGTGACGAGATTGATCCAGCGGTTGGCCTGTCCGCCGTCGTGCGTCTGGGGGTCAAGGTCGGCAAGGGCGAGCCCTTGGCTGTGATCCACGCCAGCCGCGAGGATGCGGCGCGTCAGGCCGAGACCGCGCTGCGCCAGGCCATCACCCTCAGCGACACGGCCCCTGATGTGCCGCCCCTGATCCATGAAAGGATCGGTGCATGACACGGGCCTTTCTTGTGGTGATGGATTCGGTGGGCATCGGCGGCGCGCCGGATGCTGATCGGTTCTTTAACGGCGATGTGCCGGACACGGGTGCAAATACAGTTGCGCATATCGCGCAGGCTTGCGCCGCAGGGCAGGCGGAAAAGGGGCGCAGCGGGCCGTTGCACCTGCCCAATCTTGATCGATTGGGATTGAGCGCGGCGACCCAAATGGCATCAGGTGACAACACTCCTGGGTTAGACGGAATTCCACACGGCCTTTGGGGCTGTGCCCGCGAACACAGCCTGGGCAAAGACACGCCGTCTGGCCACTGGGAACTGGCAGGTCTGCCTGTGCCCTGGGACTGGCACTATTTCCCCGACACGCAGCCTGCGTTTCCCGCCGAAATCTCGCACGCTGCGGCGCAAGCCGCCGGAACCGGTGGCATCCTGGGCGACTGTCACGCCAGCGGCACGGTCATCATCGACCAGCATGGCGCGGAACACATGCGCAGCGGCTGGCCGATCTGCTACACCTCGGCCGACAGCGTCTTTCAGATCGCCGCGCATGAGGAAACATTCGGTCTCGACCGCCTGCTCCAGCTTTGCGCTGATGTGGCCCCGCTGCTGCATGAAATGAAAGTGGGCCGTGTCATCGCGCGGCCCTTTGTCGGCACGCCTGAGAAGGGTTTCACCCGCACCACCAACCGCAAGGATTATGCCATCGCACCACCTGCGCCCGTCCTGACCAATTGGGTTCAGGATGCGGGGCGCAAGGTTCACGCCATTGGCAAGATAGGCGATATCTTCACCATGCAGGGCATCGACACTCTGACCAAAGGCTCGGATGCCGAGCTGATGCAGGCTCTGACAGACAAAATCGAGACCGCCGAAGATGGCAGCCTCACGTTTGCCAATTTCGTCGAGTTCGACAGCCTCTATGGTCACCGCCGCGATATCAGCGGATATGCCCGCGCGTTGGAATGGTTTGATGCACAGATCGGGGCACTCCTGCCAAAACTGCGCGACGGTGACATGCTGGTGCTGACCGCGGATCACGGCAATGACCCCAGCTGGACTGGCACCGATCACACACGCGAACAAGTGCCGGTGCTGATCGCCGGGCTTGGCAGTGGCCGCATTGGGCAAATCAACTTTGCCGACGTTGCCGCCAGCATTGCCCACCACCTCAATATCCCGGCGCAAGGACCGGGGCGGAGTTTCCTATGACGGTCGCTGACCTGCCCAAGATCGAACTGCATCTGCACCACGAAGGGGCCGCGCCGCCCGCCTTCATCCGGCAGCTTGCACATGAAAAGAAGATGGACCTGAGCGGCATCTTCAAGCCGGACGGCTCTTATGATTTTCGCGATTTCGCTCATTTCCTGAGCGTCTATGAAGCGGCCAGTGAGGTGCTGACCGGACCCGAAGAGTTCCGCCGCCTGACACTGGCCATTTTGGAAGAGAGCGCCGCAAACGGTGTGGTCTATTCGGAAACCTTCCTAAGCCCCGATTTCTGCGGCGGCGGCGATGTGGCCGCCTGGCGCGACTATCTGGCAGCCATTCAGGACGCGGCGAATGAGGCTGAGGCCAAACTGGGCATCACCCTGCGCGGCGTCGTCACATGCGTGCGCCATTTCGGATCGGAAAAGGCCAAAGCCTCGGCCATTTGCGCGGCCGAAACAGCGGGTGACTGGATCGTGGGCTTTGGCATGGGCGGCAACGAAGGCGTGGGCCGTCAGGGCGATTTCGCCTGGAGCTTTGACTGTGCCCGCGAGGCCGGGCTGCGCCTGACCACCCACGCGGGCGAGTTTGGCGGGCCCGAAAGCGTGCGGGACGCGGTGCGCGATCTGCAGGTTGAACGCGTGGGCCACGGCGTGCGCGCCATCGAAAGCGCCGATCTGGTGCACGAGCTGCAAGATCGCGGCACGGTGCTCGAGGTTTGCCCGGGGTCGAACGTGGTTCTGGGGCTGTATCCCAATTTCGCGGCGCACCCGATTGCGCGCCTGCGCGACGCCGGTGTCAAAGTGACCGTCTCAACCGATGACCCGCCCTTTTTCCACACGACGATGCGCCGCGAATATGAGATGCTGGCGCAGGCCTTTGACTGGAGCGAACAGGATTTCGCCGACCTCAACGCCACGGCGCTTGAGGCGGCATTCTGCGATGAAGACACCCGCGCGCGGGTCAAGAAACGATTGGAGATGACATGAGCGACCACCTGACCGTTGTCGATCACCCGTTGGTGCAGCACAAACTCACGCTGATGCGGGACAAGGGCACCTCGACCGCTGTGTTCCGGCAGCTGTTGCGCGAGATCACACAGCTTCTGGCCTATGAGATCACGCGCGAGATGCCGCTGACCACTCGGTCCATCGAAACACCGATGGAAGAGATGGACGCGCCTATTCTGGCGGGCAAGAAGATGGCGTTGGTGTCGATCCTGCGCGCGGGCAACGGCATGCTTGATGGTGTGCTGGAACTGGTGCCCTCGGCGCGTGTTGGCTTTGTTGGCCTCTACCGGGACGAAGAGACGCTCAAGCCGGTGCAGTATTATTTCAAGGCCCCTGAAGGTCTGAAAGATCGCCTTGTGATTGCAGTGGACCCGATGCTCGCCACCGGCAACAGCTCGGCAGCGGCGATTGATCTGCTCAAGGATGCAGGTGCCACCGACATCCGTTTCCTGTGCCTGCTCGCCGCCCCCGAAGGGGTCGCCCGAATGAAGGAAGCGCACCCCGATGTGCCCATCGTCACCGCCTCGCTCGATCGTGAACTGAACGAAAAAGGTTATATCATGCCGGGACTTGGCGACGCCGGCGACCGGATGTTCGGGACGAAATAAGGCGAATCAGAGGCAACTGAGTCCTTTACTCAAGAGCTGATTTATAGCATCCTGCCTCCACATCTTGTGGGGGCAGTCATGAGAATTACAAGAGTTATTGCAGTAACCATAATGGCCGCAACGGTCGGCTTAACGAGTTTGAACGCCCAAACTCTGCGGAAATCGTCGCCTCCGGCGGAATTTCCACCTGCGTCCTACAAAGGCAAGCAATATGTTGACAGCCGCGGGTGTATCTACATCCGCGCGGGGATCGACGGCAATGTGACTTGGGTTCCGCGTGTTTCGCGCGACCGTCGCCAGGTCTGCGGTTACAAGCCTACGGCCGTAGCCGGAGCAACGGCGCGCCCAACTCAGGCACCAAAGCCCAAGCTGATCACCATCGAACCGACTGCCCCGACCGCTACTGCCACAGCGACGGCAACTGCTGCACCTAAGCCCAAGACGCAGACCAGAACACAAACCAAACCGAGCCCAGGGCCCGAACCAACGGTGGTATCAACCTCGAAACCGGCGGCTCCAGCCGCTCCGACTGTGCGCACCACCACGCGGAAACCTACGGTGCGGACCACGACGCGCACGACCACGGCGCGGCCAACCGTCACGACGCGTCCAGCCACAGCCGTTGCGCCCAAACCTACGACGGCCACCACGACGGCGGCCCCCGTTGTTGCACCGCGTCGCACCGCTCCGGCAGCGAAAACGGGTGGTGGGTGCTCGAACGCATCGGCGTTCAGCCAGCAATTCATCAACAAGAACGGCGTACGCTGCGGACCGCAGACGGAATCTCCGATCACCTATGGATCGGGTCGCAAATCGTCGAGCTTGGACACAACGCCCACTGGCGCTGTTCCTGTGGCGCAGGTGTCCCTGAACACACGTGTCGCGCCGCGGCATGTTTATGACAACCGCCAGAACACCCAGAACGTCCAGGTGCCCAAGGGTTTTCGCCCGGTCTGGAAAGACGATCGTTTGAACCCGTTTCGTGCCGAACGTACCCTGCGTCCCGCCATCACCGTGAGCCGATTTGAACCACCAACCGGATTTCGTGCTGTCGAGCGTGAAGATGATCGTCTGAACCCCCATCGGGGCATGCGCACCGCTGAGGGGGACGCGCAGTCTGATGCGATTTGGCAGCGGACAATTCCCCGTACCCTGCGTCGTGTACCAACCGATGCGCAGATCGTCACGGTTCCCAAGAACAACACCACCTACACAAACCTGGCCAACCGACCGAACCGCCTGACTTTCTCGACGCGCTCGGGTCCGACTGCACCGGTTGAGGCGCGGTACGTGCGGGTCGCAGCTTATCAGAACGATGCGGCCGCTCGTCAGGCAGCCAAGTCCCTTTCGGGAACCGGGCTGCCCATGAACGTGGGCACCGTGCGCCGTGGTTCGGGCACATACAAGGTGGTTTTGGTTGGCCCCTTCAGCTCGCAAGCACAGGCAACGTCGGCCCTGACACAGGTGCGCGGCGCCGGGTTTTCAGGTGCGCGTCTGACAAAGTGATCATGGCAGGTCAGGGCAGTTAATGCGGCGGGGCTACTCGCCGCAAATACTTTGCAGCAGCACCCAATCCCGATCTGGTAAAACCGGCTCTAGGGTGCGCCCAGCCATGGGATCGGCTTCGATCAATCCCAGGACGGTTTCCCCAGTGACATCCAACGCATAGGCATAGGGGGATGAGGGGATCGCTGCTTGGGCGAATAGCGCCAGTGTGGTGTCTTCCTCTAGAGCATGCCGGGGAGCAGCGAGGGCATGTTCGGCGTACCGGTCCAGAATGCCGGGCGTGATTTCACCCGTGGTCAGCAGGCGGAAGGACGGCCAGGCGCCTGCGAAATCCAGAACCTCATCCAGCGGGTCCATCTGTTCGGCGCGGGCGCGTTCAGCAAGGACAAAACCGGCTGCGACGGCGGGGTCTTCGTGATCCTCAATCAGGGCCCGGTTGAGCAGAACGATGCCCCCTGGCAAGTGCAAGCTGTCGGCCACGCCTGCAGGAACCACCGCCAGTCGATCAACGCCGGTTCGGGCGGCCAGTTTACGCAGGATTGGGTCGGCATCGGGGTTCGAACACTCCTGACCACCCACGCGTTCGATCCGGTCCAGCAGGGCGCGCCCGATCTCTTGGCGTTTGATGTCGGGCACAACACTGACCGTGTGCCGTTTCATGGCGCCCGGCAACCAGAACACCAACACCGCGGCGAGTGCCGCGCCCCCCCCCAGAATGGTCGCCAGCCTCAGACGTCCGGGATGCGGACGCGCGCGGTCGATGGCGCGTTGCAGCCGTTCGATGGCCTCGATCATCGTGGTCTCACCCTCGGCCAATTCCAGCGTCTCGCCGGGGTCACCGTCGGGGTGGTAGATTGCCGGAAACGCGCCGGGGTTCTGGCGCACAAGAGCGGCCAGCGACCAATGGGTCAGGGCGCTGTCGTTGAAATCGGCAATGGTTAGCGTGGCCTCGCCTATCGAAACAACCACCTCGCGGCGCTGCTCTTCGGCGGTGGGGCGCCACAGACCGGTCGCCTCGATCCGTTCATATTGCTTGAGAGCGGTCATTCGTGCTGGATCTGCTCGTGTTGTCTTTTGCCCTAATCTAGCATGTCCGATTGGCGCGCCGCAAACGGCTTGCAGAGTTTTTCCTTCCCGAGGCTGTCGGAAACGGGCTGTCGAGTCGCCGATGGACTTGCCAAGGCACGCGAAACCACCGAACAAGAGCCATGCAGGCGGACATCAAGAACTCTCCAGTAGCGGCCGCAGCCTTTATGGTGGCAGCCATGGCCCTGATCGGGGTCATCGACAATTTCATCGTGCGCTTGGCCGAAACCATCGGTTTGTGGCAGTTCCACGTTGTGCGCTCGGCGATGATGCTGCCCATCGTGTTCCTGATGTCGGTTATCGGGTTGGGGCAGTTTGGACCGCAACGCCTGTGGGCGGTTGTCGTGCGCAGCCTGCTGATTGCTACAGCGATGTTGTTTTACTTCAGCGCCCTGGCCCTGATGCCGATTGCGCAGGCTCTGGCGGGGCTCTTTACCTCTCCGATCTTCATCCTGTTGATCACGGGGCTTGGCATGGGGCAGCGCATTGGTCCCTGGCGCGTGATGGCCGTGGCGCTTGGGTTCACGGGCATTCTGTTTGTGCTGCAACCCGATCCTCAAGATTTCGATTGGAAGATCTTGATCCCGGTTGTTGGCGGGTTCTTTTATGCGCTTGCGGCTATTGCCACGCGCAGTCTGTGCGGCGGCGAAAGTACCGTTGCGCTGCTTGGGGGCATGACCATTGCGCTTGGCCTTATGGGGGTAACCGGGGTCACGGTGCTGCACTTTTTTCCGATGGATAGCGTCGCGGGGCCCGCAGGGTTTGTCACGCGCGGTTGGGTCTGGCCGATGCACGAGGCCTGGATTTGGGTGGTGGTGCAGGCGGTCGGTTCGGCCACGGCGGTGTTCATGCTGATCAAGGCGTATCAATTGGGCGAGCCGTCCTATGTGGCCGTCTTTGAATATTCGGTGATGATCTTTGGACCGGTCTTTGCCTGGGCCGTGCTGGGGCAGGGTTTGGGCCTGTGGCAGATCGCAGGGATCGGGTTGATCGCCTTTGCGGGCAGTATAATCGCCCTTCGTTCAAAGGCTTGAGGGTTTTTCCCGGGCCACGACGTGCTATGCCTGTGCCATGATCATCTCGCCCGGGCGCCGCTACATCTTTGTTCACGTCCCCAAAACCGGCGGAACGTCCCTGTCCCTGGCGCTGGAGGCGCGTGCCAAAAAGGACGACATCCTGCTGGGGGACACTCCAAAGGCCCTGCGCCGCAGGCAACGCGCCAAGGCTTTGGCGGAGCAAGCCAGGGGGCGGCTGTGGAAACATGCGACGCTGGCGGATATCGAAGGGGTTTTGCCCGAAGCCGAGCTGGACAAGATGTTCGTCTTTACCCTTGTGCGCAATCCATGGGATCGGGCCGTGAGCTATTATCACTGGCTGCGCGAGCAAAGTTTCGATCATCCGGCGGTCGAGTTGGCCAAGGGCCTGGCATTCAAACCGTTTCTTCTGCATCCCAAAACCGAGGTTGGCTTTCGCACCATGCCCGCAGCCGCCTACGTCCGGCGCTCGGACGGACGCGAACAATGTCACGCCTTTGTTCGGATGGAGCATTTGGCTCAGGATCTGAAACCGGTCGAGGACCATTTGGGGTTTCCGTTGGAACTGCCGCACATCAACCGATCCCGTCGCGGCGCAGATTATCGGGCCTATTTCGATGACGAATCGACAGAGGCAGTTCAGGAGATGTGCGCCCCTGACATTCAACGCTTTGACTACAGGTTCGACGGGTAATGGGTCTTTGTTGAAAATTTGAGGTCAATGGCACCTAACTCCCCCCCTATTGTCGCAAATGGTCAGGGGAATGCCACATTCTTGCCCTTGTTCCGACCCGACAGCGGCATTCGAATCGGGCGTAATGATCCGACATCATAGTTAATCCGGCATGCTTGTGACTGCTGCTGCCACATACAAGGAATGGGCTTGTGTTCGGATGGAAAGAAAAACGGGGTCGGGGGACCCCGCGTATGGCCGAAACCAGCGCTGCGCTGGACGGTTTGCTGATCACCGGTCAGGCCGGGTTTCTCAAGGGCACGCATGTGGCCTCGAACCTGGGCTGGCGTGCGGTCGAGACCCTGTCCATCGGGGATCGGGTGCTGACCTTTGATCACGCGATGCAACCCATCGTGGATATTCAACGCGAAACGCTGCTCCTGCCCGAAGGGGACGTGGTCGGAACGCGCCGCCCCGTGCTGGTGCCGGATGGCGCATTGTTCAATAGGCGCGAGCTTTGGCTGATGCCGGATCAGGGGATGCTGATTGAATGTGATGCGGCTCAGGATGCGGTTGGCGATCCCTTTGCGGTGATCCCCGCGCGTATGCTGACGGGGCTGCGCGGCATCTCATTGGGTTATCCGGGTGACCAGATCGAAGTGACTACGATTGGATTCGCCAATGACGAGGTGATCTATGTCGAAGGCGGGATGTTGGCCCATTGCCCCAGCCCGCAGCCGCTCTATTCAGAAAATGATCGGCCGGTCCCCGGGATTTATGATGTGCTCAGCGGACCCGCGGCGCAATTCCTGGTGAACTGCATCATTGACGATGATGATGCGATGGCCGTGGCCTCAGACCCCACCGAATTGCCGGGTGGGTTCCATGACGGCCCGGTGCGTCCCAGTCGCCCGGTAAGGCCGGCTTGATCCCCGCTCTCTCGGGGGTTTGGAGTTTCGATACCCTCGGTCTCCAACATGAAACCGGCGCCCCTTGGGACGCCGGTTTCTTTTTCTTGTGATATCGATCAGGCCGCTTTGGCTTCGGGGTTGAAGCGGCCATAGAAAGTCTGGCCCTTTTCAGCCATCTCGCGCAGCAGTGGCGGGCAGGCAAAACGCTCGCCGTACTTCTCGGCTAGCTGGTCGCAACGCTCGGCCGCATAAGGCGCGCCGATGATGTCCAGCCAGCTCAGCGGGCCGCCGGACCAAGGCGCAAAGCCCCAGGCCAGGATCGCGCCTACATCGGCCTCTCGGATGTCTTCGACCACGCCCTCTTCCAGCGCGCGCACGGCTTCCAGAACCTGCGCGAACATCAGACGTTCCTGCACCTCGATCAGGTCGGGCTGTTCATCGGCCAGCGGGTATTTGTCGTGGATACCTTTCCAATACCCGGTGCGCTTGCCCTTTTCGTCATAGTCGAAATAGCCCGCGTTGGCCTTGCGACCCAGGCGACCTTCTTCTTCCATCCAGACGATCAGATCGTCGGCCTCGGACGCCGGGTATGCGTTGCCCATGGCGGCCTTGGTGGCCTTCATGATGCGCACGCCGAGATCGATCGAGGTCTCGTCGCCCAACTGCACCGGACCAACCGGGAAACCCAGCTGACGTGCCGCGTTGTCGATCAGTACGGGCGCCACGCCCTCGGTGATCATGCGGGTTGCTTCGTTGCCATAGGGGATGATGCAGCGGTTGCAGTAGAAGAAGCGCGCATCGTTGACCACGATCGGGGTCTTGCGGATCTGGCGCACATAATCCAGCGCCTTGGCGACCGCGCGATCCCCGGTTTCCTTGCCCTTGATGATCTCGACCAGCAGCATCTTCTCAACCGGCGAGAAGAAGTGGATGCCGATGAACTGCTCAGGACGCACGCTCGCCTTGGCCAGATCGGTGATCGGCAGGGTCGAGGTGTTCGAGGCAAAGATGCAATCCTCGGGGATGATCGCCTCGACCTTCTTGGTCATCTCGGCCTTGACGGCGGGGTCTTCGAACACGGCCTCGATGATCAGGTCACAACCTTTCAGCTGCTCCAGATCCGGGGTCGCGGTGATCAGACCCAGCATCGCGTCTTTCTTGTCCTGCGTGACCTTGCCGCGCTTCATGCCCTTGTCGAGGTAAACTTCGGTATAGGCCTTGCCCTTGTCGGCAGCCGCCTGGTCACGGTCGATCAGAACCACTTCCATACCGGCCTGCGCCGACACCAGCGCGATGCCTGCGCCCATCATGCCCGCACCCAGAACGCCCAGCTTCTTGACGCGCTGATCGGCAACATCCTTGGGTCGCACAGCACCTTTTTCCAGCGCTTCCTTGTTAAGGAAGAGCGAGCGGATCATGGCACCCGACGAGGGGTTCATCAAAACGGAAGTGAACCAGCGTGCTTCGATCTTCAGTGCGTTGTCAAAGTCGACCAGAAGGCCTTCATAAACCGCACTCAGCAAAGCTTTGGCAGCCGGGAAAGCACCTTGGGTCTTACCGTGCACCATTGCTGCGGCACCGACGAAGGTCGGGAAACCAGCAGGCGAATAAGGCGCGCCACCGGGGATCTTGTAGCCCTTGGCGTCCCACGGTTTGACGATGTCGGCGTCCTTGGCGTTCAACACCCATTCGCGCGCTACAGCCACCGGATCGGCGACAACCTCATCCACCAGACCTGCGCCTTTGGCTTTCTTGGCGTCCAGCATCTTGCCTTCGAGCAGCAAGGGCGAGGCACCCATCGCGCCCAGCTTGCGTGCCAGACGGGTGGTGCCGCCTGCACCGGGGAAGATACCGACCAGAATTTCCGGCAGGCCGTATTTCGCCTTGGGGTTTTCGCTCACAAAGATGCGGTGCGTCGCCAGCGGCAGTTCCAGACCGATGCCAGCAGCAGTGCCGGGCAGGGCCGAGGCAATCGGCTTGCCGCCCTTGTTGGTCTTTTTGTCCATGCCGGCGCGTTCGATTTTGCGCAGAAGGGCATGCATCTGCATGGTGCCCTCGAACAGGCCCTTTGCCGGATCGTCGCCAGCTTGCTCTTTCATCACGGCCAGCAGGTTCAGGTCCATGCCGCCCGCAAACGAGCCTTCTTTGCCCGAGGTCACGACGATGCCCTTGACCGCGTCGTCGGCCAGCGCGTCGTCGATGCAGGCGTTCAGCTCTTCGAGACCGGTGAACGACATCACGTTCATGGTCTTGCCGGGCACATCCCAGGTGATGGTTGCGACGCCGTCTGCGTCTTTGGTCAGTGTAAATTCAGCCATTTTCTTGTTCTCCAGACGCCGTTCTTACACGCGCTCGATGATGGTCGCTGCACCCATGCCGGATGCGATACACAGGGTTGCCAGACCGGTTTCCTTGTCCTGCCGCTCCAGCTCGTCCAACAGGGTGCCGATGATGATCGCACCGGTGGCCCCCAGCGGGTGACCCATGGCGATGGAGCCGCCGTTGACGTTCACCAGCTCGGGGTCGACATCAAACGCTTGCTGGAAGCGCATCACGACCGAGGCGAAGGCTTCGTTCACTTCGAACAGGTCAAAGTCGGAAATTGCCATGCCGTTGTCGGCCATGATCTTTTGCGTCACAGGAACCGGACCGGTCAGCATGATGGTCGGGTCAAGGCCGATCTTGGCGGTGGCCTTGATGCGCGCGCGGGGTTTCAGACCGTGCTTTTCACCAAATTCCTTGTTGCCGATCAGTACAGCGGCAGCCCCGTCCACGATGCCCGAGCTGTTGCCCGCGTGGTGAATGTGGTTGATCTTTTCCAGATGCGGGTATTTCAGCATGGCGATCTTGTCGAAGCCCGGCATCTGCTCGCCCATCATCTGGAACGCGGGGTTCAGGCTGCCCAAGGACTGCATGTCGGTGCCCGGACGCATGTATTCGTCGCGGTCCAGAATGGTCAGGCCGTTTTGATCCTTGACCGAGATCACGGACTTGTCGAACCGGCCTTCTTCCCACGCTTGTGCCGCGCGACGCTGCGATTCCATGGCCAGAGCATCAGCCTGATCGCGGCTGAACCCGTACTCGGTCGCGATGATGTCGGCCGAGATGCCCTGCGGCACGAAATAGCCGTCAATGGCGATCGACGGATCAACGGCAATCGCCGCGCCGTCGCTGCCCATGGGGACGCGGCCCATCATTTCAACACCACCAGCGATGTAACCGTCGCCCGCGCCGCCACGCACCTGGTTTGCGGCCAGGTTCACGGCTTCCATGCCGGAGGCGCAGAAGCGGTTGATCGACAGGCCGGGGATCGATTCATCCAGATCCGAGGCCAGAACAGCCGAGCGCGCCAGACAACCGCCCTGTTCCATCACCTGGGTGACATTGCCCCAGATCACGTCTTCGACGGCGTGGCCTTCAAGGTTGTTGCGCTCTTTGATCGCGTTCATGGTCAGCGCGGACAGGCGCAGGCTGGTCACCTCGTGCAGGCTGCCATCCTTGCGGCCCTTGCCACGCGGGGTGCGCAGGGCGTCATAGATATAGGCTTCGGTCATTTTTTTACTCTCCTCAAGCGCGGTCCGACGGATTGCCGGGCATCAGGTCATAGGGGTGTTTCCAGCCGGGCAGGGCGCTGATGCGGTCCAGCCAGGCGTTGATGTGGGGCCATTCGGCACGGTCAAAGCCGAAGGGTTCGGGATAATAGAGATAGCCGCAGCAGCTGAGATCGGCATTGGTCACACCGTCGCCGACAATCCAGTCGCGGCCATCCAAATGGTTGTTCAACAGCTCATAGGCACCACGCAGGCGGCCCTGGTTAAAGGCGATCACCTCGGCAGGGCGTTTGTCCTCGGGCAGGAAGTTCATCAGAAAGCGGGTGACACCGGCCATCGAGCTGAGCTTGTGGTTGTCCCAAAGCACCCAACGAAAGATCTCATAGTTCTCTTCGTGGGTCTTGCCGCCGAATTTCCCTGATTTCTCGGTGATATAGGCCTGGATGGCCCCCGATTGCCCGGTCTTGAACTCACCGTCCACCAGCACGGGCGCTTCGCCCAACTCGTTTACGTTCGCGCGGTACTCGGGCGTGCGGGTCTCGCCTTTGAAGAAATCGACAAACACCGGCTCCCACTGAAGGCCACTGAGTTGCAGCGCCAGCGCCGCTTTGTAAGAATTGCCGCTTTCTCCGAAGCAGTAGAGTTTCATTGTCATGGCCATGCCCCTCCCGTGGCGTTTGTGGCAGGTGTCGGATTTTCCGTATTTGGAACGAGAAGAAATATGGGTCCCCTTCTTCTCGCTAACCGGGCGTTAAGGTTAATGCGTGTCTATTGGGTGCGCGGTACAGGCTGCCGAGCCGATGACCGCACGAGGAGAAACCTCGCCGCCCCGCCTGCGTTCCGTCTGACGGTCGGGCCGGGTGGTGGGGTGGACCTCTTGGCGGTTCCCTTGTTTCTTCTCGTTCCAAATACGGCCGCCGGAGGCGGATGGAACAGAAATCACGGGCGCGTGGCTTGTTGTGTCACCGTTTGCGATCTTCCAGTTCTGCATTGAACAGGCGCAGTCTGTGGGTCAGGTTCTCCTCGTTGATCACGCTGTTGAAGTTTTCGAACAAAAAGGACAGCGCCTCGCCCTCATCCAACCCGGCCTCGCGCGCGAAGTTTTTGAGTTTGCGATACGCATCCTCGGTCATGGCGCAGGGAAAACGGCGGGTCAGTTTGAAACGTTTGGGCATGGGCGTCCTTTGGAATGGTTGGCTTCGGGCAGCAGGCCGCCCGAAGCCGATCTTCCGCTTAGAAGCTGGCGGCGTCCAGTGTCATAACGGTGTCGCCACCGCTCTGGATACGGGCCAGGTGCATGCCGGTCGCAGGCAGGCGGCGCGCCATGTAGAAGCGGCCGGTGATCAGCTTGGTCTCGTAGAACTCCTTATCCTCGGTGCCAGCGGCCAAAGCATCCAGAGAGGCTTTGCCCATCTGCGCCCACATCAGGCCCAGGCAGACGTGGCCGAACATGTGCATGAAGTCGTAGGAACCGGACAGCGCGTTGTTGGGGTTGGTCGCGTTTTGCATGAAGTACATGCCAGCGGCCTGCAGATCCTTTGATGCGGCTTTCAGCGGTTCCAGGAAGTCGCGGTCAAATGCTTCGTCCTGACCGCCATTGTCCTTGATGTAGGATTTCACCAGCTCAAAAAACGCCATCACATGCTTGCCGCCATCAGCGGCCAGCTTGCGGCCTACCAAGTCCAGCGCCTGAACGCCGTTTGCCCCTTCGTAGATCATCGCGATACGGGCGTCGCGGGTGTATTGCGACATGCCCCATTCTTCGATGTAGCCGTGGCCGCCGTAGACCTGTTGCGCCTGAACCGTCATGTCATAGCCTTCGTCGGTCAAGAAGCCCTTAATGACCGGGGTCAGCAGCGAGATCAGGCCATCAGCGTCTTTGTCACCCTTACGGTGTGCCGCATCGATCAGCGAAGCCCCCCACAGGATGAACGCACGCGCGCCTTCGCTAAAGCTTTTCTGATCCATCAGATTGCGGCGGATGTCGGGGTGCACGATCAGCGGATCGGCGGGACCTTCGGGGTTCTTGGCGCCGGTCACGTCGCGGCCTTGCAGACGGTCCTTGGCGTATTCGACGGCGTTCTGATACGCCGCATCGGCCTGACACAGGCCCTGCATACCGACGCCCAGACGGGCTTCGTTCATCATGGTGAACATGGCGCGCATGCCTTTGTGTTCGTCCCCGATCAGGAAGCCGGTCGCGCCATCATAGTTCATCACACAGGTCGAGTTGCCATGGATCCCCATTTTCTCTTCGATCTTGCCCACGGTGGCGGGGTTGCGATCACCCAGCGAGCCGTCTTCGTTGACCATGTATTTGGGCACGATGAACAGCGATACGCCCTTGATCCCCTCGGGGCCGCCAACGATCTTGGCCAGCACCAGGTGGATGATGTTGTCGGCCATGTCGTGATCGCCCGACGAGATAAAGATCTTTTGGCCGGTGATCTTGTAGCTGCCATCCGCCTGCGGTTCCGCCTTGGTGCGCATGAGGCCGAGGTCGGTGCCGCAATGCGGCTCGGTCAGGTTCATGGTGCCGGTCCAGTCACAGCTGACCATCTTGGGCAGATAGGTGTTCTTCTGCTCTTCGGTGCCGTGGGCCAGAATGGCCGAGGCAGCACCGTGGGTCAGGCCCTGATACATGGTGAACGCACTGTTCGAGGCCGAAAACATCTCACCCACAGCGGTGCCCATCACGTAAGGCATGTTCTGGCCACCGTATTCCTCGGGCATGTCCAGGCCAGTCCAGCCGCCAGCCTTGACCTCTTCAAAGGCCTCCTTGAACCCGGTGGGGGTGCGCACAACGCCATTTTCCAGGCGGCAACCTTCGGTATCGCCGACAACGTTCAGCGGATGCAGCACGTTGGTGGCCAGCTTGCCAGCCTCCTCCAGAACGGCGCCAGTGAATTCGCTTTCCAGCTCGTCATAGCCGGGAATGTCGGATTGCGAGACCTTGAGGACGTCATGCAGGATGAACTGGGTATCCTTGGTCGGGGCGTTGTAAATGGGCATGAAGAGCTCCCTGGGTGAATGATATTGTTAAGATCAAAAGGCCGTTGGCGTTATTCAGCGGCCTTCTTGTTTTGCTTGTTCGAGGTGATGATTTTCTCACCCCATTTAAGTTGTTCTTTGAGATCGTCGATGGCCTGGTTCAGTTCATCGCGCTGCAATTCCATGTCAGCCAGGCGCTCGCGTGCCAGCTCATAGGTACGCTCCAGCTGAACCTGTTGTTGGTCGCCTGCATCGTAAAGATCGAGAAGCTGGCGGATCTGTTCCAGGCTGAAGCCAAAGCGCTTGCCGCGCAGGATCAGCTTGAGCCTCGCACGGTCCCGTTTGGTGAACAGGCGCTTTTGCCCCTCGCGGATCGGGAACAACAGTTCTTTTGACTCATAGAACCGCAAGGTGCGGGGGGTCACATCATATGTGTCGCACATCTCGCGGATGGTCAGTGTGTTGTCAGTCATAATGTCAAACTCTCATCACAAGTGTCGTGACCCTGAGGTGATCAGTGTTGTCGCTGTTTACAACACCAGCTTGACGTTTACGTAAGTCGAACGCTGCGTCACGAAATTACTGACGTAAGATCAATTAAAATTCTGTGAGTAATCGGCACGAATATTGCCGCTACGTCAAAATCCGACGGCGCGGATCGGGGGGAGCAATGGGCAGTTCATCTTCCCGAAGCACCCCCACGCGGACCTGCATAATACTGTCGACGGGCTTTGGCACGGGCAGCCTGCTGTGCATCCCAATCGGCCTGCGACACGCCCGGAGGCGCGGTTCCATAACCGTTTGGTCCAACATCACAGGACGCTAGCGCAAAGCTGGACACAACAAATGCAGTCACAATCGGGAATTTCATGAACCACCTCTTATCAATAGGGGGCGCGGAAACAGGGCCGCGTGCGGCCCATGCTTGCGCCATGGACAAGAATGTAGCCGGGTGATTTTCAGATCAACAAGTGCCCCGTCGTCTCACGCAGATTTGAGGGGCGGTCTTGCCGTCCCGGGGCCATTATTCGATCTTGCCGTCCTGCAGATCTTTTGAGGTTTCTTCGCGCAACTGGATCAGTTCGGACATCGCCTCTTCAAGCTGCTGTTTTTGAGATTCGAGCTCTTTGAGCTGCACGCCCGCATTGCGAACGAAGGCTTCCATCTGGGCACGGTTGCCTTCGTGCTCGTAGATCAACAGCCACTGCCGAATCTCTTCCAATGGAAACCCGAAGCGACGGCCGCGCATGATCAGTTTCATCCGGGCGCGTTCGCGGGCACCGTAATAGCGCGAGCGCCCTTCGCGGTCGGGCTGCAAAAGCTCGATGTATTCGTAATACCGAAGGGTGCGCGGGGTAACGTCGAACTCGGCGCACATCTCCTTGAATGACAGTCGGGTGTCAGACATTCTCAATCTCCTTGGCGGCAACCTATGGTGTCGTTGCGACAAGCGCAACAGGTGGGCTTGCCCTTTTGGCGGGCGCAGGCTCATAAAGAGACAAAGCCCACGCATAAAGTGCAAGCGATGACAGACAAGACAAAAATTGCGGCCCAGTTCATTCAGGCCATTCCCCACGCCAAGGCGCTTGGCCTGCAGTTGACCCAGATCGGGCAGGGCGAGGCAGAGATCACCATGCCCTACAACGAAGCGCTTATCGGTGATCCCAAGACGGGTGTGATTCATGGCGGGGCGGTGTCTGCGATGATGGACACTTGCGCAGGAGCTGCTGTGATGAGTCACCCCGCTGCGCCGGGGGGCACGGCGACCATTGACCTCAGGATCGACTACATGAGGGCGGCAACGCCGGGGCAGGCGATCACGACCAAAGCGGTCTGCTATCACATCACCCGCAATGTGGCCTTTGTGCGCGCAACTGCGACGGACGAAGACACGGAACGCCCGGTGGCCACGGCCTCGGGTGCATTCACGGTGGAGAAACGCTGATGGCCCGTTCCAGACCCGAACCGATGCAAGTCGTCAAACAGCGCCGCGATGCCACTTTGAACGCGCTGGTGGGGGGCGTGCCCTACATACAGTTCCTCGACATCACTTTTGATCGGCGCGGGGATGAGCTGACCGGGGTGCTGAATTTCGACGACAAGCTGATCGGCAACCCGTTTCTGCCCGCGATCCATGGCGGCGTGACGGCCGCGTTTCTCGAGGTGACGGCCGTGATCTCGCTCAGCTGGTCGCACCTGTGGCCGCTGATCGAAAGTGGCGAGCTGTCGCCTGAAGACATCGAAGGCGGCAATATGCCCGCGTTCCCCAAGACCATCGACCTGACGGTGGATTACCTGCGCTCGGGCCTGCCGCGCGACGCTTACGCCCGCGCCTACATCAGCCGGGCCGGGCGGCGCTATGCCTCCGTCCGGGTCGAGGCCTGGCAGGACAATCACGACAAGCTTTTTGCGCAGGCCAGCGGACACTTCCTGATGCCGCAACTCAAGGCCGAGTGAACCGGTGAGTGATCAGATCACCCATCGGCGGGTTCTGAACATCGCCATCCCCATTGTGATTTCAAATGCCACCGTACCCATTCTGGGTGCGGTGGATACGGGCGTTGTGGGTCAGATGGGGGCGGCTGCGCCGATTGGCGCGGTCGGTATTGGCGCGGTGATCCTGTCGGCGCTCTACTGGATCTTTGGCTTTCTGCGGATGGGCACCACCGGTCTGGCGGCGCAGGCACGCGGGGCAGGGGATATAGCCGAGACCGGCGCCTTGCTCATGCGCGGCCTGCTTCTGGGGTTTGCGGGCGGAGTGGTGTTCCTTCTTGGGCAGACCGCGCTGTTTGCTGGGGCGTTTTGGCTGGCACCTGCCAGTGCCGAGGTCGAGCGATTGGCGCTCGATTACTTGTCGATCCGCATCTGGGGGGCACCGGCGACCATCGCACTTTACGCCATCACCGGTTGGTTGATCGCGGTTGAGCGGACGCGAGGTATCTTCGTCCTGCAGCTTTGGATGAACGGGCTCAACATCGTGCTGGACCTGTGGTTCGTGCTGGGGCTGGGTTGGGGTGTCGAGGGTGTGGCCATAGCTACGTTGATTGCCGAATGGACCGGGCTGGCACTTGGGCTGTGGCTGTGCCGCGATGCTTTTGCTGGTGATCAGTGGCGCAATTGGGCGCGGATCTTCGACCCTGCCCGATTGCGTCGGATGATGGCCGTGAACGCAGATATCATGGTGCGGTCGGTTCTTCTGACGGGATCATTCACGACGTTCCTGTTCATCGGCTCGGATCTGGGCGATGTGAACTTGGCGGCAAACCAGATCCTGCTGCAATTTCTGGAGGTGACCGCCTTTGCGCTGGATGGCTTTGCCTTTTCGGCAGAGGCATTGGTTGGCGGTGCAGTTGGAGCAAGAGATCGCGCGCAGGTGCGCCGCGCGGCTGTTGTTGCCTCGCAATGGGGTGTTGGCGGAGCGGTTGGATTGGGGCTTGTCTTCTGGTTGGCAGGGCCTGCAATCATCGACTTGATGGCAACCTCGCCGGAGGTGCGGGAGGTCGGGCGTGATTTCCTGTTCTGGGCGGCGTTGGCCCCGGTTTTGGGGGTAGCCAGCTGGATGTTCGATGGCATCTACATCGGCGGCACCTGGACCCGTGATATGCGGATCGCGATGATGCAATCGGTGGCGCTTTATGCGGTGGCGTTGGTGGTGCTCGTGCCGCTGTATGGCAATCATGGCCTTTGGGCGGCCTTGATGGTGCTAAACGTGGCCCGAGGTCTGACGATGTGGGTGCGTTACCCAAGGCTAGAGGCGCAGGTGCAATGACCAGGGGCGCTCCCGCCCGTCGTCAATGTTTCTGGCGAAACATCTCTTCCCGTTGGGCCAGGCTCATGCGGGCTTTGCCCGCATGAGCCTGGCCCCCCGCCGTCCGCAGGACGCAAGGCCGACAGGCCGCGCAGGAATTAGAGCAGGTCTAGCAGATTTTCAGGTGGACGCCCGATGACGGCTTTATCGCCCACCCGTCCCAAGGGGCGCTCGATCAGGATCGGATGATCGGCCATCGCCCGCAGAAGCGCCGTGTCGTCGGCGTCCTTGCTCAGCCCCAACTCCTTGAATGTCTTCTCTCCAGTCCGCATCATCGCAATCACAGCAACGCCAAGCGCGGATTGCACGGCACGCAACTCATCCAACGAGGGGGCATCTTCCAGATACTTGCGCACAGAGAGTTCCGCCCCCTTCTCTTCGAGCAAAGTCAGCCCCTGACGGGACTTGGAACAGCGCGGGTTGTGCCAATATTCGATCACAGCCAATCCTCTCGTTTGCTGCCAACAGCCTCGGCAACCGAGGCAAATCCATCGCGCGTGAGCAGGTCATCCAGTCCACGCGCGATGTCACCGGCCAGCGATAGGCCGCCATAGACCATGGCGGTGTAAAATTGCACCGCTGAGGCACCGGCGCAGATTTTGGCATAGGCCTGCTCGGCGGTGCTGATCCCGCCAACGCCGATCAGAGGCGTGCGCCCCTCGGTCAGGGCAGACAGCCGCGCCAGAACGCGGGTCGATTTCTCAAAAAGCGGTGCGCCGGACAGACCGCCAGCCTCGCCTTTATGTGCACTGGCCAGCCCGTCGCGGGACAAGGTGGTGTTGGTTGCAATCACCGCGTCCACGCCCGTGTCATGCGCCACGGCGGCGATGTCTTCGATCTCGGCTTCGGTCAGATCAGGCGCGATCTTCAAGAACACGGGCACCCGGTGCTCCAGCGCGTCGCGAGTTTCGATCACGCCTGCCAGAAGCGCGGTCAGTGCCTCTTTGCCTTGCAGGTCCCGCAGCTTTTCGGTGTTGGGGGACGACACATTTACGGTGGCGAAATCCAGGTGAGCGGCACAATGGGCCAGCACGCGGGCAAAATCCGCTGGCCGGTCGGTGCTGTCCTTGTTGGCGCCCAGGTTCAGCCCGATCACCGCATCCTTGGGTCGCGCCGCCAAACGGGCGCCGATCGCCTCCATGCCTTCGTTGTTGAAGCCGAACCGATTGATCGCGGCCTTGTCCTCGGTCAGGCGAAAAAGGCGCGGTTTGGCGTTGCCCGGCTGCGGGCGCGGGGTGGCGGCGCCCACCTCGATAAAGCCGAAGCCCGATTGCGACAGCGGCCCAAGCGCCTCGGCGTTCTTGTCAAAGCCTGCCGCCAGCCCCACCGGGTTGGGCAAGTCAAGACCGGCCACTTGCATCCGCAAACGCGCGGACGTCACCGGTCCCGGTGTTGGCGTCAAACCCATCTTGAGTGCCTTGATCGACATGCCATGTGCGGCTTCGGGGTCCATCCGATGCAATGCGGCCAGCCCCAGTTTCTCGGTCAGTTTCATCCAAAGGCCTTTCCACCGGCTGCAGGCGCGCAGCGGATCAAGCGTGAGGTTTCGACAGCGGCCTGCCGGTGGATGACGGCGCGCTGATAATCAGCGTCGGTCACCATTTCCAGAAAGGCATGCGCCGTTGGGTAACGGGCGACAAACACCTCGTCCCAATGCTCATCGCTAGGTCCGATCAGCACCGCTTGCATGTTGCCACGCCAGATGATCGATGCGCCAAGACGGGCAATGATCGGCGCGGTGTCGATGCCATAGTTGCCATAGGCCTCGGCCCCGGTCAGCCCGGCAGTCGACAGCGGATGATCGGCGGGATAGGCGGCGCGCTCGCGGAATTTGACCAGGTTCAGCATCTCGATTGGTTGATCGCGGTCCAGGGCCTTGAAGGCTTCGAATTGCTCGCGCTCGGGGTCGACATATGCGGTCATTCCATCCCCTCCGGAAACTGATGCATGCCGTCCAGCAGTGGCAGCGGCTTGGACCAGAGCACGTCCGTCATCCGAAGCCTGCGATAGAGATGCGGGAACAGATCGCCACCGCGCGAGACTTCCCACTTCAGAGCGTCGCCCATGGCCTCACCTTCGCAAGCCAGGAGCATTAGCCCTTCGACGCTGGCAAAGTGCTTGGCCGCGGTTTCAGCGGCTTGCTCGGCGGTTGAAAAATGGACGAATCCGTCGCTTACATCAATCGGCGCACCGTCGGTTTCACCTGCGGCTTGCAGTGCGGCCCATTCGTCCGCGTGGAAGATTTTGTAGATCAGCATGCTCTGCGTGATGCCTTGGGCAGGGCGCGGAATCAAGACGCAATGCGGGCAAACCTCTCCTTACGTCGCCCATTTCAGCCTTTGACTCTGGGTGCGGAACGGGGGCACGATCTGTCCAAAACCAACAATAAGGGAGATTGACGATGTTGACCCGTTTTCTGATGTCCGCTGCTGCACTTGGGCTGACCGCCGGCATGGCTGCGGCTGAATACAAACTGACCATCCTGCATACCAACGACTTCCATTCCCGGTTCGAGCCGATCAGTAAGTATGACAGCGGCTGCCGTGAGGGCGACAATGCCGAGGGCAAGTGTTTTGGTGGCTCGGCCCGTCTGGTGACAGCGATTGCCGAGGCGCGCGAACGTGCGGGCAACTCGATCCTTGTGGATGGCGGGGATCAGTTCCAGGGCTCGTTGTTCTATACTTACTACAAAGGTAAGGTCGCAGCCGAGTTCATGAACAAGCTGGGCTATGACGGCATGACCGTGGGCAACCATGAATTCGACGATGGCCCCGAAGTGCTGCGCGGCTTCATGGATGCGGTCGATTTCCCGGTTCTGATGTCGAACGCCGATGTTTCGAAAGAGGAGCTGCTGGCCGACACGTTGATGAAGTCGACCGTGATTGAAAAGGGCGGCGAACAGATCGGCTTGATTGGTCTGACCCCACAAGACACCGATGAACTGGCCAGCCCCGGTCCGAATGTGACGTTCAGCGATCCGGTTGCGGCGGTACAGGGCGAAGTCGACAAGCTGACTGCCGCGGGCGTGAACAAGATCATTGTGCTCAGCCACTCGGGCTACGGTGTCGATCAGCGGGTCGCTGCGGAAACCACCGGGGTGGACGTGATCGTTGGCGGGCATTCGAACACCTACCTCAGCAACGTGTCGGACCGCGCAGCTGGCCCGTACCCCACCGTGGTCAACAACGTGCAGATCGTGCAGGCCTATGCCTATGGCAAGTTTCTGGGCGAATTGAACGTGACCTTTGATGACGCAGGCAACGTTGTCGAGGCCAAGGGCGAGCCGCTGGTCATGGATGGTGCTGTTGCCGAAGACGCGGCCACCGTGGCACGCATCGCCGAACTGGCGAAACCCCTTGATGAGATCCGCAACAAGGTCGTGGCAAGTGCAGCCTCTCCGATTGAAGGCGACCGAGCCGTGTGCCGTATTCAGGAATGCCCAATGGGCAATCTGGTGGCGGACGCCATGCTGGAACGCGTCGCAGACCAGGGCGTGACCATTGCCATCGCAAATTCGGGCGGTATCCGCGCCAGTGTGGATGCAGGTGATGTGACCATGGGCGAGGTGCTGACGGTGCTGCCGTTCCAGAACACGCTGTCGACCTTTGAAATCAGCGGCCAGGGTGTCATCGATGCGCTGGAAAACGGCGTCAGCCAGGTCGAAGAGGTCAAGGGCCGTTTCCCTCAGGTCTCAGGGATCACCTTCACCTTTGACGCATCCGTTGCCCCGAACGAAGGCCGCGTGAGCGACGTTATGGTTGCCAGCGAGGATGGCTTTGTGCCGATTGACCCGGCGACGACCTATCTTGTTGTGACCAACAACTATGTCCGCAACGGTGGCGACGGTTACAAGATGTTCTCAGGCGATGACAAGAACGCCTATGACTATGGTCCGGATCTGGCAGATGTGACGGCGGAATACCTGGCTGCGAACGCGCCATATCAACCTTATGTGGATGGCCGCATCAAGCAGAAGTAAATGGCCGATCGCCATTGGAAACAGGAAAAGAGCGCAGAATTTTCTGCGCTCTTTTCATATGGCATGGTTCCGATGGACGAAGGGCCGAACGGGGTGCTCCCGCGCCCGCGCCGATTTCGGCTACGCCGAAATCGCTGGCGGCCTTGGGCCCGGCGCCGCGCGATGCGCGGCGCGGTGGCGCCCGTCTGATACGTTGCAGGCTGAAACGTCCCTAGGGCTGAGTTCTTCGCGTAAGCGCGTTGTTTTCCGGAGGGCTGGATGCGCGCGGCCCGATATTGAGTTTCTCGGGTGCATGACCTTAGAGTGTCGTCATGTGCGGACGTTTTGCCATCACCTTGCCCAATGACGCGATGGCTCAGCTTTTTGCGGCACAGCCGTCGAATGCATTGCCCGCTGTGCCGAACTTCAACGTTTGTCCCACCAATCAGGTACACGTGGTGCGCAGCGGCGAGATGGGCAGACAGTTGCTGCCGATGCGGTGGGGATTTTTGCCCCATTGGTACAAGGCCGAGAATGGCGGGCCGCTGCTGATCAATGCGCGGGCTGAAACGCTGGCGGAAAAGCCTGCTTTCCGCGCGGCCTGTCGCGAGCGACGGTGCCTGCTGGTCGCGACCGGGTTTTACGAATGGACCAAATCCGCGCAAGATACGCGGCTGCCTTGGTACATCCATCGCCGTGACGGCGCCCCGATTGCCTTTGCAGGGGTCTGGCAGGATTGGGGACCGGCGGAGGCACGACAGTCGACCTGTGCCGTCGTCACGACATCGGCCAATTCACACATGTCCAAGATCCACCACCGGATGCCCTTGATCCTGGAACCCAACGACTGGCCCTTGTGGCTGGGCGAGCAGGGCAAAGGCGCCGCACGCCTGATGCGGCCGGGCGCCGAGGAGGTGCTGGACTACCACCGTGTTGATCCAATGGTGAATTCGAACCGTGCCCAGGGACCTGAGTTGATTGAACCATTTGAGGATGGTGCAGACGCTGGAAACAATCGCCCCGGCGATGCTTTGATCTAACCGTTTGCTGCCTGCGCAAGGGGCGCGCGGCTGAGTGTGTTGCCGGCATCTGTTGTCTTTTTCAACAGGGCGATCAGCTGCGCTTGTTCTGTCGTGCTCAAGCCCGATAGCATCTCGGGTTGAACGGCTTCGACATGGGGACGCGCAGCGGCGAGCAGTTCTTGCCCGGCTTCGGCCAGATGCAAGCATTTTGCCCGTCTGTCGTGCTCGGAAATTGTTCGCCGAACCAGCCCGCGTGCGTCCAGACGGTCGACAACCTTGCCCAAGGTGGCGCGGTCATATGCGATCAGCCCGGCGAGCGAAGCTTGATCCAGTCCCGGATTGGTTTCGATCGCCGTCAAGGTCGCAAACTGTACGGGCGTCAACTTGATCCCGGCCTGTGTCATGCGATCCATGAAGAGGGCAACTGAGATTTGGTTGAGACGCCGGATCAGGTGGCCGGGCATGGCATAGATGGTCATACGTTCACTTTTTCGCTCGTCACTTGTGGCGCGCAATTTTGATGAAATTAGTCCAAAATGACAAGGTATGAGATGCCTCACCGCCGCTTGGAGATCTTGCACGAGGGTTTTCCTTGCCGATCAGGCGGGTTAGATGCGTAGCATGGCTATTTCTTTTGCTTCCTTACCCGCGCTTTATGCGCATGGGTTTGATACTGTGATCGATGTTCGCAGCCCCGCCGAACACGCCGAGGATCATCTGCCTGGCGCGATGAACCTGCCGGTGTTGGATAACGAAGAGCGGGCGCGGGTCGGGACGATCTATGTGCAGGAAAGCCCGTTTCTAGCGCGCAAGCTGGGGGCGGCATTGGTGTTTCGCAACGCAGCCAATGCCATCGAACAGAGCCTCAGCCACCAGGAAGGTGGTTGGCGGCCGTTGGTTTATTGCTGGCGAGGCGGGCAGCGGTCGGGATCTTTCACCTGGATGTTGCAACAGATCGGATGGCGGGCCGAGGTGATCGACGGGGGCTATCGCACGTATCGTCGGTTGGTGAACCGCTATCTTTACGATGATCCCTTGCCGCATCGGTTTGTGGCGCTTGATGGGTTTACGGGCACTGCCAAGACCGATCTGCTCAAGCTTTTGCAATCGCGCGGAACCCAAGCGCTTGATCTTGAAGGGTTGGCCAATCACCGCGGCTCCATGCTGGGTGCGATGCCGGGGGGACAGCCCAGCCAGAAGGCGTTTGAATCGGCGTTGGCGGGGGCGTTGTGCGGGCTTGATCCCACGCGCCCTGTGGTGGTCGAGGCGGAAAGCAGCAAGATTGGCGAACGCAACTTGCCACCGTCGGTGTGGGCTGCGTTGAAGGCGGCCCCTCGCATCGAGGTTCAAGCCGCGATTGCGGCGCGCACGGGGTATCTGGTGCGGGCATATGATGACATTTTGTCGGACGCCGACGGGTTGCGGGAACGGCTGGAGTATCTGCGGCAATATCGGGGTCATGAGGTTGTGGACGGGTGGTTTGACCTGATTGCATCCGGGGACAAGGCAGGTGTGACGCGGGCGTTGATGGAGCAGCACTACGACCCGTCCTACCTGAAATCGCGAAAAGCTCACGACACTCGGGTGATCGGGCAGGTGCAAGCTGGTCTACTGGACGCGCCTGGCTTGGACGCTGCGGTGTCGCAGATCGAAGACCTGTTGCAGCGGTTGCCCAGGACGTGATGGCATGTTTGGTGGGACGGCGTGCTCCCGCCCGTCGTCGATGCCCCTGCCGGGACAGCTCCTCCCGTTGGGCCAGGCGCCGCGCTGTGCGCGGCGCGCCACCGCAGAACGCAGGCGGGGCCTTTGGGGGGATGAAGCTGTCCGGCAGCGTAGGCGGGCAACCAGTTTGGAATTCAGTCGATCAGGCGCAGGCCGCGGCCTTTGGTCAGCGCCCCAATGCGCACAGCCGGGTACCCGGCCGCGCTTAGTGCCGATAGCAGATCATCGGCGGCCTCGCTGGATACGGCAGCCAGCAACCCCCCGGCGGTTTGGGGGTCAAAGAGCAAATCCGCCTTGCCTCCGGTCGGCAATTCCGGCGCCAGGTTGCGGTTTTCGGGGTAGAGCGTTGAGCGGACGCCTTGCGCCGACAGGGCCACTGCCCCAGGCAGAACCGGAATTGCGCTTATGTCCAATTCAGCGCCGCAGCCTGAGGCCTCGGCCATTCCTTGCAAATGTCCGGCCAGGCCAAACCCGGTGACATCCGTCATCGCATGGGCCTCGGCCAGAATGCGTGATGCAGCCCCTTGTGGGTGGGTCATGTGATCAAGCGCCTGTGCCACCCAATCCCCACGCGCCTGGCCTGCCATTTCGGCAGCCATGATCACGCCACTGCCGATGGGTTTTGTCAGGATCAATACGTCCCCTGCTTGGCCACCGCTTAGGGAAACTGGGGGGTGTCGGCAAAGGCCGGTGAGGGTGAAGCCGATGGTTAGCTCGTCCCCCACGGACGTGTGCCCGCCCACGATCTCGGCCCCGGAGGCTGAGATGACTTGGTTTGCAGCCTCCATGATTTCGGCCAAGGTACGCTGCTGCAAGATTGCACTCAGGCGGGGCAGGATCAGGGTTGCTGTTGCCGCCTGCGGTTCGGCCCCCATCGCCCAGATATCACCCAAAGCGTGCACGGCGGCGATGCGCGCCATGATCACCGGATCATCAGTCAGGGCGCGCAGGTGGTCCGAGGTCAGGACCTGTTGCACGCCGCCAGTCTGCAAAAGTGCTGCATCGTCCCCGGGCAAGGGGATGATGTCGTTGCGGAGCGAAACTGTCGGCACCAAAGCTCGCCGCAGAGTGCTGCGCCCCACCTTGGCCCCACAGCCGCCGCACATGGGTTTGTCGCCAATCGCCTCGGACAGCCCGTTGGCATGGTTGCGCGGCAATTCAGGCTGCGGCATCGCGGGTAGATCACGAAAGCGGTTCATGAAGGTCTGGTCGATGTGATCTTTCCAACGCCACATCACTCCGCCCTGAAACGCCGTTCCCAGTCGTTCCGCCAATGCAGATTTGCCGCCCAGTGAGATCAGTTTGAGGTAATCGCGTTGCGGGCGATAAGGCTTCATCTGTCCCACACCCAGAGCGGCCCGCAGATTGTTGATCAGGATAGGTGCCTCGCGCACAGCGTAAACACCGGCCTTGGGGCGGGGATCGTGGCTCAGGTGCGCGCAGTCGCCTGCGGCAAAGACCGACGGATCGCTAGAGCACAGCGTCTCGTCGACCGATATGTAGCCTTGGTGCAGTTCAAGACCGGCCTGTGCAATCCAATCATAGGCGCGCGCCCCGGCAGCGCCTGTGATGAACTCGGCCTCGATCTCTTGTCCTGATGCAAGCACCAGTTTGTTCGCCTCGATCCGGGCGACCCCGGTGTTTTCGATCAACGTCACGCCCAGATCGGCCATCGCCCGGCGGATCAGCCGGGCGGCCTTGGGGCCGGTGGCAGACAGGGCGGTGGCCTGATCGACCAAGGTGATCTGCGCAGAGCGCCCTTGGGCCTTTAACGCGTGGGCCATCGCCATGATCAGTTCGGCTCCGGCCACCCCTCCACCGATGACGGCCACGCGGGCGAGGCCGGACCCCCCCAGATAGTCGGCCCATCGTTGCGCAAAGGGCCCAAGGGGTTTGGCGGGCACGGCGTGTCCAGAAAACCCTGCAACCGCAGGCATGTCCGAGGTGATGCCCACGTTGACCGAAGCCACGTCATAGGAGATCGGCGGGCGCCCGTCGACTGTCACCGTCTTGGCTGCGGCATTCATCCCGGTCACCGCGCCCAGAACCAACCGCGCGCCGGAAAATCGTGCCAGCCGCACCAGATCGATGTCCAACTCGTCGCGGCCATAGTGTCCCGCCACAAACCCTGGCAGCATGCCGGAATAGGGCGCAGTGGGGCCGGGGTTGATCAGCGTCAGGCGCGCGCCGGGCAGAGGCGAAATGCCCCATTTGCGCAGCACCAACGCGTGGCTGTGGCCCCCGCCAATCAGCACCAGGTCACGGGTCAGGGGCAGGGGGGGCTGGTGCATCTGTCGACCTTTGCGTCAGGCAGGTTTATCCTTGTCGCCTTCGGTCTCTTCGTCCACAGGCACATCATGAGTGGCCCATATGCCGTCTTGTTCCGCGCCGGGCAAGGTCTCGGGCGTTTCGCTCATGTGGATGTGAGCCTTGGCGATGAAATGCGCCGTCACGGGTGCCGTCAGGAACAGGAACAGCGTGATCAGCAGCTCGTGCAGCGACAGGTGATGCTCGATGGCGATGGAATGAAAGATCGACGCCAGCAACACCCCGCCCACGCCAAGTGTTGTCGCTTTGGTGGGTGCGTGCAGGCGGGACATTGAATCCTTGAGTTTCAGCAGCCCGTAAGAGCCGACAAAACCGAAGATACCCGACACGATCAGGAAAAAGGCGATAAGAGCTTCGAATGCGGTTTCCATGTCTGCCCTCGCTTATTCGATGATGTTGCCGCGCAGCAAAAAGCGCGCGTATGCGACGGTTGAGACAAAGCCCAGCATGGCGATGATCATGGCGGCCTCAAAAAACACTTCGGTCCCCAAGGCAAGGCCATAAAGGATCATCAGCGCGATGGCGTTGATCACCATTGTGTCGAGTGCCAGAACCTTGTCGCCGACGCCCTTGGCGGTGGCGATCTTGTAGAGGTTCATCAAAAGGCCCGCGCCGAAACAGGAGAAGGTGAAGTAGATTGCGTAGGTGATCATTCGAAAATCTCCTTCAGGCGGCGTTCATAGCGCTGTTTGATCTCGTCCCGCACGGCATTGGGGTCGGGTGCGTCCAGGCAGTGAACCAGCAGGTTGTGGCCCTCGGCCGACAGGTCCGCTGTGACCGTGCCGGGGGTCATGGTGATGGTGCCTGCTAGAACCGTGATCGCCTCGGGCGTGCGCAGCTCCAGCGGGACACAGATCCAGGCGGGTTGACGGTCTTGGTCGCGTTTGAACAGGATGATGCGGGCCACGACGATGTTGGCCACCACGATGTCATAGAGCACCACGAGGATGTATTCGATGATCATAAGCCAGTTGCGCAGCTTGGGTTGGTCGGGCCAGTAGGGTTGCGTGACAAAGGGGATCACCACGCCCAGGAACAGGCCGAACACCAGCGAATTCAGCGACAGCGAATTGGCCAGCAGCATCCAGACCAGCGTCAGCAGAAGGGTCAGATGCGGGTGGGGAAATATGCGGCGTAGAATTTTCATTTCTGTCCCCCATGCAGAACGGTTTCGATATAGCTCGACGGGTCAAAGAGCTGGGCCGCAGTGTCGTTTGCGAACTCTAGCACGGGGCCTGCAAAGATGGTGAGAAGAACCAACAGGGCCACCAGCCCAAAGACCGAGGTAAAGGCAAGTCCGGGGTGGGGCTCTGGCGCCGGTTCCTTGGCATGTTCGTCCTCTGTGCCTTCGACTTCGATCTCGGGTTCTGGGGCGTCGATGAAATCCGGGTCGTGACTGCGCCAGAACACGATCGAGCCTGAGCGGGCAAAGCCAACGATGGTGATGAACGAGCTAACCAGGATCACACCCCAGATCATCCCAAACTCACCACTTTGACGGGCGGCGTCCATGACCAGCAGTTTGCCGACAAACCCTGACAGTGGCGGCATGCCTGCCATGGCGATGGCTCCAACAAAAAAGAGGCTCGCCAGCAGACCGGCCTGCGGCATCGGGCTGTGAGAACGAATGCGGATGCCGCGACGTTCGCGTACCTGGTCGGCCACCAGAAACAGCAGGGCGGTCGCGATGGTCGAATGGATCATGTAGTAAAGCGCCGCCCCGGTTGCGATGGGGGTGAAGAGCGCGATTGCAATCAGCAGCGTTCCCATCGAAGCAATGGCACCAAAGGCGATCATTCGGTTGATGATACGGGTGCCCAGAATACCGATGGCCCCAACCGCCAGCGTCAGCATCGCCGCAGGCAACAACCAATCTCCGACCAACCCGGCGGTTGCATCGACGTCCGGTCCAAAGACCAGCGTATAGATCCGCAGGATCGAATAAGCGCCGACCTTGGTCATGATCGCAAACAGCGCTGAAACGGGAAGAGGCGCATTGGCATAGCTTGTGGGCAGCCAGAAATGCAGCGGCAGCACGGCGGCCTTGACGCAGAACACCAGCAAGAGCAGCACCGCACCCACGCGCAGCAGGGCGGTGTCATCGGCTGGCATTTCGGACACGCGCACGGCCAGATCCGCCATGTTGAGCGTTCCGGTCACCGCATAAAGCGTACCAAGGGCAAACAGGAACAAGGTCGAGCCCAGCAGGTTATAGACCACGTATTGCACGCCCGCCCGCAAACGGCGGGGACCACCGCCGTGGATCATCAGGCCATAGGACGCGATCAGCAGAACCTCGAAGAAGACAAACAGGTTGAAGGCGTCGCCGGTCAGGAAGGCGCCGCAAACTCCCATTAGTTGAAACTGAAGCAGCGCATGGAAGTGGCGCCCACGACTGTCCCAGCCCGAGCCGATGGAATAAAGCACAACGACCATGGCCAGCACCGCCGTCAGCAGCACCATCAGCGCAGACAGCCGGTCCAGCACCATGACAATGCCAAAGGGCGCCGGCCAATCGCCCAGCTCATAGACGTGGACCTGCCCGTCCAGGGTAAGCCCAAGCAAGGCAAGCGAGATCGCCATCAGGATGACGGTGCCTGCAACCGAAAAGATCCGCTGCAAGCTCAGGTGGTGGCGCAGGACCATGATGATGAACGGCGCCAGCACCGCTGGCAGCACGATTGGGGCGACAATCAAATGGTTCATACGTCGTCCCCCGTATTCTCGGACATGTCGATGCGGTCATCCTGCGATGACAAATAGGCGCTGAGCGCGATCATCACGACCACGGCTGTCATCCCGAACGAGATCACGATCGCTGTCAGAACCAGCGCCTGTGGCAGCGGGTCGGAATAGGGCACATCAGCGTATTTGTTCAAAACGGGTGGCGCGTTCAACGCCAGCCGCCCGGTCGCGAACAGGAACACGTTCACCGCATAAGACAGCAGCGATATACCTACGATTACGGGAAATGTGCGACGGCGCAGCAGCAGGTAAACGCCAGCGGCGGTCAACATTCCAACAGCACTGGCCAGAAGGATTTCCATCTTAGACCTCCTTCTTTTCTTGCACGTCTTCATCATCGCGGGCGGGGTTGATGTCCATCGCATGCTCGGACGCGATCCCCGGCTGCCAGGCAAAGCGTGACAGACTTTCCAGCGCCAGCATCACCGCGCCCACAACGGCCAGGAACACACCCAGGTCAAAACCCATGGCGGTGGCCCATTCGAACTCTTCCAGTGGCGGCCAGTGGATGTAGCCAAAGTCGCTGGTCAGGAACGGCTTGCCGTTCAGCCAGGCACCCATGCCGGTCACAGCCGCGATCAAGACGCCAGAGCCGATGATGCCGTGATAAAACACTTTCTGCCGTTCCGCCGCCCAGCTGAACCCACTGGCCATGTACTGCATGATAAAGGCAATCGCTGCGATCAGACCGGCGATGAAACCGCCACCAGGCAGGTTGTGGCCGCGGAAGAAGATATAGGCCGCCACCATCAGGGCAATCGGCATCATCACGCGTGTGACAACCACCATCATCAGCGGGTGCGCATCACCCGATTGCGGCATGTCCGGCTTGCGGTTCAGCAGATAAGCGCGCACGCGGGTGCCCAGCACCGCCTCGGTCAGGGCATAGATCACCAGCGCGGCGATCCCCAGAACGATGATCTCGCCAAAGGTATCAAAGCCCCGGAAGTCCACCAGGATCACGTTGACCACATTGGTGCCGCCGCCGCCCTTGTAGGAGTTCGCGAGGTGGAATTCCGAGATCGTCGGGAAGGCAAAATCGCGCATCATCAGCGCATAGATCAGCCCGCCAACGCCCAGACCCGAAATGCCCGCGATGATGACATCACGGAACCGGCGCTCGTTGGTGGTCTCCCAAGGGGTTTCCTTGGGCATGAAGTTCAGCGCCAGGAGCAGCAGGATGATCGTCACCACCTCGACCGAGATCTGCGTCAGCGCCAGGTCAGGCGCGGACAGGTAGTTGAACCCGATCGAGATGATCAGCCCGACGACACCCACCAGCACCAGCGAGACAAAGCGGTTGTGATGGAACACCACCAGGCAGATCGTGGCCCCCATCAGGCAGATCCAGCCGATGATGGGCATGACGCCAGCCTCGATCCCGATCCGCGTGGGGACCGAGTCGGTGCCGGTGTAGTAGGCATAGCCCGCCAACGAGACGACAAAGACCACAAAGATCGCCGAATACCGCGCCATCGAGCGGTTGTGCAGCCCTTCGGTGATTTTGCGGCTCAGTGCTGTAAGCGCGCCAATGACCGCATCAAAGATGACCTTGGCTTCGGGGCGGGGCAGCGCGTTCCAGATTCGCTCAAGCCGCCCGTGCATCGCCAAAAGGATGACGGCACCAATGGTGGCCACGATGGACATGTAGAGCGCCGTGTTGAACCCGTGCCAGATCTTGAGCGAGTAGTAGGGCAGCTTCTCTCCACCAATCACCGCGCCCGAGGCGACGGCGACCAGCGGGCCGACAATGGCGTTGGAAAACAGGCCAATCAGGACAACGAGTGTGACAAGAAACGCGGGCGCCAGCCACATGCCAACGCCGGGGTCATGCGGTTTCGCGGGATAGTCGTCGCGGACCGGCCCCAGAAACACATGCGCGATGTAGCGGAAGGAATAGGCGGCTGAGAATAGCGCGGCAACCAGCACCACGCCAGGCACCAGGTAAGGCGAGCTCAGCCAGGTTGTTTGCGTCGCGGCATCCAGCATCATCTCTTTCGACAAGAAGCCGTTGAGCGGTGGAATACCCGCCATCGACAGTGACGCCACTGTGGCGATGATGAAGGTCACGGGCATCAGGTGGCGCAAGCCGCCCAGCCGTTTGATGTCGCGCGTGTGCGTTTCGTGATCCACGATACCCGCCGACATAAAGAGTGCGGCCTTGAACGTCGCGTGGTTGATGATGTGGAACACTGCAACCACCGCTGCAAACTTGGTGCCAAAACCCAAGAGCATCGTGATCAGACCCAGGTGAGAGACCGTCGAAAAGGCCAAAAGCGCCTTGAGATCATCCTTGAACAGGGCGATCACCGCGCCCAATACCATGGTGATAAGGCCAGTTGTGGCCACAATGTAGAACCAGGCGTCGGTGCCCGCCAAAACCGGCCACATCCGCGCCATCAAGAACAGGCCCGCCTTCACCATCGTGGCGGAATGCAGATAGGCCGATACCGGCGTCGGCGCGGCCATGGCGTGCGGCAGCCAGAAGTGGAACGGGAACTGCGCCGACTTGGTGAAGGCCCCGATCAGGATCAGGATCAGGGCGGGCAGGTAATAGGGCGAGGCCTGGATCAGATCTTTGTTTTGCAAGATCACCGTCAGGTCATAGCTTCCGACGATATTGCCCAGGATCAGCATGCCCGCGATCATCGCCAATCCGCCTGAACCGGTCACGGCCAGCGCCATGCGGGCGCCTTGGCGCCCGGCAGGCAGATGCTTCCAATAGCCGATCAACAGGAAAGAGCTGAGCGAGGTGAGTTCCCAAAAGATCAGCAAAAGCAGGATGTTGTCGGACAGGACGATCCCAACCATCGCGCCTTGAAACAACAACAGATAGGTATAGAACTGACCCATCGGGTCTTCGCGTGACAGGTAGAACCGCGCATAGAGGATGATCAGCAAGCCAATGCCCAGGATCATCCCGGCAAAAAGAAAGCCCAACCCGTCGAGGTAGAAGTTCGCGTTCAGTCCCAATCCGGGCAGCCAGTCAAAGCGCGCGGTCACGACCTCTCCGCGAAAAACAGCTGGAGCATTCACAAGCAATCCCAGCAGCGCCAAGAATGTCGTGGCGCCCGCAGAGGCGGACGAGGCGTTGCGGCCGGCTCGGATCAGCAGGGCGGGAAAGACCGCTCCAAGAAATGGCAAGGCTGCTATCAGGAATAGGGACACAAGCAATCCTCCGCTCTTTGCCTGGTTCGGACGTAAACCTGTATTTTGAGTAAGGATATTTCGCGGACTGTCCAGACCTTGAAATATTTGAGATTTTGGTCCGACACCGATTCTGGGTGAATTTAGGGGGTTCTGACGGGAACTTGAGTGGATTTCCCGCCGGTTTGCGCCCTAGATAAGTCCAGTTGTTCAGATTGCCCTGAAAAGAGGTTCAAGCGCGCTAACATGACGCGGCAAGCAAAATTTCCGACGCGGAGACTGGTGTTGCTCGGGGGCGCCGCCGCCCTTGCGGCTGGAGGTGTCTATTGGTGGCGGGCGACGCCTCCCTACTATGGCGGAGCCAAGCTGACGGTTGCACAGGCCCATGAGGCTGCGGCCAGCGGGGACGTTGTGCTCGTGGACATCCGCACGCCCCGGGAATGGGCGCAGACGGGTGTGCCGGAAGGTGCGCACCCGATCGACATGCGGCGTGACGACTTTCTGGCGACCCTGTCCCAGGTGGCGGGCACCGACAAAGGGCGCCCCATCGCGGTGATCTGTGCCCGGGGTGTTAGGTCCGCACGGCTGAGCCGTGCGTTGACCGAGGCGGGGTATACTAACATCGTCGATGTGCCCGAGGGGATGTTGGGCTCGGCCGCGGGGCCGGGATGGTTGAAAACCGGCCTGCCCGTTGCGGCCGTCGAGGAGGGCTGAGGATGATCAGGCAGATGTTGTTGGGCTTGGGTCTGATGATGACGGGGTCGGGGGCAGTAGCCGCATGCGGTGGGGGCGATGATGTCTGTGAGATAGAAAGTGGGAGCTATCACATCGAAGTTCCCGACGCCGAGCATCCGCCGCTCGTGGTGTTTTTGCACGGCTATGGCGGCAATGGTGCGGCAACGATGCGCAACAGATCCTTGGTCGATGGGCTGCTTGCGCGCGGCTATGCGGTGATGGCACCCAATGGCTCGCAGCGGATTGGCTCGAACCGGGGGCTGAGCTGGAACTTCTATCCCGGGTGGGAAGGGCGCGATGAAACCGAGTTCCTGCAAAATGTAGTGGCCGATGCGGCAGATCGTTTTGGTTTGGATGAAGACCGGGTCTTGCTGGGAGGATTTTCGGCCGGGGGCTTTATGGTAAATTATTTGGCCTGCGCCGCGCCCGAGACATTCTCAGCCTATGTGCCCGTGTCGGGTGGGTTCTGGCGCCCGCATCCAACCGAGTGCAACGGACCTATCCGGATGTTGCATACCCATGGCTGGACCGACAACGTGGTTCCGCTCGAGGGGCGCGTCCTCGGGGGCGGGCGTTTTGTGCAAGGGGATATCTTTGCCGGGCTCGAGATCTGGCGCCTGGCCAATGGGTGCAGCGATCACAAGCCAAGCGGGTTCAGCCGTGAAGGAGAGTTCATGCACCGTCGCTGGACCTGCGGCAAGGACAGCGCACTGGAGTTCGTGCTGTTCCCGGGGGGCCATCAGGTGCCCAAAGGTTGGGCCGATCTTGTAGTGAATTGGTACGAAGGGCTGCCCGGGAGCTGAAAACAGAGATGAGCGAAACGGGGGCACTCCCGCCCCCGCGTGATCCTGACTGCGTCAGCACCACTGGCGGGGTCGGGCCGGGCCTCGCTTCGCTCGGCGGTTCCGCTTGCCGGAACCCCGGGAGCAACAAGAAAGAGATCGGTCGCGTCCTGAGGAGGTGTGGTGGGCCACACGCGCCCGCCGCCGCGCGCAGCGCGGCGGCCCGGCCCAACCGGAGAAGGGCATCTTTGATGCATGTGCGACGGGCGGGAGCCCCTCTCAATTGGCGCAGGCGCCTGACGGGTTACTCAGCCGGCGTTGCCGAGGATTTGCCGTCCAGCAGCGACTTGAGCTCGGTCCGGTAATGTCGCGCGGCCTGGGCGATTGCGGGTTCGCTGTAATCTTCACGTAGCCCCAGAAGGTTGCGTGCTGTCTTGGCCGTCACACCGCTCAGGGCCGAGAGCGGGATAGCCAGCGCCAGGCTGAGCGCAATCGGGGCCAGCCAGATTGAGACCAGGCCCGAGACTATTCCAGCCGTCAGCACCAGACCGCTTGCCGTTTCCAACGCGTGGCAGATGGCCAGCGTCTTCAGCCCATAACTGCCGCCATCCCGGGCCTGTGGCGACCAGCCCCTTTGCAGGCCCAGTACGGTCCGGAACACTGCGATCATCTGCTGTACCATCAGGATTGGCGCATAAACAACCGACAGGATCACCTCTGAGACGAAAGACAGCGTAAACCGCCAGCCGCCGCCGAACTCGGTATAGCGCGCGCCGGTAAGGGGAAGGACGGCCGCGCCCATCAGCTTGGGCACCAACAGCATCGCATACATCAGCACGATGATCAGCACATGGCGCCCTTCGGTCATCTGCGGCCACTGGGGGAACAGTGGGTTGTCGGGACGGAAGTAGTGCAGAACACTGGCGTCCTCACCCTGACCGATCAACGCCCACATAACCAGCAAAGCAAACCAGATCGGCGACATCAGATAGCCGATGGCTCCATGGAACAGGTGGAAGCGCGAAATCGAACGGAAGCCGCGCGCACCCAGCAGGTTGAGGTGCTGCAGGTTGCCCTGACACCAGCGCCGGTCGCGCAGCACGTGGTCGATCAGTGTCGGTGGCGTTTCTTCATAAGACCCGCGAATGCGGGGCAGGAACCGCACCGACCAGCCGGCGCGGCGCAAGAGCCCTGCCTCGACAAAGTCGTGGCTCATGATCAGTTGCTCTTTGCCCCGGAAATTGCGCAGCCGTGGGAGGCCTGCACAATTGGCGAAGGCGGCGGTGCGGATGATTGCGTTGTGGCCCCAATAATTGCCCTCTTGCCCGCACCAGCGCGCCACTCCCTCGGCCAATGCCGCGCCATAGACGCCGTTGGCAAATTGCTGCATCCGGGCAAACACGGACTGCGCGCCGGTCAGCTGCGGAAAGCTCTGGATCAGTCCCGCGCCCGGATCACGTGCCAGCGCATCAGTGAGACGGGCAATGGCGCGGCCGGTCATCAGGCTGTCGGCATCCAGCACCAGCATCGCCTGATAGGCCCCGCCCCAGCGGCTGACCCAATCGGCGATATTGCCCACTTTGCGGTCGGTGTTTTGGGGACGGCGGCGATAGTAAAGCTCGGTCCCCGGCATCAACGACGCGCGCAGGGCCTCTACACTGGCCTGCTCCTGTGCGGCAATCTCGTCATCGCGGGTATCTGACAGGATGAACATCGAATAGCGATGCACCCCACCTCGGGCGCGCAGCTCTTCGAGCATGGATCGCGCGTTGCCCAGAACATACCAGGGCACCTCGTTATAGACGGGCATCACCAGCGCCACGTTCAGCGGTTCGGCTTTGGTGGGGCGATCTTTAGCGACCTGACGCGACAGCGAAATAAGCCCGACAGACACGGTGGACACTGTAAAGGCGATCCAGAAGAAATTGAACGAGATCAGTGCCAGAAGCGCCCCTTCGACCAGATTGATACCTTCGTCTGCGAACCAATCTTGTATGACCCACAACAGCCCGGCGGTGGCGATCAACGCGGGTACGAAGGCCATGAACCGCCAGCCCGTGACGCCCTGTGCTTGCCGCGCCTCGGGCGCGTCGGCATCGCGAAAGGCTGCACCAAAGTCCTGCTCGGGCATGGCCAGCGGCGCCTCGGGGGGCATTATGTGCAGATCGCGGCTCACGCAGTCCACCGATAGAGCCAAACTTCGGACGCTGCCGCACCGTCCTTGCGCAACTGTGCGCGCAGCTCCACGTGATCGCGCTCGCCGGGGTCAAAGGAAAACGCCAGCCGCGCGCCGCCGGTGTCCGGGTTGCGTTGCAATACGCCCTTGGAGGTTTCCACATGCCGGGATTGGGTGAAGATGTCGATGGCGTCGAGATCATCGAACAGTTCGGATGCTGCGAAGTCGATCACCGCAACGCGCCCTTCGGCAAAGTGGCGTTTGCCCATGGCAGTGTTGATGACGGCGGGCAGGGGGGTGCGATAGGGATGTTCGCCCCAGGTCAGGCGATAGGCGATGTCGACCCGCTGGCCCGCTGCATAAGGTTCAGACGGGCGCCAGTAGGCGACGATGTTGTCATAGATTTCCTGATCCGCCGGGATCTCCACCAGGCGTACGGTGCCTTTGCCCCAATCGCCCTTGGGTTCGACCCACAGGCCGGGACGGCGATGGTAATGCGCCTCTAGATCGGCAAAATCCGCAAACTCCCGCGATCGCTGCATCAGGCCAAAGCCGCGCGGGTTGGTGTCGACAAAGGACGACACTTGCAGGTGCTTGGGGTTGGCGAGCGGGCGCCACAGCACTTCACCCGCGCCATTGTGGATCATCAACCCGTCGCTGTCATGGACGGCGGGGCGGAAGTCGTCAAACCGGGTCGGATTGGTCTCATCAAACAGGAACATCGAGGTCAGCGGACCAAGGCCGACATGTTCCATCTCTTCGCGGGCAAAGAGCGTCGCTTCGACCTCCATCACGCAATCCTCGCCCGGGGTCACGTCGAACCGATAGGCACCGGTGACGCTGGGGCTGTCCATCAGGGCATGCACCACCATGTTGCGCTGGCCCACTTTGGGACGTTCCAGCCAGAAGCGGATGAAATCGGGAAATTCCTCGCCCTCAGGGTCGCCGGTCTTCAACGCCAGACCGCGCGCGGACAAACCATAGGCCTCGCCCAGACCTATGGCGCGGAAATAGCTGGCGCCTTGGAAGACACAGAACTCATCCGTTTTGCCGGGGCGGTGCAGCTCGGTGCGCAGGCGCAGGCCGGAAAAGCCAAGCGTGTCTGCGTCGACCGGCAGTTCCGGCACCTTGTCGGACTTCTTGAACATGTCCAGGCTGAAGGGCACAGGCGTCGACAGGCCATCCTCGACCGCAAAGACCTTGACCGCCTGCGGAAAATAGAGCCCGGGTGTGAAGAAATCGACATTGTAGGGCGTGTCAGTTCCGTACCATAGCGCCTTGTCGAGGCGGAACCGGATCTCGCGGTATTGCTCGTAGCTCAGGTTCTGCCAGGCCTCGGGTACACGCGGGCGCGGCGCATACGGGCGGCTGGCCAGATCGCGGGCCTCGGCCACAACCGTCTCGCGGTCAAAGGGCACGCCTGCGCCGGTGGCCCCCACGGCAGGGGCCAGCGCAAGCGCCGAAGCAGAGGCAAGGAAGTGACGACGGGAGAGCTTCATTTCTTGGCCTTCCAAGGTTGCGATTTGAACCAGCCCGCCAAGTAGGCAACGCCGATGATCAGCGCAAAGCCAAGCAGGTTGGCAAAGAGAACGGGAAAGAAGTCACGCCCGGTTTGATCCAGCAAAACACCCAGGATGCGTGCGGCAGCCATCGAGAACACAAAGACCGCAAGCGACTGCTGTCCGACCTTTGTGATCAGGGTCAGGACGACTTGCCAGAGTTGCGCCAGCGCGCCGGTCCCGGTGGCGATCAGGCGGGCGCCCTTTTCACCTGCGACGACCCAACCCAAATAGGCCAACGCAAGAAAGTGCATGTAGCGGAAGAGGCCAAACTCGGTCTTGTCGCGGAATTCCTTGGTCAGGGGCCAGACCTTGCGGATCTGATCAGCGAGGTCGCTGTTCCACGCATCGATCCACAGGAACACCTTCCACGAGCCAAAGGGCGCGGACAACACCAGAAACAGGGCGCTGACCCAGATCAGGGTCTTGGACACTGGCGGTGCGGGAATCCAGCCGCGCATGAAGGCAAAGCCGGTAAAGAACAACAGCTGCCAGCCAAAGGGGTTGAAGAACCATTCTCGCGCCGACCAGGGCTCGGCCGGAAGGGCGAGCACGCCGGTTTGCGCAACGGCCCACAGTGCGACCGAGGCCAGAGCAGCGGCCCAGAACCCCAGCTTTTGTTGCAGGCCAACAAAGACGGGCATCAGTGCCAGCACCACCAGATACATTGGCAGGATGTCAAAGTAGTTGGGCACGTAGGTCAGCGTGAAGATCCCCACCATCTGCGAGGCCGGGTCCTTGAAGAAATGCTGCAGGTTGAGGGAGTTGATGTAGGTTTTTTCGAACAGTCCCGACTGATCCAGCGCTGCCATCGACATGGCGACAAAGAAAAACAACCCGATATGCGCCCAATAGACCTGCCAGATACGGAACGCCACGCGGGCAGTGCCCATCCACCAGCCCTTGCGCACAAATGCGCCGCCAAAGGCAATGGCCGAGGCCATGCCCGAACAGAACACAAAGATCTCGGTCGCGTCCGAGAACCCGAAGCGGGCCGGGATCCAACGCGCCCAGGGGTCACCCGGGATATGCGCAATCAGGATGATGAACATCGCGATGCCGCGATAGAAATCCAACCGCGGATCGCGCACGCGCACCGCTGGTGTCGCCGTTGAAGCGGCGACAGGGGCAAAATCAGTTGAGGGCGAAACGGTCGCCATATCGGGTACTGTCCTTAGTTTCTTATTCTGCGGGGACGCTTTGCGCGTTCTCACCGCCACGTCCAGAGGCAATCAGCGCACGGCGGGCCAGAGCATAGTTGTCTTCACCACCGGCGCGCTGGGCTTGACGGTCATCCAGAATGCTTTCGACCGCGTCCAGACGTCCCGCGCGCAGGCCTGCGTCGATGGTCAGGCGTTCAAAGACATCGCGCTGGGCGTGGCTGCCACCGGCCAGTTGCATCGACCCGCGCGCATTTGCTAGGTGATCAAACGCCAGCCCATAGTCGCCGTCGCCAAAGGCGTGCAGGCCAAGGGCCGCGTCCATGCCCGGCTGCGCCATGCGGCGGGTGGTATCGCATTTGTTTTGTTGTGCGTCCCGCGCGATCCGGCGCAGCATCGCGGTCGCCGCGTCCTCGCGCTTGTCGCCGGTCAGGGCCAGCAGATAGTGCAGATCGGCAAAGATCAGGCAACCATCCTCGGTCCGGGCGGCGCTGAATTCAGCCAGCTCTTCCCATCGGTCGCCGACATTGACGCCTTCAAGCTCGAGCCGCGACAGCAGCGAGGTTGCGTTGGAAATGTCACGGTAATCGTCGGTTTTGTCGGCGCGAATTTCCGCATCATACAGCGCCATCACCTCGTCGATCTGACCCAGGTCCAGATGCATCAGCGCCTTGTGCCACCAGACGTGGTAGCGGAAGTTGTTGCAGTGGGTAAAGGCATCCTCGCGCCCCGCCAGCCATTCCAGACCCTGCGCCGCATTGCCAGTCATGTCGTGGACATGGGCCACCGCATGCAGACCCCAGGCATCGTCCGACACCATCCACAGAGCCTGACGGCCCGCAATCTCGGCCTTTTCATAAGCTCCGGTTTCCTCAAGCGCAAAGGCGTGGCAGCCCAGCAGATAGCCGCGACCCGCGTGATCGGGGGCATAGGCGGGCATCACCCGCTCGATGGACCGGCGCATCCCCTTGGCATCCCCTAGCACAAAGCGCGCCGCGTGGCTGAGTTTCATGGCCAGCGAATCCTCGGGGTGAGAGCGCAGCACTTCTTCGAACTTTTGGACCGCACCGGTGGGGCTGCCAGCCAGCCAGACCTGCAAGGCTTCGACAAACAGCGTCTCACGCGCACTCACGGGGCGTGCCTGCATCGCCGCTTGGGCGTCTTTCAAAGCTTGTTCGGCAACCGAATAGAGCTCGCGCCGACCCAGCAGGATGGTGAAGATCCCCTTGATCGCGTGGCCCAAGGCAAAGTCTGGCTCGGCGGTCAGTACGGCACCCAGATGTTGCGGTGTTACAGCGGCATGCGCCATGAACCCGAGCAGGACACCGTTCCACGCCTCGACGCTGTCGTCGCGGGTCAGGCTGTTCATCTGTCCGAAAATGTCTTGTTTCATGCTAGGTCCGATCCTTGTGTGAGTGCTGGCTCTTACGGCTTAGCAAACTGTATAGGCGGCCAGTAACAGTATCGACGCCGCTCGCGAATTGGTGAAAACCCGTGTGCATGAAAAGTGGGAAATCTCGCCGATTCAGCCCCCTATTTCAGCAGAACACCGCGCAAACCGCAGATGTGTTTCAGTCTTTGAAGGGTGTTTTGCTGTTAAGAACTGTTTCAGTGTCGGCCCCAAAGGTCGGCGGAGCATGTCGATATGTTACAGGCGTGCGGCTGAAATTCAGCGGATTGCCGATCAGGTGCACAGGGCCAGGGGCGGCCTGCATATCGATCTGCATCTCGCGCGCGGCGACCTGATCGCTGTCAAAGACCTGATCCAGCGACTGCACCGGACCAACAGGCACCTTGAGCGTCTCAAGCTCGCGAATCACCGTTTGGGTATCGTGGTTTAGCAAAGCGGGGCGCAGGATGGCATTCAATGCATCGCGGTGTTCAAGTCGGGCGGGGTTGGTGGCAAACCGTTCGTCTGTCGGCAGGTTGTCCAAACCCAGAAATCCGCAAAACCGGGTGAACTGGCTGTCATTGCCCACGGCCAGGATCACGTGACCATCGGCGGTTTCATAGACGTCATAGGGTACGATATTGGGATGCCCATTGCCGCGCCGCTGTGGGACATTGCCGCTGGTCAGATAGTTCACACCTTCGTTGATCAACCACGACACCTGTGCATCGACCAGAGCGATGTCGATCTGCTGGCCTTCGCCTGTGCGTTCGGCGTGGCGCAGGGCGGCGAGGATGCCAACGGTTGCATACATCCCGCACATCACGTCCGCGATGCCAACACCCACCTTCATCGGTGCGCCTGTCGGTTCACCGGTCAGCGACATGATCCCGCCATAACCTTGCGCCATCAGGTCGTATCCGGGTTTCGCGGCATTTGGTCCGGTCTGCCCGTAGCCCGAGATCGAACAATAGACGAGGCCGGGCAACTCTTTGGAGATGCTGGCGTAATCCAACCCGTATTTGGCCAGACCACCGGGTTTGAAGTTCTCGATCAGAATGTCCGCCTCGGCCGCCAGACGGCGGATGGTGGCCTGGCCATCTGGGGTGGTTATGTCCACCGCGACGGATTTCTTGTTGCGGTTGGCGGACATGAAATAGGCGCTCAGGTCGCTGGTGTTGCCTTCTGCATCTGTCACATACGGGGGACCCCATTGCCGGGTGTCATCACCGCCCGTGACCGGGTTTTCGATCTTCAGGACACTTGCGCCCAGATCGCCCAATAGCTGCGTACATGTGGGACCGGCAAGAATGCGGCTGAGGTCCAGAACCTTGACGCCCGCAAGCGCGCCCTCAGATACGGCCATCGTATCCCTCCCGCTCGATCTCGGCTGCGATCACGGTGAAAGTGTCGGCCTGCTGTGCCTGTTCCAAAGCGGACCGCAGTTCGGTCCGATTGCGCACAGTGTGGCCCGCACCGCCAAATGCGCGGCCCATGGCGGCAAAGTCGTGATGCCCGAAATCGACGCCCCGGTTGGTCATCTGGCGTTGGCGTTGTTTCAACTCGATGAGCGCAAGGCTGGCGTCCACGAACACGACAAAGATTGCGCGCGTGTCCAGCTCAGCTGCGGTGGCAAGCTCTCCGGCGACCATCAGCAGGCCGGCATCGCCCGAGAAACTGACCACGGGACGATCCGGTTGCGCCAGCTTGCGACCAATCGCCATCGGCACGGCGCAGCCCATGGTGCAGAGCGCAGAGCTCTGGATCAGGCCACGCGGCTCGGTGCAGTTCCACATCTGGCTCAGCAGAATGCGATGCGCACCGCTGTCTGCGGTGGCCAGCGTCTGGGGGGGCATCACATCGCGGGTTTCGGCAATAACGGCGGCAGGGCCCCAGTCGTCATCCTGCGGAAACGCTTGTGCCAGCGCCATTTTGGTCGCCTGCGGCTCACCCCCGGACCAGACCGCGCGCGCGGCGTTGCCTTTGGCGAGGACTTCAAGCGTTTCGCCCACATGGGCGACAAAGTTCAGGCTGGCCTGATGCATGTAATGATCGTTGGGCACGGTGGCGATGTCGATGACCCGCTGTTTCGACGGGTCCCAGGCCTCGCGCCAGCCGGGGCGCATTTCGATTGGGTCGTAGCCCAGGCACAGGATCAGATCGGCCTGTTCAACCAGTGGCAACAAATGCTTGTCCGCCAGAGGCGATAGGCCTGCTCCGCCCAGGCACAATGGATGATCCTCGGTCAGGATGCCCTTGGCCTTGTAGGTGGTTACAAATGGGATCTGGTAGTGCTCAAGGAACGCCCGCAACACGCAGGCCGAGGTTTCGGCCAGCAGGTCCAGACCAACAATGGCTATGGGGCGCTTGCTGTCGGCCAGCCACTCGCGGGCCTGCGCCAGTTTCGCACCCTGGGGCACCACCCGCGCCGCCGGGGCCAGCCGCCGCAGGGGAACGCCCGTCACGCGCGTGTCCGCTACCGAGATCGGAACGTCGATGTGCACCGGGCCTGGGCGGGGCTGCATCGCAAGCGACACCGCCTTGTCGGCGATGATGTCGGCGCCCTTTGCGGTCAGTCGAAAGCTGCCCTTGGTGATGGGGCGAAACACAGCCTGATGATCCATCACCTGATGGGTGTAGGTCAGCGCCTCATCCTCGTCGACGCACCCCGACAGGACAATCATCGGTACCCGATCCTGCAGTGCATTTGCGACCACGTTGATCCCGTTCATTGCCCCTGGCCCAATCGTACCGACCAGAATGGCGGGCGCGCCGTCGGCATGATGCACGCCCTCGGCCATGAAACCGGCTGCGTTTTCGTGCTTGGCCAGATGAAAGGTTATCCCGGCCTGCTCCAACGCATCCACCAGCGTCAACACCTCTCCCCCGGGCATGCCGAATGCATGCCGACATCCGGCTTCGTACAGGCGGCGCGCCAGCAGATCTGCGGCACGTGGGGATGGGTTGGACATATGGGGCACTCCGAACTGTTTCAGGATGCGAGATTGCGGAGAGTGCGGGCAGGTGCAAGCCCGATCACGTCAGTGTGACCCTTTTGTTGCATCGTCGGCGATGGCCAGAAACCTGGCGTCCAATTCCTGAGCAATCGCCGCAAGCGCCGCGCCGCCCTCATCGCTGTAGGGGGCCATGACATGCGAAGGAAGTTTATAGGACAGCGTTGCGGTGCCACCCTCGTTTTCTGTCACATACATGCGGATTGGCGCCTCGATCATCGCTGCGGTCGACGTTTCCAGCACCCGCACGGCGAAGTCGTTGTTGAAAACACCAATGACCCGGTTTCCGGGAATGGTGATGCCGCGATTGGCAGCGGCCTTGGTTGGCCCTGCTTGGGTGACGACGATAAGCCCATTGGATTTGACGGCTGTCTTCACCGCTTTGATCAGCGCCTCATAGGTCTGCGATGTGGGGTAAACCGCCCAACCTTCACGCGGTTGCAGATCGCCTGCCCAGGCTGGCATAGCGAACATAAAGACACTCATGAACACAACAGATCGAAACATCGCCTCTCCCCTCAATGGCCCCGTCTTTGTGCCACCAAACACTACTTGGGTGTGGTCACGATTGCGTGGCCTAGAATGTCACCCTAAGGTCGCCGGGAACATCAGCGGGAGAGGCAGAGATGGCGGACATGAATGGAGCAGAGAGCCTGGTGCACACGCTCCTGGACAGCGGGGTCGAGGTCTGCTTCACCAACCCCGGCACCTCCGAGATGCATTTTGTGGCCGCGCTGGACCATATCCCCGGCATGCGCTCGGTTCTGACCCTGTTCGAAGGCGTCGCAACCGGGGCTGCGGACGGCTACTACCGGATGGCGGGCAAACCGGCCTCGACCCTGCTGCATCTGGGGCCGGGACTGGCAAATGGCATCTCGAACCTGCACAACGCCAAGAAGGCGGGATCCGGCGTGGTCAACATCGTGGGGGAACACGCAGCGTCTCATCTGGAGCTGGATGCACCACTGACGGCAGATATCGAGGGGCTGGCGCGACCGGTGTCCCATTGGGTTCACAGCGCCAAATCGGCAGCGGATGTCGGAGCAGATGCCGCCCGGTCGGTACAGGCGGCAAACACCGCTCCGGGTCAGGTCGCGACGCTGATCCTGCCATCCGACACGGCCTGGACCAATGGCGGTCAAGTGGCCGCACCTCTGGCACCTCCGGTTCGTGTGATGCCTGCCGAGGCTGACATTGCCGCAGCGGCCGCTGCCCTGGACGGAGCAGACAGCCTGTTGCTGTTGGGCGGCGAGGCCTTGACGGCAGAAGCGTTGGAATTGGCAGGACAGATCGCCGCGCAAACGGGATGTGCGCTGTTGTCGGAATGGTCCAATGCCCGGATGGAGCGCGGGGCAGGGCGGGTGCCGGTAGCTCGAGTGCCTTATCCGATTGATCTGGCGGTCGAGGTCCTGGCGCCCTTCAAACGCATCGTATTGGTTGGCGCGCGCGCTCCCATCGGGTTCTTTGCCTATCCCGGTAAGCCAGCGGTTTTGACAGCAGAAGGGGCCAAGATCATCGAATTGGCAGACTGGAGCGCCGATTTGCATGGCACGCTGGAGGGGCTTTGTGTGGCAGTGGGGGCCGAGGGAGCCCAGCCAGATCTGGCCACGCGCAACTCTGAGGTTTCGGTGACCGGTCCGCTTAACCCGGACAGCATTGCGCAGGTCTTGGGGCAGAAAATCCCTGAAGGTGCCATCGTTGTGGACGAATCCATCACCACAGGCCGCGCCTTTCATCCCGTGACCAAGGGATCAGCACCCCACACATGGCTCAACAATTGCGGCGGCTCGATCGGCTATTCGCTGTCTTGCGCCATTGGGGCTGCGATTGCCTGCCCGGATCGCAAGGTGCTGACGCTGACGGGGGATGGGTCGGCGCTCTACATGCCACAGGCGCTTTGGACCATGGCGCGCGAGCAGTTGGACATCACCGTGGTGATCTGGGCCAACCATTCCTATCAGATTTTGCGGGGCGAGTTGACCAACGTAGGTGTGCAGAACCCAGGGCCCCGGGCCATCGACATGCTGACGCTGGATCGCCCCCGGATCGACTGGATCGCACAGGCCCGTGCCATGGGGGTAGACGGTGTGCGGGTTGACAGCGCCGAGGGGTTTTCGGACGCGCTGGAGGATGCCTTTGCCGCGCCAGGCCCGCGGTTGATCGAGGTGTCGATGTGACAAAGGCGGCGGCGGCGCAGCAGATGACCCTGCGCTTGTGTACGACATGCAGCGGCGATCGTGATCGCCCTGCCGAGCGCGACGCGATTGCGCAAGCGCTTCGAGAGGCTGGTTTGCAGGACCGGGTGGAGCTGTTGGACCACGAATGCTTCAGCGCCTGCGCGCACCCGGTGTCGATCAGCCTGCAAGGTGAAGGGAGGGCGAGCTATGTCTTTGCCGGACTGACGCTGATCGAGGATGCGAGGGACGTCGCAGCCACCTGTCAGACCTATTTGGACAGCCCCGGTGGCTGGATCGAAGACGCCCGCCCATGCGGCCGACTGCGCCTATGCCTGAGGGCACGGATACCCGCCCTTTGATACCTGCGGCGTTCCCGCCTTTATCTATCGTACGCCAAGAGGGGGAGGCTCCCGCCCCCGAGCGATCCTGCTGCGCCAGCACCGCTAGCGGCCTTGGGCCGGGCGCCGGGCAACGCCCGGCGCGGTTACGCTTGGAGCGCCGGGACCGCCAAATACACCAAAATGCCGAGCGCAGCGAGGCCCGGCCCAACGGGAGGAGGTGTTTCGTCAGAAACATTGACGACGGGCGGGAGTGCTCCAGGCGCCGTTGTCGCAATCAGTCGACTTGTATGACCGTGGTCGCCTCGACCGGAACCGAATCCACCATCAACGGGCTGTGGCTGTTGGCGTTCAGGGACACTTTGATCTCTACCTCGCCCTTGGGAAGGTTTGTCAGGTGATACCAGTTGCCATAGAGCCGCCCCAGTTTGTCGCCGTTGGCGTAGACATGGGCGTGTCCTTCGCCCGGCACATCTGCCCGCGACGCATTCTCGGGCGAAAAGGTGAAATTCGCAGGCGTAACTTTCAGGTTCCAGCCGGACATCGGGTCCTTGAAGGCTTCGATGCTGACCGACGGCGCGTCGCTGCCTGCTGCAATATTCACCGGTGTCGAGTGGTCGTGCGTCATGGTCTCAGTCGCATCAGCGCCGTGATGCGCCGGATCGCCGTGATCGTGACCGTCAAAGGTGATGCCATTGCCCGCGGCAATGACAAACCCGGCGCCGCCACCAAACACCAGGCCGATGGCAAAAAGAGCGAGGGATCGGGACATGTTCCATCCTCAGAAAAAGACAAAGAAAAACCCCGCCAAGTCAATCTCGGCAGGGTCCGATGAAGCGAGGATCAGGCCGTTGCTTCGGCGCGGGCACCTTCGGATTGCCAGAAGTAACCGGCAAAAGTCCCTAGCAGCGCCCAGGCGGCCATGCCGACGCCAAAGGCGCGGGCGGCAAAAAGCGCGCCAATTTCGGTTGGAACCGGGCCGCTGAAGGTGGACGGTTCAGGCGCACCAATCAGATGGGGT